>JAJRTR010000195.1 GCA_024278215.1 bacterium
AATTCTGATTCTGCTGCGGTCGGCTGCTATTGTCCATAGCTGCGTTGTCGGCGCAAAATCGTCCTCGACGTACTCTGCAAGTACGCCTGCGAGGATTTTACACCTCCGCCTTGTTCTGAACAATTTCGCTCGACCTCGCTACGAACATAATTTTGCAATTGGCTCGGTTATGTATTATGAAACTAATGATATACTGATCTTATACGTTTTTAAATTATCGTTTGAATTTCGGGGACATGACCGGCATCACACGAACGCCGTAACACATTTTGCCAACGGCCTGAAGTCCGGGAACTTTTCCGAATTAAGCTCACCGCAAAATGACGATATATAGTATCTTATCAAGATTATCACTTTTCAATTTTGTCGTAGTTGTTTTGAGAACACGTTGGCGATGCAACAGTAATGAGGGTATATAAAACTGGAAACAAATAACAAAAAAGGGCAATAATAATAGTGACAAATGGGTTTTGTAGTGCTATACTCTTCTCATGGGGCCGCTAAGAATAGAAAACGAGGTTGTCACCACCCGCGAACTTCTGAGAATGGCGAAGACTTTGCCCGGTGCATGGACAGGGCTGAAAATAGCTGTGCTTATCCTGATAAAGAATGGATGGCGGCCTTCGGAATTGCAGGAAACTTTCGGGCTCAGCAGGCAGACAATGACACGCTGGGTACATGAGGTCAACGACGCCGGAATAGAAGCGGTGGTGAAAACGCCGCCGCCGGGACGCCCCGGACAACTCACCAGCGAAATAAAGCAGCAGCTTATTGAAGACCTCGACATCGGACCAAGGGAGTTCGGCTATTCAAGAAAAAAATGGAACGCTCCCACACTTGTCAATCATCTAAAGGAACACTACGGTATAGAGGTCAAAGTGAGGCAAGCGAGGAACTATCTGAAAGAACTGGGATACAGGGGTAAGGGAAATGACATATCTTCACTTTTCAACAGGCAGGGAAATGCAGAGAAATAAAAGGAATGCTATTGCAGGCAAATAACGAATCTAACATCCGGGACAGCCGGTTTTGTAAAATATATAATGCCGAAAGTGGTCGTCTTAGGATGATCGACACGAAACAAAAAATACATTCCAGGGAGGAATAGATATGGCAGAAATTACAGGTGGTGAACTGCTGATGGAGTGCCTGGCCAATCAGGGCCCGGCACCGGTTTTTGGAATACCTGACGGTGGATACAACATAATATATCAGTGGGTGCATGACAATCCCGACCGGGGAATGCACATTATTACCCCTAGGCACGAGGCGGCAGGCGCACACATGGCGGACGGCTTCTACCGTGTGACGGGCGTGCCGGCGATAGCCATAGCAGGCGCGGGCCCCGGAGCGGCTAATCTTATATCGGGTGTAATAACGGCGGCGGGCGAAGAAGTCCCTATGATCGTTATCACGACTTCGAGGCGCAGCGACCTGATAGCTCCGCTTCGCGGTGCGATGCAGACGTTCGAGCAGGTGCGCGCGTTCAGGTCTGTTTGCAAGGACAGCATCGGAATAATATGTCCCGAGCGTATTCCGGCCGCCGTCGAATATGCTTATAAAAAGGCTATGACGGGTATTCCGGGACCGGTCAACATTGATGTTCCCGAAGATATATTCAACTCGAAAGTCAACGCAAGCGAAGCGACGCCCTCGAGGTGTGTGCCTGCCGAATTACTGGCGGCAAACGCTGGAGCGGCACCGGAGGCGATCGAAGCGGCAGCGAAGTTGCTGGTCGAGGCGGATGAAGCGATAATACACTGCGGCGCGACGGTTGTGCGTAGCGGCGCGTGGAAAGAACTGATAGCGCTCGCGGAATATCTCGGAGTGGCAGTTTGCACAACACCGGGCGGACGCGGCGCGATCCCCGAGGACCATCCGCAGAGCATACCACCGGTTGCGGGGCTTGCGCGGGCCGCGATGTCGCAGGCAAATGTCCTTCTCGCCGTTGGATGCAAATTCGGCGAACTGGATTTCTACGGCAAGCCTCCGCTGTGGGGGCTTCCCGAATCGCAGAAGCTTATACACATCCATCGAGTGCCGGAAAGAATCGGCATGAACAGGCCCGCCGATGTTGCGCTCATGGGACACGCGCCTATAGTGCTCAAGCAGCTTCTCGACAGGGTCAGCGAGCTGACACAGAAGCGCGAACTGCATCCCAAAGTCAAACAGTATAAGGATCTCCAGATGATGGGAGAAAACGAAATAGCGGAAAAATACTTCAAGCAGGATGACCCGATGACAACCGGCCGGGTCGTAAAAACGTGTCGCGAATTCTTCGAACGTGATACTGTTTTCGTGCAGGACGGCGGCAACACCAGCATGTGGGTTGCCAATGTGATGAAGATTCTCGAGCCGCGCACACATCTATGGACAGCCGACTTCGGCCACCTCGGAACGGGCATACCCTATGCTATCGGTGCAAAACTCGCCAGTCAGGGAACAGATGTCTGCCTCATCACAGGCGACGGCGCGTTCGGGTTCAATATTATGGAACTCGAGACCGCCGCACGCAACAATCTGCCCATTATCTGTGTCGTTGCTGTCGATAAGGCGTGGGGCATGGAGAAAACCGCACAGGAACGCTGCTTCGGACACTCGGATTACTATGTGAATGTTCAACATGCAACGGTGAGATATGACAAAATAGCGGAAGCAATGGGCTGCTTCAGCGCCTTTGTCGAAAGAGCAGATCAGCTTAAGACGGCGCTCTACGAAGCAAAGCAGTCGTGCAAACCGGCTGTCATTCATGTTGCCGTCGATATTGATGCAAACGTCTATCCTCCGGGAAACGACCTGTGGGTAGGTTCACACCAGGCAAGGTGATTGTGCGAATAATCGGGGGGTGGGGATAGTTTCATCCCCTCCCCCTTTGTTATAAACAGGCAACATAATATCAGCCTTGCGCGTCGGACACAGGGTGTGGCTTTTAAAAGCCGGCAGGGAAGGAAGACAGGGAAACTATCGTGAAGAGGAGACGCTTGTGGAAGGTGAAGAAAATAGAAAGTTGCTGTTCAGTGACTGCTACAGTCTGACAAAACTCCCATATTTTGATCTTAATGAAAAAGGCGTGCTGACACTGACGCAGGAGGGGTTGCCGCCCATCGTGGATTTCCACACGCATCTGGCGCTGACATGGCAGTTTTCGCCCCAGGTCGATCTGAACAAACGGACGCCGCGCGTGCTGCACTTCTTCCGCGAGCGGCATGTCAGGATAGACATGAATATCTATTCGGGCATCAACCTGAAGAACGAACGCCGCGAAGGGATGTTCAAGGAATACGTCGACGGCGCGTTTTCCAACAAGGGAGCGGTGTCGACCTTTACTGTCCCGAACATCCTTGCCGAAATGGACAGGATGGGTATCGAACACAGTGTTCTGCTGGCTGTCGACACGCCGGGCAGCCGGCATGTCTCAAAAAGCTATGCCGAAAGCACACAAAACGAACCCCGGCTGATAACATTCTGTGGGGTCAATCCGCGTTCGAGGCGATGGGAAGAGCATGTCGAAAAGGCTGTCGAGGACGGCGCGCGCGGTCTGAAGATTCATCCTTACATGATGTTCTTTCCGCCCAACCACAAAAAGGTTATGAGGCTTATCAGGAAGTGGGGCGAAACCGGCTACCCGATCCTCTTCCACACCGCTCATAACGGACTCGAACCATCATTCCTGCGAAACCTCTCGGACATAGAACTATACCGAAAGCCGCTCGAGAAGTTCCCGGATATAACATTCATCCTCGGACATGCCGGAATGGGTTTTTTCAGGGAAGCGGCGGAACTTGCCAGGAATCACGGCAACACGTATCTCGAGATCGGCGGACAGCCGCCCGATGACCTCAAGCGTATTATCGACCTGATGGGTGAAGATAAGGTATTGTTCGGTTCCGACTGGCCATTCTATCCGTTCGCGCTCCCGCTCGCGAAAGCACTTATCGCCACGGAAGACGCGCCCGGCGTCCGCCGCAAAATCCTGTCGGAAAACGCTTACCGTCTCATCGGTGACCTGTGCCTGGTTTAATAATAAGGAATTTCCCGGAGCTTCCTCCGTGGCAGTTCACTCTGCAAGTGTCGTCACCCACCAATAGTCGGACGTTTCGCGTGTTGTGCCTGTATCATCCTCGCATGATATAGTGAATATATACCGCGTGGCGGGCTCGAGACCGGACCACCTTATTGTGTGAGTGCGTGATAATTCCTTTTCGGTTTCGGCGACAGGTTCAAGCTCCATCAGATGTGTGCCGACGCGCAGCCCGCATTTGACTTTTTCATCAGTGATAAAACCGGCTTCCAATGAATCGATCGATTCTCCGATTTCAATATTACGAGCAACCGGTCCCGGCATGACGTATTCAGAAGTCTTCGTTTCCTGTTTTCCTTTTACCTGGCTGTAGTAGTTTGTTAGAAACTTTGCGATTCTCGCCGTGTTTCCGGGCCACTGGTTTTTCGGGAGTGTGTCGGCATAGCTGCCAAGGTCGGCGGCGAAATCGAGTGACCACTCGAGGTGTGCGGGATCACCGCTTTCGACATAAAGCCTGTAGGCCCATAGCGCTCCGTTCGCAAGCCGCCAGGTTTCGGCCGCTCTTTTCAACATTCCCAATTCATTGCGAAGCAAGTTCTTATCACTTTCTTTCATTCCGGATACATTATTGATCTCATCGAAAATGCGATCTGAAATCGCGACTGCTTCTGATTTCTCCTCCATAATACGATTGTAAACATCGACATCGGGATGCGTCAGTTCGGCTTCCCGTTTTTTAAAAGCCGGGTCATAAAGCGCTACGCTGCGACCGGAGAGCAGGGCAGGGTAGGTGGCCGATGTCGTGAGGTCGCTTCCTTTTTCCAGCGCCCAGAATCCGAGAACATAGTACATCTTCCGTACCGCGTCGAAGCTGTGCTTATAGATGTCGAGAAGCATTTTCGCATCTTCCGAATCAGGTTTCAGTCCGAATCTCTTTTCAAACCATTGCAGGCGCAGCGTGTCGGGGTCGGCGTCAGGATTTTTCATGAGTTCGTGAAACGAATAAAGGTTTATCTCATTACCTGTGCCGAGCAGGCCTTCCGCGCCGCGCTCGACGCGTGCGACAAAACCGGATACGCCGTGATCGCGCGCGTACCTGATTCTGTATTGCAGATACTCCGTGAGGTCGGCGGGGAACGCACTCTTGCCCCAGTATTCGCCCGCAAGGTCGATCTCGACAACCTGCGGATGTCCGCCCACCGCACCGATCAGACTGTTGTTCGGATAGTATGGTTCCCAATCCTGCGGTACACATTTCGACATTACGCTGAGCCCGTCGCGCCGCTCGCTTCGTATCAGTCCCAGGCGCACCCACTCGAGCTCGCGCGGCGTGTGTATGAATGTGCGCGCGACGAATTCCTTATGGTATTTTCCTATTACGACGTCACCGATAATCTTTACGATCAGAGCTACTCGATCTCCGGCATCGTGTTTTCTGCACCAGGAGCAGGTGCAGAAAAGGCTCCACGGGTCGGGTCGCGAACTACCGAACGACACGATCACACCGTCGACATCGGGCACCTTCGCCAGCGCGTCGATATACGCCCTCCGCCGCACGGACCAGAATTCGCGGCCGTCTTTCGTGCGCGGATCGAGGCAGACGGTCATTTGTTTAGTGTTGAACTCATGTGTCCAGATATAAGTTTTTATCCCTTTGTCGCCGGCGCGCCGGGCCACCCTTTCGATGAGCGCGGCGCGGGCGGCGTCCTCGTTTATCCGGTCTATATTCATAATGATACTGTGTGAAAGCTGGATGTGATTGACACCGTAATCCGCCGCGAGGTCTATCATCCTGTCGATATGATCTTCGTCCGAATCGTGCAGTTGCCACCCGATGGTACTAAAAGCAGCGGGATCGACGGTTGAGTATGTTGTTATTGCAAAAGTAATACTAAACAGCAAACAAAAAACAGAAGTGATGAATTTGCCCGGTGTTATTAGCTCATTATTCACTGCTGTCACCTCGTGTACTTTATAAAATGTGGGTACAGGTGTTCAAATACCAATGCCGAGAAGTCGACCGGTCTGGTATACGATGAAACAAACTGTCCAGGCGAGTGTCGATTGATATGCAACTGAAAATGCGGGCCATATCCACGAATTTGTTTCTTTTTTGATAATGCCGATAGTCGCAACACAAGGTACAGTCAGAAGCGTAAAGAGCATCAGAACGTAGGCGGTAAGCGGGTTGAAGTTAGGGTCTTTTCGTATTCTCTCGCGTAATGTTTTCGACTTCGCGTCGGCGTCGCCGATACTGTACACGGTGCCGAGTGTGCTGACAACGAGTTCTTTAGCGAGAAACGCGGGAATGATGGATATGGTTGCCTTGAGGTCGAACCCGATGGGGCGGAACGCAGGTTCGATGAAGCTGCCGATTTTGCCGGCGAAACTTTTCTCCAGAGATTCACGTGCCATACGGCCTTCGAGTTGTTCGAGACGTGTTTGAAGTTCGGTAAATTCCGGAGATGCCGCAGGCGTTTCACTGTTGCCGGTCATCGCGGCAATCTGCGCATGTGTCGATTCGATTTTGACCTGAAGCTCGTTCTTTCCATCGAAATTTCTGGGGAAAGTCATCAGAAACCACACAATCACGGATATCGCAAGTATGATCGTGCCGGCTTTTTTAACGTACATCCACGCGCGTTCCCAGATATGAAGCAGTACACTCTTAAGGGTAGGTATCCTGTAGGGCGGCAGTTCCATTACAAAAGGCGTAAGCTCGCCCTGAAAAAGAAAACGTCTGAAAACTTTTGCCATGATAACAGCCATCAGGATGCCGATCAGGTACAGTGAGAAAATGATGTGTCCTGAAACAGCCGGGCTGAAAAATGCACCCGTGAGAAGAATGTAAACCGGCAGCCGCGCGCCGCAGCTCATGAGCGGAGTTATCAGAATTGTTATCAGACGGTCTTTCGGGTTGTCCAGAGTGCGAGTCGCCATTATCGCCGGGACGTTGCATCCAAAACCGATGACCATCGGGATGAATGATTTGCCGTGGAGTCCGATGCGGTGCATGATCCGGTCCATAATAAAGGCGGCGCGCGCCATGTAGCCGGAGTCTTCGAGCAGCGAAATGCCGAGAAAGAGCAGAAGGATATTTGGAAGGAAACTGACCACGCCGCCGACTCCCCCTATAACGCCGTCTACAATCAGGGAACTGAGCAGGGTGTCGCCGAGCGCTTGCGATAATATGACCGACATCCAGTTGAAGAGTGCGCCGAGCCATTCCATAGGCGGCGTGCCGATGGTGAATGTAAGCTGGAATGTCAGCCACATGAGACCGAGGAATATAGGGAAACCGAGTACGCGGTTTGCGAGCACGGCGTCCGCGCGGTCGGAAGCAGTGCGGCGGTCGATGTTGGTTCTGCTCACCACTTCACGGCAGAGGCCGCTGATGAAACCGTAGCGCATGTCGGCAATAACGATTTCCGGGTCTTCGCCCAGCGTGCTGCGTATATTTCCGCGGGCGAACTCCGCATCGTCGGCAATGTCATTTCCGTTTTTGGCCGCACGCACATTTTCAATAATGTTGCTGTCGTTCTCGATCAGCTTTATAGCGAGCCAGCGTGGGACATATCGTTCTTTCAGTTCCGCATTGTTTTCGATCTTCCCGACAAGACGCTCGATCTCTTTTTCAGTTTCTTTTCCGTAATATACCTGTATCCTTTTTTTATCGCGGACGCCGCGCGTTGTGTCCAGGACCGTCGCCACAAGTCTGTCCATGCCGTTGTTGCGCGACGCTACAGTCGCGACAACAGGAACCCCCAGCAGTTCGGAAAGGTACTGCGCGTCGATCTTAATACCCATTGTTTCAGCAGTGTCGATCATATTGAGAGCAATAACGATATTCGCGTTCAGCTCGAGGATCTGCACGGCGAGATAAAGGTTTCTTTCCAGATTCGACGCGTCGAGGATACTTACAACGACATCCGGCTTTTCACTCATAATAAAATCGCGTGCGATAACTTCGTCCATCGAGTATGCCGTAAGACTGTAAGTTCCCGGCAGGTCCACAACCCTGAAATTGTGGCCGTCTCTGCTGAATGTGCCTTCCTTTTTCTCGACCGTTACACCCGGCCAGTTGCCGACATGTTGTTTTGCTCCGGTAAGGTTATTGAAAATCGATGTTTTGCCGGAGTTGGGATTTCCCGCAAGGGCCAGAGTTATGCATTCTTCCTGATACCTGTTCATTTTTCCTCATTATTTTACAGAACTCATTTTGAGACGAATTGCAAGCAATTATAATAATTAGCATAATCTAACTGCTAAATAACACTTATTTCCGTTCTATTTCAATGTGGGCCGCCTCGTTTTTTCTCAGGGTCAGGTGGTATCCTTTGATTTTTATATCTATCGGATCACCGAGAGGAGCGACCCTGATCATCTCGACACCCGTCCCTTTCGTGACACCCATGTCGGTCATGCGTTTGCCGATCTCACCCATCGCGCGGATATGGGTAATAACAGCCTTTTCGCCGGGTTTCAATTTGTCGAGAGTTGTTTGTTCAACTTCAGGTTTTGCCTCGATATCCTTCAAAAGCTTCATTCCTTTTACAAGATTACCGCGTGAAGAATCGGGCAACTCTGCGGCCCACCTGCTCAGAAAGATAAGCCTCTCGATCATAGATGTAGACAGTATGTGTTCGAGTTCGCAGGCATATTTCTCAGCCTCCAGCCTGTCCGAGAGCAGTAGTTCACTGAAGAAGAAATAAAGTTCCTCGTGCCGTCTGTTTATTATGCGTGCTGCCTTGTCGCCCTTCTCTGTGAGAGCAATACTTCGCCTCTTGTGGTAAACCACATAACCGAGATCGGACAGTCTTCTCATGCCGCCCGTGACGCTGGCCATAGTGACATTCAGGTGGGTAGCAACGTCGATAACCCTCACTTTGTCTTTTGCCTTCTGGAGAACATATATTGATTCGAGGTAGTCTTCGAGCGCTGGAGTTAGTCCGGTTTTGTCTGCCATTTCAACCTTCACTCAATTAGCTTAGACTAATTATAGCAGCGTCTCAATAACTTATCAAGATGTTTGCATAAAAATTACGGGAGCATCTGCCGCCGCTGGATTAAAAATGACCCTTTATGCTGAAGTAATAATGACCCCACAGTAAGACAATATAATACCAGTAACAGGGAGAGGAAGCAAGGGCAAAGGGAAGCTCCCATGGGGGCGGCGTAGGGCCTGATTTTGTTGCCCGTTTGGCTCTTTGCCTGTTCCCGCGCCGGCAACTGACGGTGTCAGGGCCAGGGTCAGTTGGGTG
>JAJRTR010000196.1 GCA_024278215.1 bacterium
AGCCAATTGCAAAATTATGTTCGTAGCGAGGTCGAGCGAAATTGTTCAGAGCAAGGCGGAGGTGTAAAATCCTCGCAGACGTACTTGTAGAGTACGTCGAGGACGATTTTATGCCGACAACGCAGCTATGGACAATAGTAGCCGACCGCAGCAGAATCAGAATTTTGCAATTGGCTCTAACGAGGTGATGATTATGCCGGAACCGAAGCCCTTTTATTGTGCAGGTGAATGGAAGACAACAAGTGATGTGCTCGATGTCATCAACCCATACAACGGGGAAGTCGCCGGTCGTGTGTGCATGGCGGGAGAGAGCGAGGTGGAAGAAGCCACAGCCGGTGCAGTCGAGGCATTCGAAGAAACACGCCTGATGCCGGCATGGCGCAGGGAAGAGATACTGCTGAATATATGCGATGAGATAATCGGTCGAAAAGAAGAATTCGCGGCGGCGATTTGCTCGGAGAACGGGAAGCCGATATCGGACGCGCGTGTGGAGGTGGAGAGAGCGGCGACGGTTTTCAAAATAGCCGCCGAGGAGACAAAACGCATCGGCGGCGAGTATCTGCCTATGGACATCGCGCCGGGCGGCGAGTCCCGGCACGCTCTCATCAGGCGTTTCCCGCTCGGGCCGGTTTTCGGGATAGCGCCGTTCAACTTTCCACTCAATCTCACGGCGCACAAAGTCGCGCCCGCGCTCGCTGCCGGCAATACGATAGTGATCAAACCCGCATCGTCGACGCCACTTTCTTCGCTTCTGTTCGCGCAGGCGTGCGACAGGGCGGGCGCACTCAAAGGCTCGGTAAGTGTGTTGCCGTGCAGGGTTCCGATCGCGGAGGCGATGGTGGAAGACGACAGGTTCAAAGCGCTCACATTCACAGGAAGCCCCGCTGTCGGATGGGCGCTGAAGGCTAAATCGGGCCGCAAAAAAGTGACGCTCGAACTCGGCGGCAACGCGGGATGTATTGTTCATGCCGACGCGGACGTCGATCACGCGGCGACGCGCTGCGCGGCGGGCGCGTTCGCTTTCTCCGGCCAGGTGTGCATCTCGCTGCAACGAATATTCGTACACAAAGATATATTCGGGGAGTTCGCGGGCAGGTTTGTCGAACTGACAAAAGCGCTGAAAGTCGGCGACCCGCGCAGGGCCGACACGAACCTTGGTCCCATGATAAACGAGCGGGAAGCGCGCCGGGCAATGCAATGGATCGAGGAAGCGGCGGGCGCAGGCGCTAAAGTGCTGTGCGGCGGCGAGGCCGACGGCGCGATACTTCACCCGACAGTACTTTCCGACACGAGCGCGGACATGAAAGTGAGCTGCATGGAGGTTTTAGCGCCGGTCGTCACTCTTACGCAATATGACGATGTATATGAAGCCATAAGCATGGTGGACGATTCGGAATTCGGTCTCCAGGCGGGCATTTTCACAAATGACGCCCGCATCATCAACAGGGCTTATCGTGACATCGAAGTGGGCGGCCTGATGGTCAACGAAGTGCCCACCTACCGGCTGGACCACATGCCCTACGGCGGTGTAAAAATGTCCGGCATGGGCCGCGAGGGACTCAAGTATGCCATCGAGGAGATGACCGAGCCTAAAATTATGGTTTATAACGACACGTCTCTGCTTTGATGACGAACTGTACACGACCGGAACGCGGGCAAATGACGATGTGTTACGGCTCTGTAGCCCGGCTGCGGGGAGCCTTGATAACATACAACACACAGACGGTTTTCGCTTCTATCGGGTAGCCTTCAACTGGTTGCATCATGTGACCTGTATCAGCCGACACTGGCAGCTTGCATATTTGCTTTTGATAAATTTCGTTCGACCTCGCTTCGAACATAATTTTGCAATTGGCTCTATGGGCTAAAAGCTGAATTATGCCATCGCTTTGTTCCTGCTTTTTGTTATCAGCCTGTATAAGAAAAACAGCAATATCACGCCGCCTGCAATGGCTAATGTAAGAATTTTGAAATCCGAACTTTCCAGGTAGCGTATAACCTCGTCGGGCGTTTTGTTCTTGAGCAGCATGAACGAGATCATGGCGATCAGCATGTAGCGTGTCCCGCGCGCGAATATCGACACGATCATGAACCTGATGAAATGGAGATTGAAAGCACCGGCTGAAATGGTGAATACTTTGTAAGGTATAGGCGTGAAAGCGGCGATTCCGATTGCCCAGACGTCATACTTCTGGAACATGGTTTCGACTTTCTGCAACTTCTCCTTTTTAAACAACTTTTTAAGGAGCGGCTGCCCCCCGCGCTGCCCGATAAAGTAACCGAAAGCCGCACCCACTACCGAAGCGAATGTTGTAAAAAGTGTCAGGAATATCACTATCCCGAGCGGCTTGCCTATGGCGAGCAGCGGCAGCAGGAAATCAGGCGGTATAACAAAACAGCACGATTCCGTGAACGAAATAATGAATAATGACGCCAGCACGTTGAATGTTATGCCGTTGTTGACACCGTAAAATGTTATCCAGAACGCTATTGTGAAATATTTTTTCAATTTGGCGTCTCCTGTATCTTTTGAAAGCCGGTAAGCCGAATCATAATTGCAGGCTGTCCGCGTGTCAATCTCGGCATATTATTCAGGCACGTTTTCAGGCAGCCTGCCTAGTCTGGGAAACCGGAATCCCGGAAACGAAAAAGACTCGCTATGACACTGATATAGTGCCAACCGGCGGCGCTCCGTTGTTGACATCCGTCGCCCCGGCGGGCGCGTTTCAATTCCGCGGTTCCGCGCCCTGCTTTGAAAACGTATGTCCGCTATGGTATAATTCGCCGATTCAGACGGGGGCGGCCGGTCGAACTTTTGTGACGAAACCGCACGAAAATTATGATAAATCCGGACTGATAAAGGATGAATTTGTGGAGATAAAAAAGATTGGGATCCTGGGCGCGGGCATCATGGGCGGCGAGATCGCATATGTAATGGCGCAGGCCGGGCTCGGCGTTGTCATGAAAGACGTCGAACAGCGCTTCCTCGATACGGGAATGGACAGGGTCAGGCAGATATTCGCGTTTAAGGTCAAAAGACGCCGCATGTCGCAGGATGATATGGACGCCGCGACCGGCCTTGTCGAAACGACGCTAGACTACGACGCTTTCGCCGACGTCGATTTCATTATCGAGGCTGTGCCGGAAGAACTCGGACTGAAACAGCGCGTTTTCGCGGAAATAGAGGGGATATGCCGTGGCGACGTTATTATTGCGAGTAATACGTCGGCCCTGAGCATAACAGAAATCGCCGCCGCCTGCGATAAGCAGAGCAGAGTAGCCGGAATGCACTTTTTCAACCCTGTTTCCATGATGAAACTTGTGGAAGTGATACGCGGAAAAGAAACGAGCGGCGAAACGATCGACACCGTATGCGCGCTCTGCGAACAACTGGGCAAAGCGCCCGTCGTTTGCGCGGACAGCGCTGGTTTCATCGTAAACCGGCTGCTGTGCGCCGCCATGATGGAAGCCGTCAGATGCGAACGTGAAGGCCTGCTGCAACGCGGCTGGATAGACAATGTGCTTGTGAAACCCGCGGCGGGCCTCCCGGTGGGGCTTTTCAGGATGGCCGACCAGCTTGGGATCGACCTGCTGTTCAAAGTGATGAAGATACTCGAGTCCGCGTTCGGCGAACGTATGGCTGTGCCGCGGGAAATCGCGGAATTATTCGCCGCCGGGCAACTCGGACTGAAAACCGGGCGCGGCTTCTACGACTACAGCGCCGGGCCACCGCGAAAACCCGGCGGCCCGGAACCGGACGACGATATAAAACGCATTATTGTGTCCCGCGTGCTCGGGGCGGTCGTAGCCGAAGCGCGTCGGCTTGTGTCGGAAGGCGTTGCAGGTGCGGAAGATGTCGACACGGCGATGAAGTTCGGCGCTTTGTTTAAAAAGCCGCCGTTTAAATATACACTTGAAGTCGGCGCGGCGGAAATGGACGCGCGCCTTGCAGAATATGCGCTGAAATACGGCGGCGTGTTCGTGCGAAACGGCGAAGATTCCAACGTCACGTCAAATGGATTATGACGTAACATTATAAAGATAAACGGAGGAAAAACAGATGGAAGATGTTGTAATAGTATCGGCAGTGCGAACCGCCATCGGCACATTCGGCGGAATGTACAAGAATGTAACAACGACCGAACTCGGCAGAATCGTCGTCGAAGAAGCGATCAAACGCGCGGGCATCGAAGACAAGAGCATTATCGACGATGTGCTGTTCGGCAACTGCTTCATGCGGACCGACGAGATCAACGTGGCCCGCAGCATCCTGCTACAGGCGGGAATCCCTTTCACAACGCCCGGCTCGACGATACAGCGGCAGTGCAGTTCGGGTATGCAGGCCATCGCTTTCGGCATGCAGCAGATACAGACCGGCGAGAACGAGATCGTGGTGGCAGGCGGTGTCGAAAACATGACGCGCCTGCCCTACGCGCTATACTCGATGCGCTGGGGCGCCAAGAGCAGGGACGCAGCCGCGGTCGACACTCTGTTCGAGGGGCTCACCGATCCGCTGGACGGTTTTCTCATGGGCATCACCGCCGAGAATCTCGCCGCGAAACATGACATATCGCGCGAGGAGCAGGACGAACTCGCCCTCGTCAGCCAGCAGCGAGCCGTGGCGGCCATCGACGCCGGTAAGTTCAAAGACGAGATCACGCCCGTTTCGGTCCCGCAGAGAAGAAAGGATCCCATAATCTGCGACACCGACGAACACCCCCGCAGGGACGCAAGCATCGAGATGCTCGCGAAACTCAAACCCGCTTTCAAGAAAGACGGTACAGTAACGGCGGGCAACGCCAGCGGACTCAACGACGCCGCTTCGTGCGTCGTCATAATGAGCGCCAAAAGAGCCGCCGCGCTCGGTCTCAAACCCATGGCGACGATTACTGCACATGCCGTGGCGGGCGTCGAGCCGGAACTCATGGGTTATGGCCCGGTGCCGGCCACGAAGAAAGCACTCGCGCGCGTCGGCTACACGCTGGACGACATTGAGATTTTCGAAGTCAACGAGGCCTTCGCCGCCCAGTATCTCGCATGTGAAAAACTGCTCGGTCTCGACCGCGAAATAACAAACGTCAACGGCAGCGGCATCGCACTCGGCCACCCCGTGGGCTGCACAGGCAACAGGATCGTCGTCAGCCTGCTCTACGAAATGATCAGGCGGGATGCTAAGAAAGGTTGTGCAACGCTCTGTGTCGGCGGCGGCATGGGCAAGGCGATGATAATAGAAAGATAGTGCTGAAAACCACTGTCCTGACCCGGCATGGCCGGGTCAGGTTAAATGGGTGGCAGTATGAAACGTAGACTTTGGATATCGGCCATATTCACACAGGATATTGTATCCGGATGTCCGTTTTTTACTTTTCTCTTTTGAACAGCGTGTAAATATATGGTCTTGGGTCACCATTCGGGTTTATGTATGTATAGTCAAAATGCGAAATAAGTTTGAAAGCCGGCCCCAGCCTCTCTTCGAGTTCTTCAATGGAATACCTGTGGAGAGTCAAACCGGCACATTTTTCCGCGCCTGTCTTTGAAAATTCGGCAAATATCGCGTGTCCGCCTGTTCTCAATATTGATTTTACATTATTAAAATACCCGACGATATCGTCTTCCTCTGTAAGGAAATGCAAAACAGCTCTATCAATCCAGATGCCGATATCCGGCAATGTTTTTGTAATCGGTTGCGAGATGTCCCGGCAAAGCGATTCAACGGTCTTTCCGTTGTCACGCAGTCTGTCTTTAACCCGGTTCAGTGCTTCAGCGCTGATGTCGTTAATGACCAGGCTTGCGCCTCTTGATAGAAGCTCTTCCACCAGAACCGATGTGCCGACCCCGGGGAGAAATATCACGGATTGCTTCCATTCCGGAATCTGATCCAACAATTCAAGTGTTTGATCCGGATTCTTTTCATACCATCCCAGATTTGAATCAGCAGTGTTGCCGAATATTCTGTCCCAGTGTTTTCTGTTCGACGTCATAGTTTATCCTTTATCCAACAACAAGATAGTGTATTATAGTCTGATATTCCATGGGTGGAGAGCAGTTGTCTGACGCTTTCGACCGTGTCGCCACCCGGATCGATATTCGTCATAAAATTCTCGAAATGAATTTGCCGATATTGTGGTATGCGTCAATCTTCAGGGATCGCCCGGGCGTTTTCGGTTCACATTCGATCAGAGTCTCGAACCACTCTTCAGGGCGGTCGGAGCGAAGAATGCCTTCGAGGTTGAATATGGAAACATCCTCGATGAGTGCAGCCTTCACGGCCTGCATATCAGGTTTGAGTTCTTCGGGGGTTTCGTAATAGGGTTCGTCGCCGAGTTTGCCGATATATGTTACACCGATAGACACCCCGGCCCGGTCCCACAGGGCTTCCTTCATGTTTCGCATAAGTCGGTAAAGATGCCGGCGCGCGTCTCTTTCTGTCAGCAGTCCTTTCGAGTAGCCGGTCATCATCGACGTGTAAATCATGAAACTGAACATATCCCAGTTTATCGGCGAGACAGGAGTCTCGAGCAGGTCCTGAATGCCGATACTGCCTGTCGAGATGTCGGCGGCGGTTATGTCGGCAACAGCAGACAGCACCTTTACACCCCGGCCATGAACAGCTTCCACCAGCTTATTGTATTTCGAGACAGCATCGTAGAACCTGCCGCGATTGCGGTTTTCACGCATGAATCTGCCGAGCAGTTTCAACTTTTCCGCAGGGCTCGCCTTTTTCACACTGTCCATCTGGTAGTGGGGTGGTTCCATATCCACGGCCAGCCATGGGAAACCGACCTTATTCTTATCCGCCCAATCGAAAATCTCTTCGATATATGCCGGAAACTCGACAGCAGTACGTTCGCTCGGCCAGTAGCCGAGTTCGTCGGACATCAGGGGCCACAACATGACAGGTGATCCCGCCTGTTCATATTCGCCGAGCAACCGGGCATACTCCCTGTTCATGCTCCCCGGCGGGAAAGACATGCCGAGTATCACACCATACTTCCCGAGCAGATTTATTACTTCCTTTTTTGCCGCTTCCTCCGGCGTAAGATATTCGGCCCATACCCTGATAGTCACAGCGACTCCCATCGTTATCGTGTTTTTGTCAGTCTCATTGTACTCCGATAAGTGCGGAGTGTCGTGTCACACTTGTAAAATCGCAAAATGTGCATGGAGCGGTCACCGTCCCGCGCCCGGGGACATTCCTCACGAAAACGGCTTTTACAGACACAAGTTGAGGTGGGTTGCGGCGCACCCGCCCTACTCCCGATTTTTGGCCGGCATTGGTGAAATAAGCGGGTTTACACTAAAACGCGGGAATTTTATTCCTTCAAGGGAGATTATATAAAACCTTAGCAATTGGCTCGTAAGTAAGTTGGAAATAACAAACATAGCACGGTTACTATTCCGCGCCATGTTCCTTCGTGCGCAAAATACTTGCTTCCTGTGTTCCAACACGGAGCGTTGAAACGAGAGGAATTGTTATTCTCGCGTCATCTCTGTATCGGCAAGGCAATTCGCGAAGTGTCGCGAACTTATTCCACGTGATTATTGATGATTTTCGCGAGTTCAAACATCGTGATCTGTTTTTTACCGAAAAGAGGTTCCAATTTCTCATCGGCATTGATGTTTCTCTTATTCTCCGGGGCCTGCAGATCGTTTGCTTTGATGTAATCCCACATCTTTTTTACCATTTCAGTGCGCGGAATCGGTTTACTGCCGATTACCGCTGCAAGTGTTTCGTCCGGCTGTAGCGGCTTCATGAAAGCTGCATTCGCTTTCCTTTTGGTTTTCTTCTTTGCGGCTTTTTTAGCTGGCATATAATCCTCCCTGGATAATATTCTTATGAACCGATTGCAAAATTCTAATTCTGCGGCGGTCGGCTCTTATGAAGCGGATTTTATCATCCGGCTTCATTGGTGTCAATCACTTTTCTAAATAAAATATTTCCCATCTTCCGCAACTTTTATGATTTAGTATATAATCTGCCCGACAAAATGCCTGTTTATTGCTTTTTCCCTATAATATTACCGTCTTCAGCATATAATTCATTCCGGATTATACAATAATATATGCATTAATATTAATATATATCATTACCAGATAAGAATAATAAAGCACATTTCATCCGGCTCAGGATTCCAGAATTATTGCAGTCTGTGACACCAGGATGAATAAGCGGCATAAATAGTATAAATATAGCATAATGAGAATAATTATTGCCGAAAATGCGGATAATATATTGATTAAATAAACACAAATAATTACAAATATTGAGGTGCTTTTCGCGTTAAAACAGATGTTTTTCATATTATATTATATTTTAAGCTATAAAAACACATAATTGAAACAAATTACAACTTCATTGCTGCAGATAGAAAATCTGTTGGTAGTGAATCTGAAATTCGGTGTAAAAGCAGGCTTACTTGTTGCATTACAGCTATACCTCACCTGGATAAAATACAAATTCACAATGTGTAATGATTATTAATAACATAGCGGGCAGTTTTTCCGGCGGGCTGTCATGTTGAGAAGCTGTCATGTGATCATTCGAAATAAGCTTTTGTAGCGCCAATGCCGCCGTGGCCGACACTGCAGAATTCGTGGCGGCGGATGAAGGGGCTCGAGACGAGGTATTCGTGGACGAACCGCATGAGAGCGCCGGTGCCGATGCCGTGAATGATGAGAACTTCTTTCGCGCCAGCGACGTTCAGGTTTTCGATCTCGCGGTCGAGGACCTCTTTTGCTTCGAGCACCCGCAGGCCATGCAGGTCTATTTCCTTCTTTGCAGTTTCTTTCGCTTTGTCCACGTAGTTTACATAATCTGCTTTCGAGCGTTTGCGGGGTCGCGGCATAACGGTGCCGGGGACCGTGCCGCCGCCTGGCGGCGCGAGATTGTCGAGTGTCGTGCGGAGCGTGATGTCGCCAAGCAGCACTTTTACGCGGCCTTTGCGGTCGGGTCCTTCCTGGAACCTGACGGTTGAGTTAGTGTCTTTCATCAGCAACTCCATATCAGGTTTCAGAGTGGCCGGGTCGAGCGTGTTCGGTTTATGAATGGTTTTCTTCTTTTTAGCCGCGATCTTTTTCCGCGTCTTCTTCACAGCGCCCTTGACAATAGCGGCCTGAGGGAGGGTGGCGGTTTTCCGGGCGGCGTTCAGGATCAACATGCAGCGGTCTTTTGTTTCCTCGACAACTCTTTCGGCTTCGACGAAAGCCCGGTTCAGGATTTCATCGCGATCGCGCTGCGCGCTGCTCGTCACCTGTTCCTGCGCCGCGCGTTCGTGTTCGAGTTTTTTCTTTTCCCTGTCTATAGCCATGCGTTCGGTGCTGATGAACGATTTCATTTCCTGGAGGTCGGCAAGTAGTTTTTCGGTCATTTTTGTCTGTTTGGAGATGTAAGCGCGAGCGGAGTCGATGATGGAGTCGGCGAACCCAACCTGCGAAGCGATTTCGAGAGCGTAGCTCTGACCCGGAATGCCGATCTCGACCTGGAACGCGGGACGACCCCGTCGCTCGTCGAAAATCATGCGTGCGTTTTCCGCGCCGGGTGTGTCGGCCGCGAAGTTTTTGAGACCGCTGTGATGCGAGGTCGCCATGCAGACCGCGCCGCGGCCCATGAGTTCGATGAGTATGCCGCAGGCGAGTGCGGCACCTTCCTCGGGGTCTGTGCCCGAGCATATTTCGTCTATCAGCACCAGGCTGCCGCTGTCAGCGTATTCCAGTATCGCCCGAATCTCCGAAAGGTGGGAAGAAAACGTGCTGAGATTATTCTCGATACTCTGCTCGTCGCCGATAACCGCGAAGATGTTGGTCATGACCGGCAGAGAAGTGCCCTGGGCGGCGGGCACATGCAGCCCCGTCTGCGCCATGAGCAGGAACAGGCCGATCATTTTCATCGTTACGGTTTTGCCGCCCGCGTTGGGGCCTGTCAGCAGGAGCGTCTGTATATCGCTGCCGAGTCTGATGTTCACAGGGACGACATCGCCGGTGAGGAGAGGGTGGCGTCCGTTTTTTATCTTTATGCTGCCGTGATCGTTTATCAGTGGTTCGACAGCGTTCATCTCGATGCTCAGACGGCCGCGCGCGACAAGGCAGTCGAGTTCGCCCAGCGCGTACAGCGAGTCTTCGATCTCGGAGAAGTGGTCGGAAAGCATCCGGCTGAGGTCGCGTAGAATCTTGAGCACTTCCGCCTTTTCGGAAAGTCGCGCGCGTATCAGGCCGTTGTTTTCCTCGACGAGTTCGAGTGGTTCGACGAAAGAAGTCGAGCCGGTGGCGGAGCGGTCCTGAAGTATCCACGAACCACGCCCGGCGTGTTCGGACTTGAGAGGAATGACAAACCTTCCGTTGCGGATCGTCACCACACGATCCTGTACGATGCTATCCATATCGGGGGAGGTGAGCAGTTTGCGAAGTCTGCCGGGGATACGGCGTTCGAATTCTTTTATCTTTTTACGTGTGCGGGCGAGCGCGGGCGAGGCATTGTCTTTGACGCGGTCGTTTTCGACGTCGACAGCGGCGCTGATGCTGCGGGCGATGCGTGTGCCGGCGAAGAGGCGGTCGCGGAGTTCTTCGACGCGCGGGTACGCGCCCGGCTCGAGGCGTGCGCCTTTCACGCCGGCTGCGAAGTCGAGCGATTTCATAAAACCGCCGAGTTCGCGGGGTTCGAGCACGCGACCGCTCTCGAGCTTTACGAGTGCCTCGCGCAGGTCGGGTAGTGCGCCGAAATCCCAGAGCATCCCCTCGACGTCTATGAAGCGCCGCGCTTCAGTCGTTTCGGCGAGCGCTTCGCGGGTGTCCTCCGGGTTGTCGAAAAGCGGCAAGTCCGCGACTGTTTCTTTTCCCCATGCCGAACCGCACAGCCCGGCGATTTTTCGCATCAC
>JAJRTR010000197.1 GCA_024278215.1 bacterium
AGATCAGCATAAAAAATGCCTCATGGCTTGCGAAAGATCCCCTCGATTATGCTACTTTCAGAGAGCACGACGGGGAAATACAATATGGCCCTTATGAGGGTTGACAGTGTCCTCGGCACCATTCTTATCTTCCTGCCGGTTTTTCAAGCATGATATTTTCTGCGGCAATACACATAAAGCAATATCATGGTGAACAACATAACAATATTCGATGATCCACGGGCGACTATTGAGCCAATTTCAAAATTATGTTCGTAGCGAGATCGAGCGAAATTGTACAGAGCAAGGCGGAGGTGTAAAATCCTCGCAGGCGTACTTGTAGAGTACGTCGAGGACAATTTTGTGCCGACAACGCAGCTATGGACAATAGCAGCCGACCGCAGCAGAATCAGAATTTTGCAATTGGCTCTATTGAAAATACTGCTCTGGTTTCGAGATTTCTCGATTATGTGCAGTTCCAAACGCAGACCGATGAAAAAAGTGTGTCATGGCGGCAGAGCGATGGAAGCTGCCATGCTTGCCGGAATTGCTCCGGCACTCTGCCCGATGCGCGGTGGGACCGACGGCACTGTACTCACTGCTAAAGGGCTTCCGACTTTTAACTTTTCTTTGGAGGCGTCAACTACCACGGTCCGCAGGAATGGACTTCTACTCGCGCTATGGCACTCTCCTTCTGCACGATCCTGAACCTTGTTCAACTCCGGTCGTAACAGTAGACGAATACATGGAGATGATTAGGAAGCACTTCCACAATTCACATAATTTGCTCTTTGCGTCATATTCGGTTTTCTTTTTCATCATATCACTTATGTTGCCCCACACAGAATCTGCTATAATATAAACAAAGTGAGAGTATGGCGACCGCATGAAAAAGCTGCTGAAATATTTTTTTACTATCTGTCTGTTTACCACCATCACTGCTGCCTTCACCGCAAACACAATGGCCGGGGAAACGCAGGCTGTCGCCGCTACTGCCACAGTCTCTACGCCCGCTTTTTATATCTATCTCTACGACAATATCGATCCGGAACTCGTCAGGAAAATCATTCCTATGTTGAAGGAAGCCCTCTTCGACATGGAATTTGTAATTGTGCCTGAAAAACTCGAGGTGCCTGAAAGCGCATGGGTGGAAGTGCGTAAAAAGTATTATGCAGGCGACATCCTTAAGCAACTCGCAGCAATCAAACCTGAAAATGCAATCGCTGTTGTAGGCATTCTCGATGTGGACATATTCGTCGGCAGGCATCCTTACGTCAAAGGGCTCTCGAACCCTGCCATCGGAACATCCGTTGTCTCTGTAAAAAGACTCCGGGAGTACGCATCCGAGTACCGTTTCAAGCTGCGGCTTGCAAAGGAGATACTGCACGAACTTGGCCACCTGCTCGGTCAGGAACACTGCCAGTACCCCAGGCACTGCGTCATGGGCTATTCGACAACACTTGCGCAACTCGACGCGAAATCAAGGTTCTTCTGCCCGTATCATAAAGAGCAGATTTTAAAGGAACTAAAAGATAGAGGCCTCTCACCGCAAAAGCATAAACTGCCCGAACTGCCTCCGGTCAATACCGCTGAGAAAGACAAGGTGAAAAATCGAGATAATGAAAAAGCCGAGTCATCCTCCCGGGAGACGGCGGAAACCACACTCGATTTTATCGTGGATTGATTATTTGTATGCTTTCACATCGTAACAATTATGAGCCAATTGCAAAATTCTGATTCTGCTGCGGTCGGCAGCTGCAAGTATCCATAGCCCGGATTTCTCAAAAAGAAATCCGGAAAACCGTGAGAAGCCCCATTCCACTGCGTTGCGGTGGCGATTCGGGATCGGTCAATTACCGGCATTTTGCGCGCAAGAGGCCGGCTGGCCGGCTGTTCCCTCACCACTCACTTATGGGCATTCTCCCGATTTTTGGCTCGCATTGGTGAAACCTGCGCCATAATTTCAAAATGGTGTCAACCCCAAATATGCCGGATCAGGAGGTCTGACGTTTTTGAAGGAGAGAGGCAATATTATCCGTAAGGGCCGAACATGATTTCTTCTTTGTGTTCGGAGAAGCTGCAGAAGCTGAATTCGTCTTTGACTGCGAGCGATGCGTTGGGTGTGATGATTTTTACGCCCGGATGCACAACGTTTCGAACTTTGCAGATGCCGCCTTTGAGCGCGTTGATCTTGTCCATGAGGAACCGCAATTTGCCGGACTGCTCTTCTATCTCGTCGTTAAGCTGGTGGAATGCTGGAATTATTTTTCGCAGCAGTTCTTCTTTTTCTGCGGGCAGGGTGCCTTCTTTTTTTTGCTTGAGAAGTGTTTTCAGGTTGAGGTTGATCTTTTCACGTTTTTCACGTTTCTCTTCTATCTCGCGGCTGAGTTCGTTACGGATTTTCATTGTTTTGGGGCCGAGCCCGATTTCGACGATCGTTTCGGTGAACGAAGTCGAGCCGAGTTCGGTGACATCGCATATTTTGCCGCAAACGATCTTGCCGCCGATGATGCTGCCCCTGGGGTTGTTCAGAATGATATTTTCGCCGGCTGTCAGGTTGCTGTGTCGCGATGCCTGCAGGATAGTGATGTTCCTGCCGGCCTCGACATTGCCGCTCTCGACCGAGCGGATCGTGACGGAGCCGCCGGCGACGATTGTTCCCTCGTTGAGTCCGTAGAGGCCCCCGCCGATGAGTATGTCGTTTCCTGCTTCCACTATCGCTTTTTCAACGTTTCCTTTAACCTGGATGTCATAGACAGCTTTAACTTTGAAATCCGCGAGTACGTTTCCATGCACGAGCACAGAGCCGTCGAAGTCGATGTTGCCGATTGCGAAATCCACATCACCGGCGACTTCGTATACCGGGCTGACGAACAGTTTGCCGTCCCGCAGTATCGGCTGTCCGCATATTTTCGAAATAACGGACTGACCGTCTTCGGATAGTTCGGCGTTTTCGCCGACTACAATGTCCACATCGCGCCCCTGAAGCGCAGGGGTTTCGCTGCCCATGACATCCGTGCCGGGTTTGCCGGGCCGGGGCGGTATTTTCTCGGCGATTACCGCGCCTTCCGCTACGCTCTGCACAAGATTCAACTCGTGATGATCCACATTTCCGTAGTTGTCTTCCTCGAGCCTGATATCGTCTTTTTTTGTGTTGAATTTATAGTCTATGCGTGCGCTGATCCCGTTTGTTGGTGCGACGCCGTGTGCGACCGGTACAAAAACATTGTACGAGCCATAAAGGAAAATCTCCCGGATAGCGTCTTCGTCTATCCCGCAGACAACTCCCGCTGCCTTCAATGCTTTTTTTACGTCTTTCGCGTCTATATCCTGGTCGCACTCGACGGGCGGCCTGACTTTAACCGATGCCTTGAGATTGTCATCGCTTATATGTACAGTTACGGCGGCGTCCGAATCGTGTTTGTCGGCGATCCTTTTATCGAAACCATCGAGACTTCGTATTATGTCGTCTTCCCATGTGGATTTATCTTTTGCGTTCATTGCCGCGATCCTTTCATAGATAATTTTACAATTGGCTCTTATAAGTGTTTTACCTTGTGGCGGGTTTTCCAAACGTGATTTATGTCAATAACGGATTATATGCGATAATTTGCTGTTATATGCGGCTCAAAATAATATATTTTTTGTTCAGGTTGTATAATGAACCGTGAAAGGTGTCGAGAGTCGAAAATGGCGAAGAAAGAAATACGGCTGATATGGGAGCGCAGCGCGCGAGGCCCGGCGGAGCATAAGTGCGATTTCAGACGCGTCGAAAGATACGGCGGGAGGGACGACGCGTCCGGTCAGTGCCGAATGTATCACGGCGACAATATGGCGGCGATGTGTGATGTCGCCTGCGAATATGCAGGCGGAATCGACCTGATATACATTGATCCGCCGTATGGCACCGGCAGGCGGCTGAGCAGCAGGTTGCGGAGCAGGGCAGGGGAGTCGCCGCCTGTCGAGTGCAGCGCGTTCGACGACAGGTGGGGCGGCGGTCCCGCGGAATATATGGATATGCTTGCGCCCAGGCTGGAGATGATGTGCAACTTATTGTCGCCTCGCGGCTCGATCTATGTACATGCGGACTGGCGTATGGTCCACTACATAAAAGTTTTTATGGATGAGATATTCGGTCGTGAAATGTTCCAGAATGAAATCGTCTGGTGCTACAGGGAAGCGGTGAACTCGAAAAAAAGATGGAACCGTAAACACGACACAATTCTTTTTTATTCGAAAAGCGATAAGTTTACATTCAATTATTCAGAAGTGCTTGAACCGCACGCGGAATCTACATTGAAGAAGTACAGGCGCGGTGACGAGAAAGGCCCGTACAGGCTTATGGGGCGGGGGTTGAAGGGCAGCCCCATCAGGTCGGCACGCGACGTCGCTCCCGAATGGGAGCAAAAACATCCCGAACTAACCTACAGGCACTACCTGCCCGCCGGAAAACTTCCGGTCGATTACTGGAATATCGACATCGTCAACCAGGCGGCGCATGAGCGCACCGGATACGCAACACAGAAACCCGAATCACTGCTCGAAAGAATAGTGCTCGCGTCGTCGAATCCGGGTGATATTGTCGCGGATTTCTTCTGTGGTTCGGGCACAACACCTGTTGTGGCGCAGAAACTCGGACGCCGCTGGATCGCTTGCGATGCGCAGAAAAGGTCGATTCATATCACACGGAAAAGGCTTCTGGCACTGGACAAACCGATTGAATTTGAAATCCTTTCGGCAGGCGGTCTATATCAAAGTCCGGATAAAAAGCGGGATGACTCTCTTTTCGACATAGCGGAATATAGCGGCGAATCAAATGCGTTTTCAGTAGTTCTCAAGGAAATGAAAAGCAGCGAAAAAGATGAAAACGGCAAAACTGCTGCTGGAAATAATATCGAGTTCTGGGCGATAGACCCGGAATACGACGGTACTGTATTTCGTCCTCAATGGTGGACAATCAAGAGAAACAAGAGAGGCGCGGTCGATGTCGAATCACCGGTGTTGCGAAAAAATGGTGACACTGCTGTTGCGATCATTGCGGGTTTTGAAGACGGCGAGCAGTGTAAGATAGTTCGAAGAAGTGTTTAAAAAGCTGGAGCCGCTTGCAGCAATCTGTTCTGTGTAGGGGACGGCAACGCCGGGGCAGGGGATTACGCGCTTTCGATCTTTCTGATAGCCTGTAGAGCAGTTTTCTTGAGATAGGGGTCTCTGTCGTTTGTGAGTTTTTTCAATTCGTGTACTGCGGCAGCGGCCTTTTTGTAGCCCAGTGTTTTGGCGGCATTCCTGCGGACTGCAAAATCTTTATCGCCAAGTGCTTCGATGAGCGCGGGGATAACTTCCGGGTCTTCGAATTTTCTTAATATATATGTCGCCTGCGACCTGACAGTGGGGTTTCCATTCTTCAGGGCACGAATCCATTGTTCGGCGTTGTTGTCGGTATATCCCATATACATCCCTGGCAAAGCATCTTCAGTAATGCTCATTAGACAATGGATTATAATACTCGTATTTGCATTTTTCAAACAGAAAAATCCTATTAAAAACTATGAAATTTACAACTTTGAGCGTAATCTCCGATCATGAAGGCCTGGCCAGGACACTGCGCGCGATAACCATTCTCTGAACTTCGCTTGTGCCTTCGTATATCTCTGTAACTTTAGCGTCGCGGTTGTAGCGCTCGACATCATATTCTTTGCTGTAGCCGTAGCCGCCGTGTATCTGGACGGCGGTGTTTGCGACTTTTGTGGCGGTTGCGCTGCAATAGAGTTTCGCCATGGCTGCCTCCGCGGAGTACGGCATGCCGGAGTCTTTATACGCGCAGGCTCTGTAGAGCAGAAGGCGAGCGGCGTCGATCTGCGTCGCCATGTCGGCGAGATAATTCTGTATTGTCTGAAATGAGGAAATCGGTTTTCTGAACTGCTGTCGTTCTTTCGAGTATTTTACTGCGGCCTCGAACGATGCCTGGGCGATGCCTAGCGCCTGTGCGGCGATGCCGAGCCTGCCGGTGTCAAGTGTTTTAAGGCCGATCTTCAGTCCGTCACCGCGTTTTCCGAGCAGATTGCCGAGCGGCACACGGCAGTCTTCCATGAAAAGAGACGATACAGGATTGGCTCTCATGCCGCAGAGATCTTCTATCTCGCCTACCGAATATCCGGGTGTGTCGTTTTCGACAATAAAAACACTTGCAGCGCGTCTCGGGTTATCGGGGTCGGTTACTGCGAATATCAGCGCCGTTCCGCACACTCCGCCGTTCGTGACAAATATCTTTGTTCCATTTATTGTATATCCGCCGTTTTCCTCGACAGCGTTCGTTTCCACACCGCCCGCGTCGGAACCGGCGTTTGCCTCGGTGATGCAGAACGCTCCTATTTTCTCGCCGCGCGCGAGCGGTGGTATGAACTTTTCTTTCTGTTCCTTTGTGCCGAAAACGTAAAGCGGGTAAACGCAAACGCTGTTGTGGACAGTCACACACAGCCCGATCGCGGCGCACACACGAGAAAGCTCTTCGATGACAATGGCGTAGCTTATCGTGTCGAGACCCGCACCGCCATATTCCGGCGGCACCTGGAGTCCGAAGTAATTGAGCTTCCCCATTTTCTCGATCACTTCCACGGGGAAGCGTGCTTCGCGGTCGATTTCCGCCGCGATGGAGCCAAGCTCGGCCTCGGCAAATTCGCGCGTTGTCTTGCGGATCACTTTGTGTTTCATGCAAGGATTGAAGTCCAATTTCGTTACCCCGTAAAATCGTTATTATCGTGAACCGACTGCACATTCATGATTATCGCATAAACTTATTATGATAGAAAATAGAATGAAGTAACAAGATGAAGAATACAAGTTCCTTGAAGAAAAAATGTGCAATTGATAATATAAAACTGCGCAG
This sequence comes from bacterium, assembly GCA_024278215.1. Lineage (GTDB taxonomy): Bacteria > UBP15 > UBA6099 > UBA6099 > JAJRTR01 > JAJRTR01. The sequence goes on from JAJRTR010000197.1 coordinate 6,863, forward strand.
TTGAAAGTGTGCCGCAACAAAAATGGAGGACACAGTCCAATGTATATAGTAACAGGTGGAGCGGGTTTCATCGGCAGCCATATAGTCAGGGGCCTTAACGACAGGGGAGTCACGGATATACTTGTTGTCGACGATCTCAAGAACGGAATGAAGATATTCAATCTCAACGATTGCAAGATGTCGGATTACATGGACGCGGCGGAGTTAGAGTCCATGCTGGACCGTGGCGCGCTAGGTGGCGACATCACCGCGATACTGCATCAGGGCGCGTGTTCCGACACTATGGAATATGATGGTCGGTATATGATGAAAACGAATTTTACTTTCTCAAAAAAGCTGCTGCATTTCGCACTCGAAAAAAAGATTCCGTTAGTTTATGCATCAAGCGCTTCGGTGTACGGAGCGAACACGGAGTTCAAGGAAATACCCGCAAACGAACACCCGATAAATGTCTACGCGTTCTCGAAACTCGTGTTCGACCAGCATGTCAGAAAGCTTCTCGAAGGCGCTGAGAGCACAGTAGTCGGGCTTCGCTATTTCAATGTCTACGGTCCGCGGGAGACGCTCAAGGGAAAGATGGCGTCGATGGTTTATCAACTATACAGGCAGGTAAAGGAAACCGGCAGTGCACGACTGTTCGAGGGAACCGCAGGTTACGGCGACGGCGAGCAGCGGCGTGATTTTATTTACGTCGGCGATGTTGTAGACATCAACCTGCATTTCGCCGATGCCCCCGTCACAAAAGGTATTTTCAATGCCGGAACTGGAAAGAGCCGCACGTTCAATGCCATTGCCCGCGCATTTATCAAACAATTCGGTAAGGGAACAATCGAGTATATACCGTTCAACAAAACGCTTGAAGGCAAATACCAGAGCTTCACAGAGGCCGACCCCACAGCACTACGCGCCGCTGGGTATAAGAAGGAATTCACGGGGCTTGAGGAGGGCATCGCAGCCTGTTTCAAAGAATGGGAAGCGGGCAGGGCGATTTGAAACGGATTTCGTGAACCTGTTCCTCAGGGATATGCCTGAACCCGCATGTTATTCTTTCTTGAATGATTCGGAAACAGCGAGATTCACTTCAAGTTTTCCTGTGGACATATCGAGCGGAATGACGATTGTCTTTATATGCTCCTGGCAGGATATTTCCATTTGCCTGCCGGTGATAACGGATGGCGGGGTTATGTCGGTAGAGTAACCGGCGTCCGCGAGTCCTATGGTGGCGTTGGCGGTGATCATATTCGACATCTCTGCGAGTGCGCTCTGAGCGAATTCGTCGAGCTCAAAGATTTTCTCTTCCATGAGCATGACAGCGGCAATGCCTTTAGCGGTTTCCACCGACATAGTGATTACAACCTGACCCGTCAATGCGCCGGTTATACCGACGATGATGGCCACATCGTAAGTCTTATACGGGTACTTGTCTCTAAGAAATATTTTTCCTTTAGATGGTGCTTCTCCGACTGTGCTTTCGATAATGCTTACAATAGATTTTATAAATGGATTAAGAAATTCCGCTTTCATTATTCTGGCTCCTTATAAAGTTGCATTGTTCACTTACCGGCGACCCGGTTGATGATTTCCACGACCTTGTCCGGAACAAAAGGTTTGATAATGAAATCTTTCGCGCCGGCGATTATGGCGTCCTTGACTTTTTCTTTCTGACCCAGCGCCGAGATCATTATTACATTCGCTTTCGGGTTCATTTTTTTGATAGCTTTAAGAGCTGTAAGCCCATCGACATTCGGCATTGTTATGTCCATGGTGACGACATCCGGGTTCAGCTTACTATAAAGCTGGACAGCTATTTTGCCGTCTTCCGCTTCGCCCAGCACATTGAAATTAGCGTTTTCGAGAATATTCTTGAGTTTGTTGCGCATGAATTTAGCGTCATCGACAACCAGCACGGATTTCTTCTTTTCTTTTGTGCCGACACTTCTTGTTCTCATCTTGCCTGTCATTTCGTCATAAGAAGAAAGCGCGATGCCGCCGGTGTTTTTGTCTGCCGACAGGGTAGCAAATTTCATCGGTTTCCTTATTCGTTCTTTCGACGCGCCGATGTATACGAAACAACCGGGGTGTATGAATTCCTCGCCCTTGACCGTCGCGAACGGGTTCACATGAATACGTGTCTTGAGCGAAGCGATCTTATTCTGGAGTGTAGATTTATTCGCCTCGAGTTTTGCGGCCATTTTTTTGTAATCTTCGATTTTATCATTCGCCACGGTCCCGGAAGTTCTCAGGCTTTTACGGATACTCTCGAGTTTGAGAACTATTTCATCGAGTTTTTTCTCCATTTCCGACATTTTGATATAGACATCGTGCTTGTATCCTGCGCGTAAATAGGTAGCTGTTTCCTTGTCGGTGCCAAGGTGTTTTGCCCTGATCTCATGGTATGCCATGATGTCGCCGCCCATGATTTTTCCTTCACGGGATGTGCATATTATCATTCCGTTGCTTCTGACTCTGCTGGAAATAATAGCTCTGTCGACAATAACATTTCCGTCTGCTTCGACTTCGGAGTTCTCGATGAATTTTGCGGATATGCTGCCTTTTGCGATAACAGCACCCTCGTTTCGAGTGATTATACCGCCCTTGACCATGATGTCGCCGTTGGAAATAACTTCGCAGGCCTGCACGTTGCCGCCGATTGTGATGTTGCCCTCAGCTTTTACGACAAAGCCGTCCGCGATATTTCCCTTTATGTCCAGTGCGCCTGAAAAGTTTATGTTTCCTGTCGAGTAATCGACATCGCCGTTGACGACATACACAGGGTCGACGCTTACTTCGCCGTTGACTAATTTCGGAGAGCCGTCCATATCGGCGATCAACCGGGTTCCGTCTTCCGAGGCCGTCACATTTGCCCCCGCTTTGACGGATACTTCCATTCCCCATTCACCGGGTATTTTTTCACCCTTGACGTTTATGCCCTCTTCGCCTCTTGTTGCAGGTACTTTATACGCGATGACTTCACCCTTTTTGACGGACTTCACAAGGTTCAATTCGCGCAGGTCGATACGATCGCCGTCGTCTGTCGTCCGCGATGCCTCGTCTGTATCTTTCCACGTATATGTTACAGTGGCATCCTGTCCGAATCCGGGATTAGTGCCCGCGGCGGCCATGAAGTCGACATGTATCAATTTGCCTTCTTCAACGAAGGCTTCGATCCTTTCATTGTTGACAATGCCGTGGACTACGCCTGCCGCTTTCAGCGCTTTTTTCACATCAATAACATCGACCGGTTTCCCAAAGTCGTCCGGTGGAACGATAAAAGCCACAGCGGACATTTTGTCCTCGGAAATCTCGACGGTTACTATTCCGTCCCTGTTCTCACTCATTTGTCCAAACCTCCAATTAAGTCTTTCTTCTAATTCTTCAGGTTGCCACATAAAAGATGTGTCCTGAATCAAGTTGTTTTTATATCAACCCGCATTGCCTTTCAGGGCGATTCGGCGCAAAAACATTATCACGAAAAAAAAGCTATATGCAAACGTGAAAGTGTGCCGCTCTCTGTCGTATTTTTAAACTATTCGGCGGTCCATCGCACCGTCACACTGGTGCCTCTTCCACATTCGGTGTCGTACTCTATCTTCCCGCCGCTTTCCTCTATCACTCCCAGCGCGATGGAGAGACCGAGCCCTGTGCCTTTCCCAATCGGTTTGGTGGTGAAGAAGGGCTCGAAAATCTTGTCTCTCTCATCTTCCGGAATGCCTTCTCCGTTGTCAGTGATTACGAGTACCTTATTGCCGGCGGCCAATTCTGTTTTAACCTCTATAGCCGGGTCTTCAACATGTTCCAGCGCATCACAGGAATTCTGTATAAAGTTCATAATTGTATGAACCAGGTTCTGCCCATTTGCGGAAATACTCCCGACATTATCTGAAAGCATTTTCTCGACGGATATGTTCCTCAATCGTGGAGAAAGAATACTCAAAGCGTTTTCTACACAATCGTTCAGTGAGGCTTCCTGAACATCCCCCTGGTCACGTCTCGCAAATGTTCTCAATGCCATGGAAATCTGTGAAACCCTTGTGACGCCGTTTCTTATTCCCTGAAGAATCCCATCGAGATTTTGTCTGATTTTTATAATTTCTTTTTTGTCGATCCCGCTGCTTTCCAGGATTTCATCGACTCTCTTCAGGTACTTTTCGAGAGTCTGGATATTTGTGGAAATGAATGCGAGCGGATTATTTATCTCATGGGCCATGCCGGCCGACATGGTGCCGAGCACTTTCAGTCTTTCCGAATGTACGAGTTCACGCTGTTGCTGTTTTATCGTGTCGAGAGCCTCCTCGAGCTCCGAAGTCCTGTTCGCAAGGTGTTTGAGGAGTTCGCGGTTTTCCACCTTCAGCAATCTTTTCTCAGCGGCGCTGTCGATAATGCCGGGTAGAATCGAGGGCGCGTCGATGGGTTTCTTAAGGAAATCAATTGCGCCGAGCCGCATCGCTTCAAGAATATTACCGGCATTTCTGTGTGCGGAAATCACAATAACCTGTGTGTCGGAGTCTCTCTTTCGTGCAGCCTTCAGGACATCCATTCCTGATGCGCCGGGCATTTTCAGGTCGGTAAGGATAACGTCATATCTGTTCTGCTGAATCTTTTCGACAGCTTCTTCGCCACTTCCTGAAATATCGGGTTCGTAGCCGTACTTTTCAAGTATCTTCCGGAGCGTATCGAGGAACAAATCCTCGTCGTCCACAACCAGCAGTTTTAAATTCTTACGGTCCACCGAAACTCCCTATATCAAAGAAACAATCTTTTTAGTAATACTGTCCAGATGCAAAACGTAGTCCGCCGCTCCGATGGCAATAGCTTCCTTCGGCATACCGAAAACGATGCAGGACTTTTCGTTCTGGGCGATAGTGCCTGCGCCGGCGTTTTTCATATTGAGAAGTCCCTTCGCGCCGTCCTTTCCCATACCGGTCAGAATAGCGCCGACAGAGTTGCGTCCAGCATATTTCGCGACGGAATTGAACAGTACATCGACACTGGGCCTCTGGTGATGCACGAGCGGCCCGTCTTTTACTTTTACGTAATATTGCGCACCGCTTCTTCTGAGCACCATGTGCTTGTTTCCCGGTGCGAGAAGCGCAAGCCCGGACCTTATTGTGTCGCCCGAGACCGCCTCGCGGACTTCCATGCCGCTGAGCTGATTCAGGCGCGCCGCGAACGTGGTGGTGAACTTCTCGGGCATGTGCTGCACAATCAGTGCTCCGGGGCCATTTGCGGGATATATTTCCAGAATTCTCTTTATTGCTTCCGTGCCGCCGGTGGAAGCGCCGATGGCAACAATTTTCTGCGTGGTTTCCGTCATGGAAAGCCGGGAACGCGATGGTTTGTCGACAGAGGTCGCCGCACATTCTTTGCTTGTTATGACTTTCTTCATGTCGACCTCAGCCGCCGCTTTTATCCTGTCTATGAGCTGAGTGGACATATCGCCGACGGTATAGGAAGCGCCGGGTTTGCTCATCACCTCCACCGCGCCCGCCTCGAGCGCCTCCATCGCGGTTTCGCTTCCTTCAGGCGCGAGCGAACTGACGACTATTGTAGGAAGCGGATAATACTTCATCAGTTTTTTGAGGAATGTCACGCCGTCCATTCTCGGCATCTCTATGTCGAGGGTAATCACGTCGGGTTTCAGCCTTACTATCTTGTCGCGCGCTATATACGGGTCCATCGCTGCGCCGATAACTTCTATGTCCGGGCAACGATTCAATTCGCTGGACAATATCTTTCTTACTATCGCCGAATCATCTACAATAAGAACTCTTATCACATTAACTCCCGGTCTCGATCACTTTTTATTGTCAAAACAAAACTTACCGGAGAACTTTCAACAGAAATGTCCTCCGAGAAACTATAAGGATCATCCGCTTCCGATTCAAATATCCGATACTGGTCCGGGGAAATGACTTCCGGAGCCGTCATCCTGAATTCGACATCCGCTCCGGCAACTTCCGGCAGCAGGTTCCCGCAAACCATGTTGAGAATTTCCATGATGGCGTCGGTACCTTTCTTCCCGGCGTCGGGATCATCTTCGTCCACACCCAGCATGTTGGCCGCGAGAACAGGAGCGAGCGCGCCGGAAGCAGACATCGCGAGCCTGCCTCTGAAATGTCCCTCGAACTCTATCATCACGCATATTCGTGTTTCGCAAGATGCTTCGGCGCACTCTTGTTCTTCCTCGGGCATATCGATCATCGCGAACGCCGCATTCTCGAAAACTTTCTTCGCCGTATCAGAAAGCTTCTCCTGAAAAGTCTTTATCAGTTCCATTTTTTCCTGTGGACTCATCTTCCCACTCTCCAAGTATGTCGATGACAATATTTCTGATAAGCTCCGGAGTGAACGGTTTTCTAATGAAGGCTGTCACACCCTTATTTATCAGCCTTTCTATTTTCGCGCGGCTGCCCTCTGTGGAGACGACGACAGTCGGCAGATTATCAAGGATATCCTCTTTTTTCATTGTTTCTATCATTTCAACGCCATCCATCACAGGCATGTTTATATCTACAAAGACCAGATCAATCCAGTTGTTGCGCAAAATATCGAGCGCCTCTCTGCCGTTGCCTGCTTCATGCACTATCCCGACAGGTATTCCCGCTGCCGCAAGAGTCTTTTTCAGCATCGTCCTGATGATAGTCGAATCATCAGCAGTCAGAAAATTGAAAGCCATGTCTGCTCTCTCCTCACCTAAAGTTCCATTTTCTCGCCCTTGATCTTCAGGTATGTCTTTCCCGTCCCTATTTCAAGCATCATAATAATCGGATAGCTGTTACCGATGTGTTCACCGGACATGATCACATTGTTTTTCCAGAATATCTTTCGCATATAGATGTAATTTCTTCTTCCGATCTCGAACATGTCGTTTCCTTGAGTCGTTTTTCCGCCGCCCGCAACTTTTACAACCATTCTGTTCTTTTTCGCGCCAAGTTTGTAAGCTTCTTTGAACATCATTGGAATCCCGGTGTCGGCATACATGAAAGGATTTCTCTTAGCTTTGTCCGGCTCGTTTTTCGAGCCCGGGAGTTGGAAATGCAGCAGTGCTCCCACATGAACCTCAGGATCATATATTGTTATTCCTATACAGGAGCCGAGCGCGTGTGTAATGATGATGTCGTTTGGATTCGATGATATCTTCATGTCGGAAACGCCAACGACTTTTCTGTTTCTGTTCATTCTTTATGTCCGTTTCGCTATATTCGAAAAGTATTCCCCGGATTTCAATGAGAATGAGTTCATTACGATTTCCGGTAGACTGCCGGTTTTATGTATTTAAAACCATGTTTTATACTCGAAAGGCTTTCAGAATGTCCGACAAAGAAGTAGCCTCCCGGCAGTATCGCATCATAGAATTTATTGACAAGTTCCTTCTGTGTGGCCCTGTCGAAATAGATCATTACATTGCGGCAGAAAACGACGTTGAACTTTCCCTGGAAAGGCCATTGCGCCATGAGGTTGAGCTGCCTGAACCGCACAAGGGCGGTAAGGTCCGGGTTGACTTTATACTGCTCTCCTTTCCTGTTCGGATATCGTGAAAAATATTTGAGGCGGAAACCTTTGGGAGTGGCCCTGAAAGCCGAAGCATTATATATTCCCTGCTCCGCCCGGTTGAGGATTCTCGTGGAAATATCAGTCGCGAGAATAAGAGCGTCCATTCGGTGCATATTGGGGATTTGTTCTCTCATCAGCATGGCGATCGTGTAGGGTTCCTCGCCGGAAGAACATCCCGCGCTCCATATTCTCAACTTTCTGTCTTTATCAGGATCAATCGGCTTCAGCACATTTTTTGTCAGAAAGTCGAAGTGGTCTTCTTCCCTGAAAAAGAATGTGAGATTAGTCGTCAAGACATCTACCATGTTGATCAACTCTTCGCCGGTAGCGTCCTGCTCGACGTAATGGAGATATTCTTTGTAAGTGTCGAAACCGAGTTTTCGCAGGCGCTTGTTTAGTCGTGCCTGGACGAGTTCTTTTTTACCGTCATGAAGATTTATTCGGGAAAGTTCGTAGACTTTATCGCTGATAATCTTAAATTCACGATCCGACAACGGGCGGCTTTTAAGGATGTTGCCGACCGGGGCGTTATTGTGCTTCTCGTATGTTTTGTTATACCTGTTTTGCAAAAATACTCTTCCTGAACACAGCTTCAAACCGGTGCGAATTCGGCATTATTGGCAAGTCGCACAAGACCTGTCGTATCAAGTATAAGGGAGACTTTCCCGTCGCCGAGAATCGCGCCTCCGGATATACCCTCGAGATTGTCGAAAGCCCGTCCCAGCGATTTTATCACCACCTGCTGCTGGCCAAGGAGCTTATCGACCAGCAACGCGCATTTCTTGCCGTCTCCCGTGATAATGACGAGAAGCGCCTCTTCCGGTTTGGACACGGCACCTTCTATTTCAAACAACCGGTAGAGCCTGAAAAGAGGGATCAGGCTGTCCCTGACATTCAGCATTTCCCCTTTGCCCACCACGGTCTTCACCTGCCCGTTTTCAGGCCTGATGCTTTTCATGATGGCGATTGTGGGGATGATGAATTTTTCTTTTCCGACCGAAATGAGCATTCCCTCGATGATGGCGAGTGTGAGCGGCAGCCTGATTATGAATTCGGTGCCCTTGCCTTTTTGGGTTTTTATTTCCACCCGGCCCCTGAGTCCGTCTATACACTTCTTTACAACGTCCATGCCGACGCCCCTGCCGGAAACATCGGTCACCTCTTCGGCGGTCGAAAAGCCGGGTTTGAAAATGAGATTGTATATATCTTCTCGGCTGAGTTCCTGTCCCGGTTCTATCAATTGTTTAGCTTCAGCCTTTGCGCGTATCTTGTCGACATCCAGCCCTTTGCCATCGTCCGCTATTGATATTACAACATTGCCGCCCTCGTGCTTTGCCGATATACGCACACTGCCTTTTTTCGGCTTATCCGACAGGCTCCTCTCAGCCGGGGATTCAATACCGTGGTCTACAGCGTTTCTGACCATGTGCACGAGAGGGCTGCTTATCTCTTCGACAACATTTCTGTCGAGTTCGGTGTCTTCGCCGGAATAGGAAAACTCGACGGGAACGCCCGATTTTACTGAAAGATCGCGGGCGATTCTGGCCAGCTTTTGAAAAGTGCTTTTCAAGGAAATCATTCTCATGCTGGTAGCGAGTTCCTGGAGTTCCCGCGTTATCTTGCCAAGGTGCGCGACATTCTGTGCGAGCTTCTCATTTTTTGTATCTCTTATCTCAGGTTCCTGGACGACCATCGAGTTGGCGATAACAAGCTCCCCTACAGCGTCGATAAGTGTGTCGAGTCTGCTGGTGCTGACTTTTATCATGGAACTGATGCGCGTCGATATCATCGGCGTCTTTACAGACGATTCTTTTTTCTGAGCCCTGAGAGCCAGCGCGACATCCTTCGCTTTTACCGCGCCTTCCTCGACAAGCAACTCGCCGAGTGGCCGTTTTTCACCGCCATGTTGTTTCTCCAGCACTTTATCGATTACTTCGCGACCGATTACTCCTGAATTCGTCAGCACTTCTCCGATCTTCTTGCCGGGAAGCATGACAACTTCCCTTTCGCTGGATTCGGCAGGGTTATCAAGCCGCGAGAGCAGTTCGTCGATACCTTCGGGCCTCACATATTTGCCGCCCGAAATGTTTCGGCTGATGACCTCCACAAGCTCCTTGAGCATGTCGAGCGCATCGAAGCATACGTCGGCATAATTTCCTTTCAGTATTATGCGGCCCTCACGGGCATCGTCGAGCAGCGACTCCGTGCGATGGGCGATATTGCCGACATCCTTAAGCTTAAGAAAACCGGCTATCCCCTTTACGTTGTGAAACGCTCTGAAAAGTTCCTGCAAGTCCTCCTGGCTTTCAGGGTTGGTTTCGAGGCTGAGCAGCGCAGTCTCCGCATTGCTCAAATATTCCAGTGTCTCTGTCACGAAGTCCATCAACTCGCCGCGTTCGGCATCGAGGTTTATGATAATAGGTCTGTAATGCGATACAGGTTTTACAGGCTGTCCGGTCTTCTGGGGATGCACGCCGAATTTCGTGCGGATACTGTCGATCAAAGAATCTTCTATTTCAGGAATGTTGTCCGGTTTCAGGCTGTCGCAGAAGTCCGCAAGAAAATCTTTAGCAGCAAGCAGTCCGTCTGCAATATTTCTTTTCGACGCATTCTTGTTCTGTTCGATAATGCTCTCCAGGTCGTGAAGGAAGCCCGAAAGCGCTTCAAGACCGATCGCTCCCGCTTCGCCTTTCGCGTTGTGAATGTATCTTTTCACCTCGTCCAGATCGGCGCTGCCGTCATCTTTTTCCAGCGAAAGAATCTGCGATTCGAATTCATCGAGCATCAACCTCTGATTCTGGATAAACGCATCAATGAGATCGGGAGTCACAAGTTCGTTGAAAACGCCGGATGACGGTTTGGCTGGAGACATGTCGCCTGTCGATTCATAAATCCCGGCTTCATCTTCAGGCTCGTCCGATGCGTCCTCGTCTCCGCCTCTCATTTCGCGCTCGATGTGAGCGATCATGCCCTGCAAATCCGTTATGTGTTCTGTGAGCTTATCCGTCAGTGCCGGGATATCTGCATCGTCCTCGATCAATTCGGTGGAAGTCTCAAGCGTGTCTCCGGCGGCAATACGAAATTCTTCCGGCATTTCTTCATTGAGCGCAAGTTTCTCCACCTGGTATATAACTGCCTCGGCGACATCCTGGTCGTCCGGCTCGAGTTCCATCACAAGAGCAGCTACAACCTCCAGTACCATTCTTGCTTCTTCTATTATGTGTTCGTTCATGGAGTCCCCTTGAAATTTTCAAAACCCATTCCCTTTTTCCATCTTGCTACTCTTTCGATCGCGCATTTAACAGCATCGACAAGCAAGTCAAGATCATGGAAAGGTTTCGCGAAATAATCCGCCGCGCCTGCCGAAAAGCAATCCAGTAGATACGACATGTTGGAATATGCTGTCATTACTATCACCACGCACATCGGATTCACATCCTTGATACGCCGAAGGAGTTCTACTCCATCCATCCCCGGCATCTTTATATCGGTAATAATGATGTTGTAGTGATCGTTCAATAACTTCTGAACCACTTCACGCGGGTCACTGCATATATCGGCATTTATACCCTCCAGATCGAAGTGCCTCTTCAGGCTTTCAAGTAGTTGCACTTCGTCGTCAACAATCAGAATGCTTTCCTGACTGTAGTCAATTTTGTTTGCCATTCACATCTCCTTCGAATTAAGAAAAGCGTAATATCAGATTTTTCTCTCCACAATCCAACCGGAAATTCATCCGTAATTCTTATATATTGTAGACTAAATTATTATTTATACAGGAGCAGATTGCAAAATTATCTTCGCAGCCGGACGCGGCAGAAACAGAATACAGTAATCGGCTCGCACATATACAAGTAATTTACCGTATGCCCATCGTCATAGATGACATGTAATATATCAACATCCATGCCAACTACTGAATATACGTCCCTGATCATCATCGCAAGCCGGTCGGTCAAAACACCTGTGCAGTAGGATGAAAGGGCGCGGGAGCGAGATTCTTCGCTTTACTTCGTGCCTTCAGTACGACAAACAGGGAAACGCAATAATAAAGTTCACATAATGTATTAATTACCATACAACATGTCTGTATCTGCATATAAGTGCCGGTGTGCGATCAGAAGTCATAACAATTTCGCTCGACCTCGCTACGAACATGATTTTGAAACAGGCTCGATAGTGATATAGTTTTATGGAAATCCGCAACCTGAATGTTCTATACTGAATGTCATGAGGCGCATGACCGTAATACACACAGTATCATCGCGTATGTCTGTATTCATGCCGGTCAAAACCGCATTTGTTATAGTTCTTCTGTTTTTTTTTGCAGGTATTTTCTCAGGCTGCGGCGGTGTCGACACTACTGTAATTACGATAACCCCCGAACCGCCGCCGACCCAATCGATAACCGGCTTCACTGCTTCGCAGGGTGACGGCACAGTTATTCTTTCATGGACGAATCCCACTTATGACGACTTTGCAGGTGTGATGATACGGCGCGGCGCGCTGGGTTTTCCCGACTCGCCCGACGCTCCGGACGCGGCATCGGATACGGTTGTTTTCAATGGTCTCGATAATACATTCACAGACACTTCGGTCGAGACCGGTTCATCATATTATTACTCTGCTTTCGGATACGACAGAGCCGCTGTGTACTCCGAAAGATCGACTCAGACTGTTACTGTAATCTATCTGCCTTTCACGCTGGTGGCACTGCCCGACACACAGTACTACTCTCTCGATTACCCCACACTGTTCAGTTCGCAGACACAGTGGGTCGTCGATCACGCCGAGGAAAAAAACATAAAATATGTGCTCCATGAAGGTGATGTAGTCCACAAGAACACAGATGCGGAGTGGGAAAACGCCGCATCAAGCATGTTCCTGCTCGACGGTGTGGTGCCCTATGCGATATCCGTCGGTAATCACGACTATGACGGCGACCGCGACACCACACGTTTCAACACATATTTCCCTAGATCGAAATATGCCGGCTACTCTTGGTTCGGCGGCAGCCGGGAACCGGACAGTATGGACAACACATACCATTTCTTCACAGCCGGCGGTGCCGACTGGCTCGTGCTGGCCCTCGAGTATAACCCGCGCGACGAAGTTCTGGAATGGGCGCGTGGTATCGTGGAAATGTATCCGCACAGAAAAGTGATTCTCGACACGCACGCATACCTTTATCCGGACGACACCCGCCACAGCATCGGCAACAATGTATGGGATAAGCTTGTGCGCAAGTATAAGAACTTTATCTTCGTCGTCAACGGGCATTACACGGATTCTGAAGCGGCGAGACTCGTAAGCGAGGGAGACAACGGCAACAAAGTGTACCAGATGTTCGCCAACTACCAGACATGGGTATTCGGCGGGCAGGGCTACATGAGAATCATCGAAGTCATACCCGAAGAATCAAAAGTGAAAGTGCGTTCATTTTCGTCGTGGCATAACGATTATCTCGAAGACTCCGACAACCAGTTTGAGTTTGATAATGTGGACCTGGCAAGCCCATAGAGGTATCTCAACTTGTGGCTGACATAGCATTTCAGTCGTATAATACTATTGAGCAAACGGCATTGGGTTTAACCCGCACATATTTCACCAATGCGGGCTAAAAATCGGGAGAATGCCTGTAATAACAAGGCGCGACAAGTGAGTGGTAAGGGAGCAGCCGGCCAGCCGGCCTCTTGCGCAAAATGCAGGTATGTGACCGACCCCGAATCGCCACCGCAACGCAGTAAGTAGAACAGGCGTTATCGAGATTTTCCGGATTTCTTTGTGAGAAATCCCTTGCGAACAACTACCTGTGAACGGATTCAAGCATTGAATGTCGGCAAAAACAGCAGGCCATGCTTACCATCCCGAGCCCCTGCACTTTTCCGATTCCTTCCACTAAGTTTTTTCCTTATGAGCCAATTGCAAAATTCTGATTCGGCGGCGGTCGTCTGCAATTGTCGACAGATGCGTTGTCGGCGCAAAATCTCCTCGACGTACTTTACAAGTTCGCCTGCGTGAATTTTACAACTCCGCCTTGCTTTTGAACAATTTAGTTCGACCTTGCTTCAAACATAATTTTACAATTGGTTCCAGGCAACAAGATTTTGACACGGCTGTTATGCTATAATCGTTTTGATAATAAGGAGACTGTTTTGACTGGAAAAAACAATCGGGCAGCAACCCTGATACTGCTGGCAGTCGCGCTGGCAGGTGCACTTGCTTCAGGGCGCATCCTGTGGAAAAGAATGTCGTTCGAGAAGGCCGCCGGAACTGTGCAGATAGCTGTGGACTTGCCGTCTTTTTATGCTGTCGCGCCTCCGGGTACTGATATTAACGCACTGATCGAAAAACTAAAAAACGCCGGTGTTGGTGCGTTCGGAGTTTTCGAGTACAAGAGCAAACAGCTTGTCGAGTCAGGCCTTATTAGCTTCGAGTATCCGATAGCCGGTGCGAATAGAGGTAATTTAAACGGGATATCGCTGCGTCTTGATGCTGCTCGCGCAGTGCCTGAACTGATAAGCAACTGGAAACCGTTTCTGAATACGTATTTCGGCCCGGGAACATGCGATGATAATGATTTCGTGTGCACGATACCGGCGGTTGAGAAAAGCAAGTTCGATGAAATTTCATTCGGACTCGAGGCAACGCCGAAAGACCTGCATATAGTTCCGCGCCTTTTCAACTCACCTTTTGAAAACAAAGCTACTATAAGAAAAAAGATTTCTTCTATCAGTGATTCAGGAAAGCAAACAGTAATAATTTTCGACGGCGATTCTGTGCTTGGTTATCCGGATTTGACGGATGTTGTCGCGGCGGCGATAAACGAACGCGGGAATCTTGATTTCGGAATGATAGAAATAACAAAGCAGGATGGAGCGCATAAACTGGCGGAAAAACTGCCGGGCAGGGTGATTCCCGTACACAGCATCCCTTCGGATGAACTCGCAAAAACACCAGAAGATGAAGCCGTGTCCAGATTTCGCAGGGCTGTGCGGGAACGCGGAATAAAAATGGTTTATGTCAGACCATATACAACATTATATGGTTTGTCGCCCGAAGAAGCACTTGAGAGAAATATCGAGTATATCGAGGAAATAGCGGCGGGCATCAGGGCAGACGGTTTCGAGATTGGCGATGTAGAGCCGATGGGGCCGTTTATCATATCGCAGTTTCTAAGAGCGATATGCCTTGCGGGTGCCGCGGCGTTTGTGTGGCTGCTCGCATCAGCCGTGCTGAAGATGCCTGCGTTTCCGGGGATAGCACTGGCGTTTATTACGTTTCTAATGGGAGTTTACCTGCCGTCAGGCGAGGGGAAACTGAGCATCGATTTTCTGGCGAAACTGGCTGCTCTCGGTACGGCATGTACAGTTCCCGCGCTTTCTGTTTCATTATTCTTCCTCGGGAGGCAGGAGGGCGGCAGAGCCTGCGGATTCGGAGAAAACGCGGTCAAATGGGTCGGCGCTTGTGCTGTCACCATTGCCGGTGCGGTATTTATCGCGGCAATGCTTTCGCAGAGAAGTTTTTTCCTGCGGCTGGATCAATTTGTTGGTATAAAACTCTCTTTCCTTTTGCCGCTGTTGATAGTTTTCGTTGTTTACATGATCAAAACGGATATGCGATTCAGTGAGTTTCTGGCGACACCGCTGAAGTATTCGGAAGTGATAGCGGGTCTGGTGCTGCTTGCTGCCCTGGCCCTGTATATATTAAGGTCCGGAAACGATGCCGCGGGTGCCGTGAGCGGTATCGAAGTACACCTGCGTGCAACGCTTGAAAATCTTCTGCAGGTCAGGCCGAGAACAAAAGAATTCCTGATCGGGCATCCGGCGCTGTTGATTGCGGGCCTTTTCCCGGCTTCAAAAAAGAATTTCTTTCCGCTACTGGTGCTTTTTGCCGGTCTGATCTGTCAAATCAGCATAATAAACTCTTTCTGCCATCTCCATACACCGGTGGCTATAACATGGACGCGAACTACTGTCGGCATGTTATTGGGATTCGGCACAGGTGCGTGTCTGAGGGCCGTTATTCCTTTGTTGAAAAAGATTTTTACGTTTTCCGGGTAATTTGTAATGTTTACAAGCAATTATTTATCGTTACAGGCGGGAAAAGTCAGAACGAAGGAAGTGCCTTCACCTTTTGTTGATTTGACATCTATTTTTCCATTATTGTTTTTCACAATGCGGAAGGTTATGGACAGTCCCAGCCCGGTGCCGGCCCTTTTTGTCGTGAAGAACGGGTCGAATATCCGTGACAGGTCTTCTTCGCTTATTCCAGGCCCTGTGTCACGGATACGCAACACAACATTATCATTTACCGCATCGCAGGATATGGACAAAGTACCTTTGCCCTTCATTGCCTGCGCGGCATTCAGGGAAATATTCATGACGGCCTGAATTATTTCCTTTCTGCTTCCGACAATAAACGCTTTGCTTGAGAAATCCGCAATATTAACATCGACATACTTCATTATTTTGTGAAACATAAGGATTCGCAAGGCTTCTTTTACTGCTTCTGCTACATCGACAACTTTCTTTTCAACACCGCCGGGACGCGAGAAGTCCAGGAGTTCCCTGATTGTCGAATCGATGAACCCGACTTCTTTATCAAGTTCAATGATGTAGTGGTCGAATTTTTCGGGCGGAGCGTTCCGCAGCAGTTGGAGATATCCGGATATGGCGGCGAGAGGATTCCCTATTTCATGGGCGACCCCGGCGGCGAGTTCACCAATGGCGGCGAGTTTTCCCGACTCGATAAGCTGCTCCTGGTTGAGCCTTATTTCCTCGTCGCGCCTCTCCAGCGCTTTTCCCATCCTGTTGAAGCTTTTCGCCAGTCTGCTGAATTCATCTTTTCCCGTTTCCGGGATTCTGTGCGCAAAATCACCGGTTTCGATACGGCTGACGCCTTCGGCCAGATCATCGAGCGGCTCGACGATTCTTCTTGACATCGAAGCGCTCGCGAGAACTGAAAACGCGAAGGCCAGCACGGCGATCAGTGCGATGGCGAGGAGACCGCTCTCCTGGATTTCGGAGATTCTCGATTTCGGATAGATCGTGATCAGGTAGGCGACATGCCTCTGTCCGCTTGTGATGGGTGTGCGGCCCACAAGATAGTCTTTATCAAGATACTCGCCGGGCGAAAGCTGCGCTTCATTTGTAATCTCGAAAGTTGCTGAAATAATGGTGCCGCGATATTCGACAGCGGTTTCCGTTCCTGTCAGAGATCGTATTTTCTCGACAAAACGTTCGTCGAGATAGTTGCCGATACGCACATAGCCCGAAGGCGCAGTCCTGGCTGAGGCAGTGTCGCTGCAAGCCTCGTCGATGTCTCTGTATCCGCATGTGCTTTCGTCGGAAAAAACAGGAGCCACAGCTACCGCGGCGATCCTGCCGGGAAAAACAGGTTCGATACCGGCCGCCGCTGTTTTGGTGCTTTCGGCATTCTGGAATGACGGATACAAAAAAAGAGGCTCGGTTTCCGCGAGTTCCGCGTCAATATCTTCATAATCGAACCTTGTCGCGTGACGCAGCACAACACCGTCTTTGCCCGCGATAGAAATAAAATCCGCTCCGAGCGAGTCGATCTGTTTTTTCAATTCCGCCTGTGTAATCTCTCTGCCGTCCTTACCCAGAGAAGTTTTAATAAAATAATCATTCGACATCAGCCTTGAGAGTAACGCGGCATCCAGAATGTTTTGCCTGATGATGTTGCGCGCAAGCAGGGAAGCACGTTCCATTTCGTTGCGTGCTTCGGATTCCAGGTATCTTGATGTGAAAACAAAAAAAGCGACGCCTGTAAAAATGACAACGCCAAGCACAACGGCGGCATGGGCCGACATGAGTTTGCCGAAAAGGGACGTTGTTCTATTATTCAACATAATCGTGATATAACCGGGCGAAGATGCCTGTTTCATTTAAATAAATCAGTATTTCAACGACTGCGGCCGACAATTCAGGGCCGCCCTGTTCAGAAACGCAAAGTGTTTTCCAGCCCTCCACGCCGGTGAAAAAATATTTTATCCTTCTGCCGCCCTCGCAGTCCTGTGTCTCTCCTGTAAGGAACATAACGTCGAATTTGTCGTGCCAGTCGCTATTCTTAGATTTGTTTACTTCGCCTGCCATTACGATATTTGTTTTAACTTCAAGAACGGAAGAAATCTCATTGGCGAGCGAGGGATTGAAACCGGCGGGCAACCCGAACCGGGGATCAGGATATTGGAAAGGCTTTTCCGTTGCGGGCAACGCTACCCTCAATACTCCGCGCGCGCGCACCTCTTTCAGCCTTCCGGCATCAGGTATCTGCGAAAGAACTCTGCGTGATATCCGGCCCATCACTTCCTTCTGGATTGTTTCCGGCGCATCGGATTGCGCTCCGGATGAGGATTTATTGCCGGATATGTCGGCGCAACTCGCAATTATTGCAGAGATGCACACCGCGCACAACATAATCAATATATGTTTTCCATATCTATTCATTCCGATTTTAATATCCACAGAAATTTGGGGTTGTCCGAAAGCCAGCCGAAATCGGAGTCGTTCTTTAACCGTACAATCATCGGGCGGCCTCCCCACTCGACAGCCTTTCCCGCATACTCGACAGCTTCCGTGCCTTTCTTCATTCTGGAATATATCGCGGCTATTTCGTACCATGTTTCAGCAAGTGAAGGATCGATATCCACTGCTGTAAGGAAGATGTCCACTGCTTTCGAGTACTCAAAAGTTTTGCTGTAAAGCAATCCGAGTTGATGGTAGTATTCAGGGTTGCCGCTGTCGATATCGATTGCCTTCTTCAGTTGATGTTCGGCAGCCCCGTACTTCCGCGAAAGGAAATCCGTGAAGCCTGACCAGAAATATGCTCTTGGGTCGGACGGTGCAGTCTCGGCAACTGATTTAAACTTTGCCTCAGCTTTACTAAGTTCTGTCTTTTCCAGGTAGATTCTGCCGATCAGGATGCTGGGTTCAATGTAATTCTCATCAGAACTCTCGGATTCCCGTGCCAGGATGAGCGCCTTTTGCGTTTCGTTATTCTCATAAGCATAAAGTGCTTTCCAGTACTTCACATAAGCCTCATTATTGTCGGTACCGACGATTGAAACATCATCCGGTTCCGGTAATTTCACATCAATTGCAGCGCTGATATTTCGTGCCAGTAATGTTTGCGCTTCAGCAATTGAGAATTTCTTTATATTGAAGGAAATGTCATCAATAATTCCCGTATCCGGATTTATAAGTGTGCCGATGAAAGAAAAACCGGTTCTTGTCTGTTCGAGTCGACCTTCTATCAGAGCCGAAGCGCCCAGAAACTGCCTTAAAGCATCTTTAGTTTCAAATGATAGAGAAACCTTTTTTCCACGGTTCCATCTGTTGGCCAATCGCCGTAGCTGCTCGCGCGGCATTGCCCTGTATGAGCCAGTTCTGTTGATGAGCTTTATCGAGTAGTCTGTAAGAGCTAGCGCCGCCCACGGCTGATCTAAACCTGCTTCCGACACATAATCGAAAACGACTATATCCACTCTCGCCCGCGCGGTTGCTGTCGACGCGAGAAAAACAGACAGCACAAAATATAGAAGTGATGTCACTTTACATACGTGTACAATATTTGTGACGACATCTTTATGGATATTGCACTTTTTCATCAACGAAACCTTTGTTGACATGGACTTGCCGTTATATGTAGTTTAATGAACGGCTCCGATGCTGTCTTATCATCGTTCCCAGGGTCTACCCTGTGAACGTCGAAACTGAAAGCGCCGGCTTTCTCAATAAAAGTTTTTCACGACAACACATTGTCGCTTACAGCGCGATAAGGGCCTATCTCCCCAGAGGGAAGGACAACTGCCACAAAAAAAGATAAAAATGATTCTATTATTGTCATTTACAGATATTGATTATCTCATTCACCGGGGTTTCCTTTCCGGCTTGAATCCTGAGTTCGAAACAACTTGCGGAGGATGCGATGTTATCACAACGCAGCAAATACCTTTCGTAGTCAGCCTCGATCAGGGGCGTTCTGTGCAGGTTCAATAACTTCAGAACAGCTTTCTTTTTACTTAATGAAATAATACCATGTCGCGCTTGCATAATCGAAGGAAAAAATACAAAATCAACACAGGCGGCGACGCAGTCCGGCGGCGGCGACATGAAAAGCCCTTCGTGAAAGTAAGTAAAACCCTTAGCGAGCAGCCTGCCGCCGCATTTCTCCGAAAGGTCGGCAGCGTTAAGTAATTCCGAATTTCTTAATAGCATAGGTGTGTGTTTGTCGAAGCCGACGGCGGCGGAATCGTCCGACATATACTCTGCATCGTTCTCGAGCATTGCCCTCATCAGAGTCGATTTCCCGCTCATGTTTTCACCGCAAAACATAATACCTTTGCCGTCGTATATCACGCTGGAAGCGTGAATGAACAATATGTTTTTTGATTTCATTACATGCCCGATAAAAGAAGTAATTGCAGAGAAAAACACTTCCGCCGGGTTGTCCGGAGGCACGCCCGGTAGTTCGATCGTACACCTGTGTGTCTCCATATCGCACATCATAACAATATCACCCGTCGCCCCGCGAAGGGGTATGCAGATATTATCATCGCCGGGCAACGGCAACTCTTCATCGTCGGTTTCCAGAAATTCGAGAGAAAAAACACTTTCATTACTATTATCGTCCGCAGGCAGTATTCTATTGCCGTAATGCAGCTTAAGACAATGCTCGAGGAAATTGCCGCGGACGGAGCAGAAACGAAGAACAACGCCGAACAGATGGAGGTCGAAACTATTCCTGTCGCCGATGCGTGAATAAATGTCGTGGGTTGCAGTCTCTATCGTTCTGGTCCTATCGTGCAGTCTTGAGCCTGGCGGCAATCGAATTGAATCCCTTATACAGCGGCTTCATAATACGGTGCTCGAGGGCGGGCGACACGAAAAAAAGAATCCTCGAACAAAGTGACGCAACGGCCCAGGCCAACTTGCGAAGTCCCATCTTCCAGCCGTCACCCTGTATCGCATGGCGCGTAGAAAGTGGAAACCTGCAAAGGTAATTTCTTGTTTTCGCCGAATAGTTGAAAAAATTTCTCTCAAGAAAAGGGTTCCTTGATTGCAACCACCGGAAAAGCGGTCGGCCCGGCTTCTCGACAGCTTCCAGGTAGTCCTCCAGCCACCATTCTGTAAATCCGTATTCACGGTGATAGTCATTGTACAGTTGTGTGCCGGGAAACGGTATCGGCACAAAAACTATAAAGGATGCTTTTTCCCGAAATTTATCCATGAAGTCGAGATTGTTTTGAAAATGCCTCGGGCCTTCCCAGGGCAGGCCGGTTATGAAATACCCGCTAACATTTATTCCCGCGTCAGAACACAGCCGTATCGCTTGCTCGTTCTGCTCGGAGCATATTCTTTTCCGCAACATTTTCAGAGTATCGTCGTTGGCGCTTTCCATGCCGATAAAGATATCCGTGCAGCCCGCGGATTTCATCAAGGCAAGTGTTTCTTCATCGAGATGATCGGTCCTGGCCATGCACTTCCAGTGAAACGGCCTCTTCCCGGCGAGCTTCGTCATTCTATCGCAGAGGCTGCGGACGAGTTCAATATTCTCAAGGAAAGATGAATCGATGAAATGCAGGTTTGCTATCGAGTGGTTGGTGACAGCATCTTCGATCTCGCTGAAAACACTTTCTTCCGATCTGTATCTCACGCCCCGGTTGAGATGTCTTTCAACGCAGAAAGTACATTTGCGGAAACAGCCCCTGCTGAGCAGTAAAATCAGCAGGCGATCGTCGGCATCGCCTGTCTCTGAATAGAAACGATTCGACGGAGGTGGAAGATCGTCGATATCTTCAACATAAGACGCGCGCCCGATGTATCTCGAACCATCTTCGGAACGCCAGGCGATACCGCTCATTCCGGCAGGCGATTTCCCTTCACGCCAGCGCAGGATAAGTTCCTTGAATGTTTCCTCTCCGTCCCCGATCACGGCAGCGTCGAAACCGGCGTCGAGAACCTCGCCGGGCAGCAGGGTGGCGTGCAATCCGCCGGCGACAAGCTTTGCTTCCGGCAGTGCGGAGCGTACCAGTTTAAGAAAATCATAGGCGTAGAGAATATTCAGACTTGTATTCAGGGAAAAGCCAACAACATCCGGGCTTAGCTGCTTGATTCTACTGATCAAACGGCGTGCACCCGAGTCGAAATCAAGGCATGGTTCGTCCAGCAATTCCGTGCCGATGCCGGCTGCTCTGAGACTGGATATAACATAACCGGCACCAAGAGAATAGCTCAGACCTTTACCTGGATAAGGGGGGATAATGATCAGGGTTTCTTGTTTGTCGGATTCCACTTTTTCGATAGCGGGCATGTAATGATGATCCCGGGTCCATTTTTAAAACAAATACAACAACACAAAACACTTGTGTTGCGGCAGCTGTTTGTAACAGGAAAGCGAAGCAGGCCTACTTATCGGCGTCCTTTGCCATAGCAGCCTTGCACGACGGCCCACTGTATACGTCTTTAACAGTCCCGTATTTTGTCAGGGTCGGTTTGACAAACAATTTTTTGCCATTTTCAAAATGATCGGCACTACCTGTCTGCGAGCAGTTCTTTTTCTTTTCCATTCCGCACCTCCTTTTCCATGAAAGTGTTGACGATTCTGCAAACTTCGCGCGGCGCGGAGAAAATATTTCCGTGTTCATACAGACCCAGTCCCGGGCACGGCCTGCATTTCGGAAAATGGTTGCAGCCTGCGCATTCAAATTGTTTGACTTTCATATTACGTATTTCTTTCAGCGCGTTCGAGTTGCGCCACAAATCACCGAAAGAGGATTCTCTTATATTTCCGGCCGGAATATCGACCAGCGAGCAGGGCAGCAAGTCTCCATGGCTTGTGATGTAACCGGTGGTTCGCCCCATTGTGCACCATGACTCGATCGTATTGTCAGGCAGATAATCTTCGGGATCGACTTTACCGAAATCTGCCGCGAAAGTTTCCCACGGCCGGGGCAATTCCCTGAAAACCGATTCTGGCAACCTGTATTTCAGTGGCGAATTGTCTCCATTTTCCCTTGGCAGAATTATCGAATAGAACTGGTGCCTGACCCCTAACTTCCCGCAGAGTGCTTCAATGGCGTCACACTCTGAATGATTTACCGTCATCAGGAGTGTGGAAGCTTCGGGATGCAAGCGGGCTTCCGCCAGTCTTTCAAGCGCACTTATTGTTTTTGCAAAGCTTCCCGGTGTCCGGGTGACTTTTTCGTGAATCCGCTTTTCAGCGCTGTAGAGACTAACGGCGACTGCCTTGATCTTTTCCGGTCGCTGCGAAAGCATGTCGATGATTCGGTCTGTCAGCAAAACTCCGTTTGTCTGGAGCGTTAGCGGAAAGTCCGAATCGAGCAATATCTCAAGGATCTCATATATTCTCGGATGAGTCAGGAACTCGCCACCGGTGAGATTCAGGTGAAAAACCCCTGCCTCTTTCATCTCCGGCAATATTTTCTTATAGTCTTCCGGTTGCAACTCGTTTTCGATATTTGTATTGCATTTGAGCACACAATGGACACAATTGAGATTGCAGCGTCTTGTGACTTCGATCTGGATGCGCACAGGACTGCTTTTTCGTGACAGGTATTTGAATAACTCTTCGCGTTTTTTTCTTATCATAAAGCGCGATCAACTTCAGTAATCAGATTTTCTGCACACAGATCGTCAAGCAATTCTTGCACCTGGCTCTCAACATCATGCGCACAACAGTCATAATCATTTTGAAGAACTTCGATTATATCCTCGATTACGCATATATCGCCAAGTAATCGCCATATCTCGGTTCCTGTTTCATTCAGACTGTAGTATACCCCTGATTTAAGATTCAAAAGCACAGCCTCGCCGTTGATTATCCGTTCGACACAATCTTTGCTCCTGGTCCATCGTTTCTTTTTCGCATTAATCATCATATTATTGTGTAGCCGCCGGATATTTCAGTAAATACATTTCGCACGAGCCAATTGCAAAATGATATTCTGCTGTATCCGGCTGCAAGTGGTTCTCCTTATATAATATTTTAAAATGTGGAAGTAAAAAAGTAAAGCTGTAAACGGGATGATAATAGTAAGTGTACTGTGCATCAGGTGATAATCGAGACATTTGAAGCCAGTTATTGCAGCACCTTAAATCAAGCCCAGACAGGTTGTAACGCAAGAGCAAGAAAAAAGAGTTTTTAATTGCAAGGATTTTTGACATGCTGTATAATTTAAAATTAGTCGAAATACCCGACAGATAAAAAATACTTCGATTTTCATCTTTAACAGAAAATGGAGGCACAAATAATGAATAAGGCGTTTTTAAAAATCTTTTCAGCAACGCTGGTGTTTTTGTCTGCATTTGTGATGATTCACACTGACAATTCATTGTGCGTTGATAAAAGTAATTTCAAACTTGATACCGGCGATGAAATAATGGTACGAATTCCAGTCGAGCCCAAATTCAGCGGTAAATACGTAATTGACGAACAGGGACAGTTTTTCCTTCCGCTGATAGAGGGAATTGAATTGGGAGCATTTGTGGCAAAGGGCAAAACCATAAGTGAAATCGAAAAAATACTAAGTGACCGGCTTAGCGAGTACTTCATACAAACCGAAGCAACCGTATCACTGGTAAGCATGGGGATCAGACCCGGCAGATCGGTATCTGTGATAGGAGAAGTTTTCAGACCCGATAACTTTAACTTTTATGACGGATTCACCCTTGTTGACGCTATTATAAAATCTGCAAATGTCAAACCTAATGCCGACATAAGCAATATTGTGGTGCAAAGGAGAGGTTCTCCCCCGATCAATATAGACGCGAGAAATATTCTTAATGGAACAGACATGACAAACAACATTTTACTGAAGGCCGGCGACTATGTAATTGTGCCTGGTATGACATCGCACATGCAAATAAAAATAGTTGTTCTTGGAATGGTTAGTGATCCCGGAAGCTACACACTGCCGGAAGGTTCGCAGGTAATCGACGCGATATCAGCCGCCCAGGGAACCATCGGAAGAGCGGGTATCGGAAAGTCGTACATCATCAGGTCCGTAAATGGAAGGCCAACGGTTATACACACAGATTTAAAAGCGTTGATACAGAGAGCCGATTTGAAGGAAAATGTGGAATTAATGGATGGCGATATCGTATTTGTGCCCGAATCATCAGGTTACGACATAATGAACAAAGTGTCCGATATACTCAACCTTAATCTACTGAAAAACATCATAAAAGACGATTTTTGAACAGGGACTAATGGAGCCGGGAAAACGCGAACAGCATTATTTGAGAAGACTGAACACTCGCGGTATATCGCGGGTCATCTATGTCGTTCTGTTCACATTCCTTGCCGTTTATTTTGGAAAACTTCATTACAGGAACTGGATATATATGGAACACAGAGTTCGCGAAGCAAAACAGACATACAACGAGAAGTTGAACAGACTTGAAGAACTTAAAAAAGAAAAAAGGCGAATGAAAGACCCGGAGTATGTAGCGAAAATAGCACGAGAAGAACTTTACTTCATGAAACCAGGTGAAGTCAGAATAGAAGTTACGCCTGATCCGGTGACTGAAAAATAGCAGTACCGTTTGCCGGTAAACACAACCCCCTGACAGGGAGGCGTCTTTACAAATGGACTATGAAGTTGGGGCACTGGTCGAGGGCACCGTGGTTGATATAGTGAAATTCGGGGCGTTCGTCAAGATCAGAGGCGGGAAAACGGGGCTTGTCCACATTTCCCAGATCAGCGACAAATTCGTGCGCGAAGTGTCGGATCATATTGACGTCGGAGCCAAAGTCTACGCCCGGGTAATTTCCATCGACGACCGAGGCAGAGTTCAATTGTCCATTAAAGATGTCTCTGAAGAAGAAATCGAAAAACTGGAGTCCGAGAAGGAACAAAGAGACACGATCCGCAAACAGGTGTATCCCGAACATTCCGATACTTCCCACAGGCACAGGGAAGAAGATAATTTCGAGTCGAAATTCAAGCGATTCATGCGCCAGAGCGAAGACCGCCAGGTTGACATCAAGCGCAATCTCGAATCAAAACGTGGCGGCAGCAAACGTCGCAGAAAATAATCATTCAGTAACTTCACCTCTACCTTCCGCTCGAAAGAAATATCAGATGCTTTTTCGTCGATTCATTCCGTCAGTCCTCCATGTCAGGCGAATCGAAGATTCTCGTTTTCGATAACCATCTCCTCGGTTCCACTGTTCCCGGCTGGAACGATCGGACTGAGTGCTCCTGCTACGTTCTCAACTTAACGGATTTCTTTTTGAGAAATCAGGGATAGCGCTTTCCTCGCAATAACCCGACAAAGAGCATAGGATCGTTCAATCCGGGCGTTTCGGGTCGGCCCACGGGACGAGAAAGAACGTCACAATACTGATTCGTGTGTAATTAGCCATTTTCAATACAGCCGTTGTTGTTAAAGTCAGCGAAAATGCACAAAAACGCTATTTGCGAGTTCGCTATTGTTGCTTATTGTCTGTTGACAAATGTCATCCGTGCCTTTTTATACACGAATCAATACTAAGAAAAAATATGCAATAAAACATACATTATTTCACAAGGTGAAAACATATCCGACAACCCGGTTGTGAGTTGACATTATTGATCGGGCAACATAAACTTAAGCACGGAAAATCAGTGACGCAACAGCATATTCATGAATAAATGCTTAAGATAATCCGGTTACGTAAAATCTCATTGAAGAGGGTTGCGGGAACATAATATGGAGCTTGTTGAACTGCTGAAGGTATTCAGGAAACATCTGATATTGATATTCGGACTTTCGATATTTTCTATGGTATCTGCAATATGCGTTGTCTGGAATATCGAAAGGGAATATGCCGCAACTGCGAAGCTTATCGTGCGGAAATCAGATAATCTCAGATTGGGCCGTGCCTCCGTACTGATCGGACTCGACAGTTCCATGTCGGGGATTTCCGTCGAGTATGTAAGAGTCATCATCAGCTCCGACACGATCGCAAAAAAGGTGATAGAGTCGCTTGACCTGTTGAATGAACCTCTTTTTACCGACAAAAAACTCACTTACGAGAAAATGCTTAGAAAATTCCATAAAAAGACGGAGATAGATGACAAACAATATGGAACACTCGCTGTGAAATTTTACAGTACAGACCCGGAGTTCGCCGCGAAGGTCGCAAACGAGATAGCACAGCAGACGGTTGATTATATCCTGCAGGAGAAACTGGAGGATTCGGAATATCTGAGTTCAAAGGTAGTCGCCGCGAGGGCGGAACTCGAGGCTATCGAAGCAAAAACCCAGCAATATGAAGAAGAAAATAACATTGTGAAAATTAATAGCCAACTTGATCTGCATCTTTCCTCACTTACGCAATACCAGCGCCAGGTGGTTGAGAATAATGCAACAGTAAAGGGGTTGAAGAGAGTTCTCGAATCGACTACAAACCCGGTACTGGCGACACAGACGCAGCAGAAGATCGAGGAACTGACTCAGCTTGGGAAAGTACTGCAATCAAAAATCGACGAGTTGGAAGCCCGCTTCAGTAGTATGCCCGAGCAGAAACGGGAGTACCAGGAAATGCTTAGGCAGAAGGCTGAAGCTGTGAAAAAACTCGTCTCTCTCGAAGCTATGCTCGATATGAACATGACCGAAGTCGACCGTTCTGCCGAAAACGTGAAAATTCTGGACAGAGCCTATGCAACAGACCTGCCTGTGAGACCGAGAAAGATTCTTATCGTCATGCTTTGCACAGCAGCAGGCTTCTTTCTCGGTTTTTTCATTGCCGTTGCTGTCGAGGCTGTCAGAGCAGATGAAGAGGCATCCTGACAGGTACAACTTGAATATTTCATTGAGGAAAAACGATAAATGAATTGCATATCAAACAGAAGAATTGTTGTCTGTGTTGTTGGAATGCTTTTTACTTTGCTGATGCTTTCGATGTCGCCGAAACGCGCATATTCGGAATCGACGGAATATGCCAGGGCCGGGAGTGATTTATCTATTTACCAGGCAATGCCGGATATGCAATCCGGGAGAAGCGCCGCGGATCATGTCCCCATGAATATCGATTTCTACAACAGGATGATCAGCAGTATCGATCCTGACAGATATGTAGTTGATTCAGGAGATGTTTTCAGTGTCCTCACGTGGAAACCCGGCTTGAAGAGTAGTGAGATGCTTGTCACGGTCGATCATGGAGTTATCTTTCTCGAGATGATCGGCGAATTGACTGTCGGCGGGCTTACGCTGACCGATACAATCGCGAAGATAAAGGCTGCATATTTCGAGAAGTTCAAGCAGTTTAACGTGAGAGTGAAACTCAGCAGGATGAGAACTTATGAAGTGCTTGTCGCAGGCCAGGTGAAGTCTCCCGGCTACTACCAGCTGAACCCGCTGACAAGACTATCGACCATACTGGACATGGCGGGCGGTTTCAATGGGGTCGGGTCTATGAGGTCCATAACCGTTTATGACGATAACGGCGGCAGCAGGGTGTGCGACCTTACGCTTTTCGATGAAGAGGGCGACGCGGAGCAGAACCCGTATATCCTTGAAAACAGCAGGATCATCGTGCCGGTTGTTTACGGCAGAGTGATGGTGAAGGGCGGTTTTATAAAACCGGGCAATTACGAAATTGTGGACGGCGAAACGCTTTTTTCGCTCATAAAATATTTTAAAGGTCTGCTCCCCGGTGCCGACAAGTCGGAAATACAGTTGATACGGCATGTCGCGCAAGGAACTTCCGGACCCAGATTTGCCACATTTGTTTTCTCTATGGAAGACATCGCGGGAAAAATCGGCAAAGATTTCAACGTCGCGCCGGGAGATACTCTGGAAGCCATTGACAGTTCGGCAAATTATACTGTTTCGATTATGGGCGCTGTTAAAAATCCGGGGACGCACTCTTATGTCGACGGAATGCGCTTGTCCGACCTCATAAGGGCAGCAGGCGGGCTCCAGCTGAAAGCGGGCCGGGCGGGCGACAGCCCGGGCGTGGAAATGTCTTCAATAAGAAACGCCACACTCCGGAGAGTTTCTCCCGAGACAGGCGAGTCCACCGAGACTGTGATCGACTTGAATGCTCTGCTCATTTTCCATGACGGCACGCAGGATATCGAACTCAAGGCGGGCGATTACATCACTGTGCTTGTTGAAACACAGGTTGTTTATGTCGACGGCATGGTCCAGCACGGCGGGTTCTTTCCTTACGATCCCGATAAAAGCGTGAAGGATTACATCTACATGGCGGGAGGCCCGAAACAGGAATCGGATATCGGCAGATCGAAGTTGACACGAAACGGTGTAACAACGTATATCAGTTTGTCGGAAAATGTTTTGCCGGGCGACAGCATCAATGTGCCTCCGGACAAAAGTTACAACTTATCCAGATATCTCGGGTTCCTGTCAAACCTGTACATCGTGTTTCAGATAATAGGCAAAACAAATTAACTGATGAATGTTGAACTGCAGTGACTACAGCAAGGACGCAACTTAGAAATGACAACCGTCAGTCTATCTCCTGAAAAGCGCAATATAAGAATATACCTGTTTGCAGCGTTTGTTGTAGCAGTGGGTATTATCCTCGCGTATTACCTGTGGGGTTTGCTGGGACTGTTTTCTTTTTTCCTGATCTCACTGTATCTTTTCGCCGGAACAATAGCCGGTAAATTTGTCAAAGACGTGCCCGAACGCGAAAAAAGAAATGTGTGGTGCCTGTTTCTCATCGCACTCGCGATTCGGGTTGTGTGCGCAATCGCCGTCTACATGTTGCATCCGACAGCCGTTACGAAGGACGAAACAATCTACTTGCGGAGCGGCCTCTATATCGCTGATATTCTGGCTGCCGGTCGCATCCCCGACCTTTACATGATTTCACAGGGTGGGTTCCACTACGGATATTCTCTGCTTGTCGCATTTCACGACCTGCTTTACTCCTCACGCCTGCTGTCCATGTTTACGAACTGTTTTCTTAACGCTTTTACGATATATTTTCTTCACAGACTGACCGTAATATATTTTCCGGGCGAAAAAAATGAGAAACTGCGTCACGTTACATGTTTCATTTATGCCCTGTTCCCATTTGCAATATATTTAAGCGCAAGCAACCTGAAGGAAGCGACCGTAACATTTATTGTCATGGCGATACTTGTGCAACTGTCCGAACTGGCGAGAAAGGTGACAGCCGTAAGGCTCGCGCAACTGTTGTTGCTGCTGTTTGTCCTGAGGACATTCAGGTTTTATCTTCTGTTTATTATTGTTGCCGTTATTTTTGCGATGATGTTGATGATCTATAACCGAAAAGGCCCCGATGTACTGCTGAAGAGAATATTTGCGATAGCATGTGTTATCGCCGTTCTTATGGTTGTTCCGGCGTTTCGAGACCTTTTTACGCATAATCTGCAACGAAGCATCTCGCAGGAAGTTCTCGGAAGATTTGTTTTAACGGCACTGGTTAAGGGCGCGCCTGTCGGCGTAGTAGGCGGTACGATCGGTTCTTCGACTCTCCTTTCATCACTTGCAGGCGGTTTGACAAGATTTTTCTTCAGTCCTATTCCCGGCACCGCTTATCTCAACGACGGTGTCCGGGCCACACTCGAGTTCGATGCGCTCGCAAGTTATTTTCTGCTGCCTTTTTTCCTCTATGGCTTTTTCGGGTTCATCAAACGAAATTTCAGGAACGGTCTGCCTGTCTATGCGTTCATGCTCGGCTTCCTTATTCTGGAGTCGATAGTGTTCTTCGGCATCGGAAGGCGCAACATGCCTGTGGAGGTACTGTTCGTGTTCTTCGCCGCATACGGGCTGGTCGGGCGCAAGGAGTTTTACCCATACGCCGCAATGTTTCACTTCTTAATTGTTTGTTTCCTGTTTAATTTTCATTGCGGATTGAAGTTGACGATAACCTTGATCGGGCCACTCTTTGTGATACTCTTTCTTTTTATAGTGTGGCTGGCGTTTTTCGCACATCTGCCGGGCTATAAATGGAGATTTCAAAAGAAACAGGCAACGAGCGGCAGCGTGATGAAATGAGCGATTCAAGGCGAGTCCTTTCAGGCAGTATCGCGTTATACTCCTCTAATATCTTTGTCATCATAATTGGTTTTTTCACATCCGTAATACTTGTTAGAAACGTGTCCGAGGCGGATTACGGCGTTTATAATGTGTTTGTAAGTATCTTTGCTCTCGGCTCTTACATCACCTCGCTCGGCCTTCAAAATGTCATCATCCGCTTTGTCCCCGAATACCTTTCGCAAAAAAAATATAATATTGTTTTTATGCTTATCTCCGGTTCGCTCATGCTGCGGGCCGTGATGTCGATACTTTTTGTTTCAGGGCTTATTATCTTTAAAAATGCGTTGCTGATACATTTCAAACTTCCTATTCTTATCTCCTCGATATACATGATGATTTGCTTCACATTTTTACTGATCGCCATGAAGAGGATCATCGGAACGAATTTTCTGAACGCGTTCATGCGACAAATGATGGATACCGGTACTATCGTTGTTACGAATATTATCCGCATCGTCCTTCTGCTGCTCTTCTTCAGGATGGGATACGGGCTTTACGGAGTGTTCCTCTCATGGTTTATTTCGGAATTCGCGGCATTTTCGATATATGCCGTCAATGCCATAACGATCCTTGCCGGGTTGAAAAAGAAAAAACACGAAGACTCCGGCGGTGAACTGGAGATAACGCCGATAGTAAGATACGGCCTTTTCGACTATTTCGGCTCATGGACTTGGTTCCTGCGAGACCTGACGATAGACACTTTTATCATTGCCTATTATCTCGACATGAAGCAGGTCGGGCTGTACGCTTTCGCGATTAAGATTATCGTCCTGTCACGCATATTCAATCCCACGGAAATACTCAAAGGCGTCATTATCCCCATGGTCGCGTCGAGATACAGAGAGTCGGAGGCCAAAGAGGACCTGAAGTTTCTATTCAAGTTTTTAACGAAGCTGACTCTTTTCCTGATCGTACCGGCGTATTTCGGAATCGCGTTCCTTGCTGAAAAACTTATCATTCATGTTTTCGACCCCAAGTTCGTGGCGAGTATACCGATACTTTTTATGCTGCTCGGGTTCCTTTTCTTCAGGCGCATAACGAGCGCATTCGGTATCATACTTGTCATTCTTAAGAAAAATGAGTACTTTTTCTATACGGGCATTTTCGGGGTCTACAACATTCTTCTGGAGCTTGTCCTTGTGCCGCGAACGGGGATAATGGGCGCGGCCTTTGCTTCCGGGTCCACCGTGCTTCTGATGTATCTTTTCTACTGGCTTGTATTCATTTATATTCTCAAAATCAGGATAAGTTTCCCTTTTACGGCGGCGCTCAAGATTGCGCTGAATACGGCGGCGATGCTGATCGCTTTGTACTTCATGGAACCTCACATCAACTCCGTGATCTCGCTTATGGCGGCAACACTTGTAGCGGCGGTCGTTTATTTTATGGTGTCTGCCGTCAACAGACCGTTTGTCGATGAAGAAAGAAAATTATTGAACAAGTCCATCGGCAGACCC
The DNA here is from genome assembly GCA_024278215.1 of bacterium. Lineage (GTDB taxonomy): Bacteria > UBP15 > UBA6099 > UBA6099 > JAJRTR01 > JAJRTR01. Next base: position 38,940 of record JAJRTR010000197.1, read on the forward strand.
CTGTGGATTTTCTGAATCATCAAATATCCAGTGTCCTGTCAACTTTAGCAGCCAGATAGAAAACGCCCTTTTTTGCATAAATCAAGGAATGCCTCGGAAAGACAACCGTGCGAAATGAGTGGTGGAGGGGCGTTCGTGGCGGAGCAAGGTCGGGACAAGAATGTTCGTCGATACATAGTCGTCACGGGAAAAACGGATAAGCCAGTTATAACCTCACAGAGGTTAAAGGTGTATACAAGCAATAAGTAATGGTGTAAAATTGCAAGGAAAACGGGAAGCCATTTTCAAGACAAAATTTCAAGATATAAGCGATCAGGATAACTGTTCAGTCTAATGAAAGAAACTGGGATTTCAGAGAAACTGGTGAAAACCGATTGTCCTCTCTGCGGAAGCGGTGATTTCACCATAATACTCCGTGCGCGTGACTGGTTTTATGGTGCGCCTGGTGTGTTTACTGTCTCCAGATGCAATAACTGTTCTCTTGTCATGCAGAATCCACGTCCGGGACCTGAGAAGATGGCGGATTTCTATCCCGATGATTACGAGCCGCATATCATGGCGGCGAGCGGAGCTGACCTAGATAATATAATCGCAGGTCAGGAATCCCGCAGGGAATTACTGGAAAGATTCACAGCGCGGGGAAGAAACCTCGATGCAGGCTCGGGAGACGGAAGGTTCATGTTATGTCTGAAGCGGGCCGGATGGGATGTCGAGGGCTGTGAGTTCGTGGAGAGAATGGCGAACTATCAGCGCGATGTGCTGGGGTTGAACGTGAAAGGATGCGACCTCATCACTGCGAAATATCCGGAGAATAGATTTGACTCAGTTACATTCTGGAGTGTTCTCGAACATCTGTATAATCCTGTCGCAACACTGACAGAAGTCAACCGCATACTGAAACCCGGCGGTGTCGCTGTTGTGGGTGTTCCCAACTTTCATTCTCTTGAAAGATTGTTCTTCGGTCAGTACTGGTATGCGCTCTCAGTGCCGTACCACCTGTTTTTCTTCACGCCGCGGACTATGAAAAAGATTGTGGACAAGGCGGGCCTGGTGATAGAGCGGACCTTTTTTTCAACTACTGCTACAAGTACTATTAAAAGTACAAAGAAGATTATAAATATCGTTTCGGGACAAAACGCGGCTGAGGATTCCAGTTCCGAGAAACTGACCATCTCTGATGAGCCTGTCACAAAGAGTCGCGATATTGCTGGTTTGAAAAAGATTTTTTTCAACAATGTTGTTTGTCCCGTATTGAAGATATTTGATATTCTTCATGTTGGTGGAACCACCAATTACATTATCAGAAAACCACTTTAACCGAACTGCTATGTCAATACGCATAGATTCTGTTGAAACGTAAGAATATCACAGTGCAAAAAATATATCTTCCAGCGAGAAAATCAACGATGTTTCATGTATGCTTTTCCACGTCATTTATGCCTTTTTGTTTTTCCACATTCACAAGTGTATTTTTCACAAACATTTCACATGATTCCAACAAATATTCCACATGGCACTAAGCCGGAAATATGACGATAGTTTTACGGTATACTGGAGAATACCTGCATAAACGCCTTAATATGGAGAATATAAGAGAATCAGGGGTGTAATATTAAGGTAATTCGACTACAACACGATATACGGTTTTATGCCAAAACACAACACATTGTGGATAACTATTTGGGGTATACAATATATAGTATTTTTTTAAAATGCACTATTGACATTATGGTGCTGCTGATTTATGATGGATTCGTCAGGGAATCGGGACGGAAAAAGTTTACCCGCACAAGACCATTCAAATAACTGATAGTGAAAGAATCGTGTCTTCATTATAAGGGTATTATGTGTAAATAATTATACTATTATTGATAATATATCGGAAGAAGAGAACGTCGATTTTGCGATGATAGATTTGCGATATTGCGGGAGATGTCGAAACGAACACTTAAATAGAATAAAGGGGCAGCGATAATGTCGGACATCAGCAGAAATGAAGATCGAAGTAGTGAAATTACGGAAGTAACAAGTGATGTAGTAAGCGATATGTTTTCGGAACTTATAGAAGTTGACAGTGAGCAGAAAGCAGCTCCAAAGAAAAAGAAGAAAACGAAAGTGAAGAAGAAATCTGCAAAAAACGACCGGAGGAAATCGCCGGAAAAGGGGGAATTGAAAGAGGCTTCCGCATGTGCCGAGGATTTAAAGCCGAAGATAACAGCCAACGCAATGCGTGTGCTCGAGCGCCGCTATCTGAAAAAGGACGAAAACAACAGGGTATGTGAGGAACCTGCTGAAATGATGAGGCGTGTGGCGCACAACATCGCGTCGGCCGATGTGCTGTATAATCCACATGCGAATGTGAAGGAAACGGAAGAGAAGTTTTACAGGATAATGGCGGCACTGGAATTTGTGCCGAATTCACCGACGTTGATGAATGCGGGAAGGGACCTCCAGCAGCTTTCCGCGTGTTTTGTTCTGCCGGTAGACGATTCGATGGAAGACATCTTCGACACGGTGCGAAACACCGCGCTGATCCACAAGTCAGGCGGCGGCACGGGATTCAGTTTCTCGAGGCTGCGCCCGAAGAACTCGCGTGTCAGGTCTACCCGCGGCGCATCGAGCGGCCCTGTTTCTTTCATGCAGGTGTTCAATGCCGCCACAGAAGTCATCAAACAGGGAGGAACACGCCGGGGCGCCAATATGGGTATCCTGCGCATCGACCATCCCGATATAATGGAATTCATAGAATGCAAGAAGGATACAAAAAAACTAAATAATTTCAATATTTCAGTGGGAATCACCGACAAGTTCATGAAGGCGGTCAAAAGCGGCTCGAAATTTGATCTTGTAGACCCCCGCAACGGACAGACGACGGCGGAACTGGATGCAAGAAAGGTATATCGAAAAATCATCGAGATGGCCCACAAAAACGGTGAGCCGGGTGTCGTGTTTCTGGATGTAATCAACAAGTTTAATCCGACACCGCATGTGGGAGAAGTGGAAAGCACCAACCCGTGCGGAGAACAGCCTCTGTTACCTTATGAGTCGTGTAATCTCGGCTCGATAAATCTTTCATGTATGGTGAAAAACGGAGAGATAGATTATCCGAAACTGAAACATGTCGTTCATGCTTCGACACATTTTCTGGACAACGTGATCGACATGAACAGGTATCCTATCGACAAGATCGACGCCATGACGAAAGCTAACAGGAAGATCGGGCTGGGTGTGATGGGATTCGCTGATATGCTGGTCCAGATGGGAATTTCTTACAACTCCGAAGACGCTGTAGATACAGCCGAGAGTGTCATGCGGTTCATACAGGTCGAATCGAAAAAGGCATCTGCGGAACTCGCGGCATCGCGCGGCGCGTTTCCGAATTTCGAAGGCAGCGCTCTCGACATTCCCGGTGTTCCGAAAGTGCGCAATGCCACAACAACGACTATTGCACCTACCGGCACTATTTCCATTATTTCAGGCTGTTCCAGCGGGGTCGAACCATATTTCGCTGTTTCCTACGTCAGGACGGTGATGGACAAAGACGAGTTGGCGGAGGTTAACCCCTACTTCGAGAAAATAGCAAAGGAACGTGGATTCTATTCTGAAGAACTGATGAAACGCATTGCGAAAAAAGGTACGATCAAAGACTTCGAAGAGATTCCGCAGGAAGTCCGAGACTTGTTTGTAACATCCATGGACATCACGCCCGAGGACCATATCCGGATACAGGCAGCTTTCCAGAAATATACAGACAACGCTGTATCCAAGACGGTGAACTTTCCGGCGGATGCGACAGTAGATGAAGTGGAACAAGTGTACAATATGGCTTATGAAAGCGGCTGCAAGGGGATCACAATCTACAGGTACGGCAGCCGCGACGAGCAGGTGCTGACATTTGCGAAAGAAGAAAAAAGCGGGCGGGAAAAAACAGCGGCAGCCGTAGATGTAAAGACCGTAACGGCGCAACCGCGTGAAAGACCGTCGGTCACATTCGGTCGCACAGAACGTATACGCACCGGTTGCAGCAACCTTTATGTCACGCTCAATTCCGATGATAACGGGCTTTGCGAGATTTTTATGCAGATGGGAAAAGCCGGTGGATGCGCAGCGGCTCAGTCCGAGGCGATCTCAAGGCTGATCTCGTTGTGTCTCAGGTCCGGGATCGAGATGGAAAAAATAAGAAAACACCTCAGGGGTATACAGTGCCACATGCCGACGTGGGAAAACGGGTCTATGATCCGCAGTTGCCCGGATGCACTTGCGATAGTGCTCGAGAGACACAGTCGCTGGATGGAAGCCGACAAGAATGCCGGCAGGAGTACACACACGAAAATCGAGAGGTCCGGCAAAGACCTTCTGAATCTTGTCGGGTCATGTCCACAGTGCGGCGGCCCGGTCGAACATTCCGAGGGCTGCCCGAAGTGCAGAATCTGTTCGTGGTCTAACTGTACATAATCTCAAACCGATGTGCAGGTGCGCTACTATATTCAGTCATATCCCATTATTTTCAGCCCGCTGATTCTGCGATGGAAGTGAAGAAGCGAGGCCCCCGTTCATATTATGGGGTGACATTCGGGAATCTCTTTTTCCAAAATGCACAAGTTCAGATATAATATCCGATATATGCAATTTGCTATTTAGTATGGATATACTGGAGCTTGTCTAAGGGCGGGAATAATAGAAAAAGAGGTAGAAGAACTGCTTTCGAAGAATGTTGAAATAGTGGATGTCGATCCACTCCAATATCAGAATATGCTGTGTACCATGAAGGAATCCGGCAGGGTGTCCTTTAACTGTGAAGTGCCGACCCTGATTGTTTTTTATCACGAAAACAGGGCTGTTCACGTGGTGCATTCGAAAAAGGGACCACTGGAAAGTATCCGTTTCAGCGGTCCCGGCAAACTGGATTCGCTGGCTCGTGATTATGGCGTAGACCGGATTATATGCCTCGAAACCGGGGCGCTCCGCAGAGTTGCGGCAGATGCGCAGGCACGTATACGGTATGACCAGCCGTTGTGGGGCCAGTTGCTTGCGGCGCGCGCGGCGCTTGGGCGTGAGTGGGGATCGGGAATTCACCTGTATCCCGACCCGACGACCGCATTGCCTGATATTCCCGAGTTGGCACTCAAGTTGTTCCGCCGTCTGCTGCCGCCGAGTTTTTTCCTTGTCGTTGCCGCTTTCACAGGCGATACTGTGTGGACTTCTCTTATGGTGAAGGTGGAGGGCGGTGAGGTTACGACGATCACGACGACCGACTCGCTGGGACCGCTGGATATCAAGGACTTGAACATCGAAGAAAAGTCTACAAAGATAAGCCGGGTTATCACAGCGCGTTGGGGTGCCGCGACTGCCGGTTTCTATATGGAGCGCACGGCATTTCAACAAATTATTGCGCATCCGCGCCCTGTTTCGGCACTGGCCAGGCTCGTACACAGAAAATGGGTTGTTGTCACCCCATTCCCTTTGCGAATGAGGGTTTTGCTCGCTATTGGAAAGATGTTCAGGATGTAGTGTCGTGTCAACGATGAAAAGACGTAAGATGGGTTAGCCCGCATATCTCACGCATTTACAAGTGTGACATGACAGTGGGTTCTTATCGCGCCGCAGGCGACAACACATTGTCGCCAAGCAGATAATGTGGTGAACATGTAGCGTTCAGTCCCTGCGTTCCGGGTCGGAGCCTCGAAACGATGAAAAATCGGTGTGGACGAGTGTGAGTAC
>JAJRTR010000198.1 GCA_024278215.1 bacterium
GCCGAGAATCTGCTCGATAATGTTATCGATGCGATTATTGCACGGCTGCCCGAAAAACGCGGCTCGCGGAAATATGACAGAAAGAGAATACTCGATGATCTCGCTTCGATCAAGAGCGTCTATGTGCCTTCCCTGTACGAATCTGTATACGGCGAAGCGGGACACTTCGATCACATCGAGTCTGCCGCCGGCGCACCACGCGAAGTCCGGTACAATATCTGCGATCCGATACCTGAAGCGGCGCATTCACCTGTTGTGACAGACAGGTCGGCATTCCCGGGTCGGTTTCTGCTGGAGATGTCGCGTGGTTGTCCACACAGGTGCAAGTTCTGCCTTGCGAGTCATTCCGCCGAAAAGTTCAGACCGGCAAAGATGGCTGTGGCAGCCGCGGAAAGAGGACTCGCGGCTACCGGCAGGATCGGTCTCATAGGGACTGCCTTCACCAGGTCGTCGCAGGTGGAACGTATCTGTGAGGGTGCATCGGCCGCAGGGGCCGGTGTGTCGTTTTCATCAATTCGCATCGACAGGAAGACGCTCGATATGCTCTCGCGTTTCGGTGACACACTTGACATAAAGTCAATTGCCGTCGCGCCGGAAACAGCATCCGCGAAATTACGAAAAGTTATCAGCAAAGACATTTCAGCGGAGTTGGAAATGTTTGTTGAAGAGCGACCGCTGCCGGAACTCGAAAGGCTGAGGCTCTATTATCTGATCGGCATACCGGGCGAGTCCGCCGAAGATGTGTCCGCGATTGCCGAAGAGGCGGCGCGCATACGAAAGAAAACCGGCTGGGAGATCCTTATAAGTGTCACGCCGATGATACCAAAACCGCACACGCCGATGCAGTGGATGACGATGGCGGGCGAAAAAGAATTGAAGAAGAAACGCAACCTGCTGAAGAAGGCAGTCGCTGAACATGACGGCGTCGATCTGAAAATCGAAAGCATTCGTGGCGCGATCGAACAGGCAGTGCTTTCGAAAGGTGACCGCCGCATCGGCAGGGCGATTATGCAGGCTGCAAAGGAGAAACCGGGCAGGACCGACTTGCTGAAGGAAGTGGAATCCTGTGGCATCAGGACAGTCGATATCATAGGTGCGATGGGGGACCCGGAGAGGCATTACCCCTGGGATGTAATTACGCATGGCGCGGGTAGCGAAAAATTATTCGGTGAATTTATCAGGGCGAGGGAAGCATCGGAAGAATGAACAAAATGGATGAAACAGCGATAAAACAAAACCTTGACGAGATAGGCGAAAAGATGTCCGCGGCAGCAGTGCGAAGCGGAAGAAAAGCCGGGGATGTGACACTTGTTGTCGTAACAAAAACAAGGACTGTCGAGGAGATCAGGGCGGTGATATCAGCAGGTGTGGGCCATATAGGTGAAAACAGGGTGCAGGAAGCGGAAACAAAACGAAGCGAACTCGGCGAAGGTTTCACGTTCAGAATGATCGGTCACCTCCAGCGGAATAAAGCAAAAAATGCTATCGAGTTGTTCGACGCGATTGATTCGGTGGACTCGATAAGGCTTGCAAAAGAGTTGTCGAAAGAACTGCAAAAAAAGGACATGAACATGCCGGTACTTATAGAAGTGAACAGTTCCGGCGAAGATACAAAGTTTGGTTTCGAGCCTGAAGAGATCATGAGAGCGGCCTGTGAAATAGCGGTACTTCCCGGCATTGACTTGAAAGGACTCATGACAATCGGGCCTTTGACAGCAGACGAAAAAAGAATACGGGACTCATTTGAAACGACAAGAGAAATATTCGAAAAGATAAAGAAAAAGCATCCCGCATTTGAGACGCTTTCGATGGGGATGACAGACGACTACGAGACAGCAATAGAAGAAGGTTCGACGATGGTGCGCATAGGGCGTGCCGTATTCGGAAAAAGGAGGTGGTGAGGAAAAACAAATATATACCTTGATTGCCGGGCCGCCGGGCCGTGAGCGGAAATCTGAAACCGCCCAAATCAATCGTCCGGGGCTTTATCTGAAGAGGAGGATAAAAGTGTTTAGCGCATTAGTACAGAATCCAGTCTACAAGAAAGTAAGAGATTTCTTCATTCTCGATCCCGAGTCTGAAGACTACAGGGAACAGGATCATATCGAGGAATTCGAGCAAAACGGAAAAGTGGTTCCGATAAACCGCGCGGGAGCGAAAATCGCTGTCAGCATAAGCGATCCGACTACAACGGCGGACGCGAAAAAAGCAACCGATGAACTTCGGCAGAACAAGATTGTCATTGCCAATATTTCAAGGCTGGAAGCCGGGATGCAGAAAGAATATCTGCACTTCCTGAGCGGCGCGACCTATGCGCTGGACGGCAACTGCAAAAAGGTCGGTCCGGGTGTCTTCCTGTTCTCGCCCAATTCGATTCCGATAACAGACCTGGAAGAACTTATCAGCGAAAAAGAAGGCGGTAGAAAAGGTGTGTTCATCGACGATCTTTGATCCGGTGGCGAACTGAAGAAACGTCGCATAAAAACAGCTCGGATGAATCAACGATTGCCGGGTGTATGCACGTATTCGAGTAAACAGTAAATAAATTGCCTGGAAGTGACAGAAATGGGTTTTAAGGGAAAAGCCGGATTCGCCGGTGCCGGGAAAATGGGCGGCATACTTATCGAGGGATTGACGGGAAGCGGTATGCTGCCTCCCGAAAATGTATCAATATTCGACATCGCAGCCGAACGACTGAAGCAACTCTGTGAGAAGACAGGCGCGGAGCCCGCATCGTCGGTTTCAGAGCTGACCTCGGTATGCGATGTCCTGTTCTTGTGTGTCAAACCCGATCAGTTTCCTGCCACCGGTGCCCGGATCGCGGAAACATGGGAAGCGAAAAGGCCTGTGATAGTAAGTATCATGGCCGGAGTGAAAACAGAGTTTATAAGAAGAATCATCAGCACTGAAGCGCCGGTAATAAGGGTAATGCCGAATGTGGCGGCCCTTGTAGGGAAGGGCGCGGCAGGGGTCGCGAAAGATGAGCGCGCGCCTGACGAAGTAAATGAATTCGTATTTGACTTGTTCGAAAAGCTTGGCGGCGCTGTGTGGGTGCCCGAGTCGAAAATGGACGCTGTCACCGCGCTGAGCGGCAGCGGACCGGCGTATGTTTTCATGTTTATAGAAGCGCTTACCGATGCCGGCGTGCGGCTCGGACTTGACAGGCAGACATCGGAAAAACTCGCCGTGCGTACTGTGGCGGGCGGCGCCGCGATGGTGGACGAGACGGATTTCGACACTCTGCAACTCAGGGCGCAGGTTTCCTCTCCGGGCGGTACAACTGTAGCGGCGACGTCGGAACTCGAAAGGCTCGGCTTCAGAAGTTCTATCATCGAGTCTGTAAGAGCAGCTTATGAGAGGTCGGTCGAACTGGGAAAATGAAACAACAACACTGCATCAGGAAAACAATTTCGCTCACAGGGCGGTACCTTGCCAGACGACGCAGACTGCATCTGCTCAAACAGACGGGGCTGCATCCGAGCACGAGAAGAAGACCTGCCGGCGCCGGGAAATACCTGTGGCTCAATTGCAAAAGCAGTGCCGAAATGGATTCAACGGCACGCCATTAAAGGCAGCCGATCATATAAATCACAACGACAGGCGGGATTTGAAATGAGCAGGAAAACAGCTAAGAAAAACAAAAAGACAGGGAAAAAAGCGGCAGGTAAAGTCCGCGACGATGCTTTCCTGTCGGAAATACTCGGCATTCTCGTCATCACACTTGCACTGCTTTCGGCTGTAGGTCTTTTCTGGGGACGCGAAGCGACGACGCTTTCTGCTGTCAGGCAGGCATATATCTCGCTTTTTGGCATAACATCAATCGCAGTTCCCGTTATCATCGGCCTTCTTGGCTTATGGATACTCCTGAAAAAGAGAACGTTTCTATGGACGATGCTGCAAGTTTTTCTTATCACACTTTTCACCGGCGCCTTTCTTAATATTGTCAGGATCGATCCGGGCCATGATTTCATTATCAGTCATCGGGCATGGCTCTCAGCCGGCGGAACGGTTACATCGTGGTTCATTGTCCCGCTCATGCGCGCGCTGACTCCGGTCGGCGCAATGCTTATTCTCATCGCTGTCGTAATGGTTTACACTCAACTCGTATTCGGCGTATCCTATATCGAAATAGGGAAAAAAATCGCGCCGCACATTTTGCAGGCACTCAATGCAATCGGATTATTAATATCAAAAGCATTCAATTTCTTCGCGGAGCGTGCAAGCGAGATGGCACAAAAGCGACGCGAGAGAATCGAAGCCCTCAAAGAACAAAAGGCAAGAGAAGTGGAAGAAAGAGCGCAGAGACTGAAGGAAGAAGAAGCGCGCGTGATGTCCGGCGGCAGCTTTCTGGACGACGACGAAGAGCAGGATGACGATATTTCTCTAACAAACGACGATGACAAAAATTCAGTGTCGTTTGAGATTCAGAAGAACCCGGAAGAGGAACTCGTTGCCGAAGAAGACTATGTCGAAACACAGCGGCAGAAAGAGATCGCGGTGCAGACGATAGGCGAAGAAGGAGACGATGTCGAAAGAATCACATGGAAGCTGCCTGCCCCGCACGACTGGCTGGACCCGCCCGCCGATGTCTCCGAATCTTCGATGGACGGCACAATGCGCGACAAACTCGAAGAAATGCTTCAGAGTTTCAAGGTGCCCGCGAAAATCACGAATGTTGTTAAAGGCGCATCTTTTACACGGTTTGAAATCGAGCTGGAACCCGGCACTAAAGTCAGTCGCATAGTTCAACTTGAAGCGAATATAGCGCTGTCGCTCGCGACCGACATAAAAACAATACGTATAGAAGCGCCCATACCCGGCAAGTCGGCCATCGGTATCGAGGTGCCGAATGTGGAAAGGGCTATGGTGCCGTTCCGCAAACTATTTCTCAATAAGAAATTTGTCACCCTTAAGAATCCGCTGTCGTTTGTGCTTGGCGAGGATATCACGGGGAAAGCAGTTTTCGCAGCCGTCCCCAGGATGCCGCACATGCTCGTGGCGGGGTCCACCGGTTCGGGAAAGAGCGTGTGTCTCAACGCCATATTGTGCAGCATCCTGGCACGCGAATTTCCAACACAGACACGTATGATCCTTGTTGATATGAAGCGGGTCGAACTCACCCCTTTCGACGGCATACCGCACCTTATGACAAATGTTATCCAGGAACCGCAGGAGGCGGCTAACGCCCTTAAATGGGTGTGCGACGAGATGACACGCAGGTTCAAGATATTTGCCGAAGTCGGTGTCAGGAATATCGAAAGCTACAACAATTACGTTGAAAACGAAGAAGAAAAAATGTACAGAATCCTGTTTGTCATTGATGAACTTGCAGACCTCATGATGATATCGAATTCATCAATGAATATCGAGAATTATATCTGCCGTGTGACACAGCTCGCACGTGCTGTAGGCATACACATGATACTCGCCACACAGAGGCCGGACACGAAAATTATCACAGGAACAATAAAGAACAACATCCCCGCGCGGCTGTCGTTCTCGGTCAGATCGCAGATAGACTCGCGCACGATCATCGACCAGAAAGGCGCTGAAACATTGCTGGGGAAAGGCGATATGCTCTATCTCGGCTTCGGATCGAACAAACTCCAGCGACTTCAGGGCCCGTTCGTAAGCGACAGCGAAGTGCGCCGCCTTGTGAAGTTCTGGAAATCGCAGGGTGAGGTCGAATACCAACTTAAATTCGACGACGGAACTACTGATGTCAGTGAAGGCATGACCATGGGTGAGAACCTTACCGAGGATGAGAAACTCTATTTTCAGGCTGTCGAGCTTGTCGTAAATACGGGACAGGCCTCGATCTCAAAGATACAGCGCCACCTGCGCATCGGATACAACCGTGCGGCAAGAATGGTTGACCTTATGGAAGAGCGCGGAGTAGTCGGCCCGGCAGACGGCAGCAGGCCTCGCGAAGTATTGCAGCGTTCCGTACATGCCGAAAGCGGAGTCGATTAAGAAACAATGAAAACATACAATAATGTAAATAACAAGTTGTATTGCGACCTTCTAGGTCCTTGGCCCGACAGGGCCAAAGGAGGAGTGTTGTTTCTATATTGTGGCTTCGGGTCTCGCCGCAACATGGCGAGCCCGGAAGCCGCCCTCTTGCTTTGAAGTATTCCCGAAAGTGCTTTTGCGCTTAGGGTTTTTACTTATCATTCCCCCCTGCCGGCCCCGAAAGGGGCCGTTTTTTTTTGTGTTGCCGACGGGCGTATCCCAGCTGCACTTGAAAGTCACCTATTCCGGTGTTGCAGGAGCAGGAGGAGGATAATCTAAACAGTGATATACATCGAGAGTCTTTTCTTTCCTGCTGTCGATGTCATTTCTCGATTTCACATACACAACTCCTATTGATAGCCGCTATATACAGGAATGTCGCGAATAATGATGTCGAAAATAAAACAGGAGGAACGACTTGAATTTTCCCATTTTATCAGGCAGAATAAGAACTGTTTTATAATGAAGAATGTAGTTGTTTTCGATAATTCGGGCGTTTAGCTCAGTGGGAGAGCGCTTGCCTTACAAGCAAGGGGTCACTGGTTCAAGTCCAGTAACGCCCATCAGCAAATTTCGCGCAACGTTATAGCATAAAATAATAGGAATTTCGTACCTGTAGGCACTATCAATTTCCACGCAACTGTGATACATATATATGCACACCAACATTTAGCTATCCAGAAGAAAAATGAGGCGGCCCACAAGAAGTTGAGCAGATAAGGCAACCATCAGAAATAAAAAATCATGGTTTCCATTCTGGCACTACATAGGGATATATACGAACGCACGGCTACAGCCCGACCAACGGACTAAAATAACATAAGTTTCAAAAACAACCGCGATATTTAGGGTTTTCGTTAGTGGGCCCGGAGGGACTCGAACCCCCGACTAACGGATTATGAGTCCGCTGCTCTACCAGCTGAGCTACAGGCCCTTGATATTTTATGCTACTAAATCTGCTCCAAAGTTCTTAATAACGCTGTCCGATTCTACATCAACGTTAGAAAAGCTCTCTATCACATCTCTAACGCATACGACTCATTCTATTACGTTTGAATCTTGCTCATAAATAATCAACAATCTCCGATTACGCATCAGTAAATAAACCTCAATACTAGTCTTAATATCATACACGAATTTATTTATTTTTGAAGGGCTTGAAGGAAATTATTCGGCTTTCTTTTTCTTGCTGTCTCCAACTGGCTTCACAGGTGGAAACATCTTTTCCATGAATGTTCGGCAAATATAGGCATTTCCATTTAAGTCGGTTTCATAGCTCTGTTCTCTTATGGAACCATCACGTCTTCCTTCACGTGAATCTCTTATCTCTTTAGGTGCACCGACTTTTCTCATTCTGTTCTTGAAATCTTTCCTAACCAGGCAAAGCCGGAACCAAACAGGCCGTATTTTCGTGCCCAAACAAATGCGGTTTGAGCACGGCACACAGTCTATAGTTTGAGCACGGTACACATAGTTTCATCGTTCCCAGGGGCTACCTTGGAAACGTCTGTAACTGGAAGTTCCAGCTTTCACCGATCCCTTTTCAGCATTTCTTTACCATCCGGCGTAGCATTTCAGTCGTAAGATACTACGCCTAAATGTCTTTGTGTGATATGTGGAACATTTGCAAGTACTCGCGCCTTATCAAATTGATACATTAACCCTTTGAGTCATCCCATCAACTCCTTCTTTTTCAAGGAAGGCAGCCAACTGAGGCGGGATAACGATCTTTCAATAAAACCTTTTCCTCTTGTTTTTGTTGAAGCTCAACTGACTAACTGAAAACCTTAAGGAACTTCCGAAAAATATATTTTAAGTGTTGAAAAGAACGGATATAAAAAAACACACTCATCAACGCCCCGGGACGACAGTAAACAATGAAGTAACCAAGAAACCTCGCTATCCGCAGGAAGCTGGACGAAACACCTTTCGGCAGATAAACAAGCTTGTGCAAGGCAACTTTATCATAATCAAGTGACGCGAGTTGGCCGTTCTTTTTCATTTCATCATAGAAAGCGCTTCCGGGTAACGGCAGAAAGAAAACAAACTGTGCACGGTCGAGTTTCAGTTTCCCGGCGAATGAAATCGTTTTCAGGATATCCGGCTTCTCTTCGCCCGGAAATCCCATAACGAAAAAGCCCGTGATCTTCATCTTTGTGTTGTCACGCACAATCCGGACTTTTTCCTTAACCATATCCACAGTCTGGTTCTTCATGACAGCATTCAATATACGTTGAGAACCGGATTCTATACCCATGGATATCGCATAGCACCCTGCCCTCTCCAGCGCCGTAATAATTTCTTTGTCTATCGTGTTTATCTTTATGCCGTTAGGCAACGCAATATTTACCGCCGGGTTGCTTGCTGCTATGGACTCGCAGAATTCGAGTACCCACTCGCGATTCCCGGTGAAACAATCCGACACTATATGTATTTCACGGATATTATATTCCGAGCGCAACATTGAGATCTCATCGACAACGCTATCGACACTGCGGTAGCGCAGGCTGCGTCCGGTGATGGTATGCGCGGCGCAGAATTTACACGAATACGGGCAACCGCGCACCGGGCAGACAGGCGCCACAGGATACGATTTGATAAAAGCGCCCATCGGCGCGGTGTCGTAATCAAGCGGATGAATCAGGTCCCACGCAGGAACAGCCACATGATCGAGATCGCTTATTACTTTCAGTTTATTAACGACAATCTTTTCTCCATCTCTCCATATCAGGTTGGGAATTTTCGAAAAATCCGGATTATCCCGTAGAGAATAATCGGCGCTCCTGAGTCTGTTTATCAAGGCGGGAAACGACTCTTCACCTTCTCCTCGCACAGCAAAATCAAGTTCGGGTATCATTGCCGGCATATTCGCGGGATCACCGGACGGGTGTGGTCCGCCGACAACTGTTTTTACATCCGGAGATATCTTCTTCACAAATCTGAGCAACTCGATTGTCTTTGTAAGAGCCCTAGAATAAACCTGAAAAGCGACAACATTGAAACCACCGGCTGCTATCCGCCTCTCGATATCTGTATAGTTCATTCCCGATTTATTGCCGTCACACAAATCGACCCCGATATCCTCCGCTCGAAGCGCAGCCGCAAGATAGCCAAGTCCGAGATTGGGAATAATAATATCAACATTATCATGTGTTGTTACCGGGTTGATGAGCAGAACTTCACAATTCAAGAATCCACCTCAAAATGAAATGAATTGCCTTTTACAAAAACGCACAAGATCAGCTTTAATTCCAAACACTCAAATCATAGCCCGCATATTTCACAAATGCGGGTTGAGCCAAATGCTGTACAGTGTGAACGGATACTTCGTTGGGAACGATGCCAAAATAGCCGGCATCCTGCAAGTTGCCCTATTCGATTCCCAATTCCGCTTTTATGCCCTGAAGCCTGTCGGGATAGTCGGTCATTATGCAGTCGACATCCAGAAGGATCATTCTCCTGATGTCCTCTTTCTCGTTGACAGCCCACACGTTAACATTCAAGCCGAGTTCGTGAGCTGCAACCACATATTTACGTGTGGTGGTCTTATAAAGAGGATTCACTGAAACGCAACCGAGTCCGGCGGCAAGCCTGAGTTGACGCCACTTCAACACCGGAACAGCGAGATAGCCGAGCGGCACATCCGGATCGATTTCACGCATTGTTTTAAGCACTCCGAATTTGAAACACGATACCTGGCAGCGATCATACAATTTATTTTTTCTGATAACTTCGACTACTTTTTCGACTGCATCACTGTCTTTGATTTCTATATTTATCGTCATGCCGGTTCCGACGCATGTATCTACAGTTTCCTGAAGTGTGGGTATCGGTTCGTCCCTGAAACGCAATCGTCGAATCTGATCGAGCGACAGTTTTTTTATATGAAACGCACCGGAATCAGTCTGTAATTTCGCGTTATGTGATATTACAGGCACAGCGTCAGCTGAGAGGAAGACGTCTGTTTCGATTTCCTGCGCGCCCATCTCCGCCGCACGCACAAATGCCCGGACTGTGTTTTCCGGTTCGTGAGCCCTTGCGCCTCGATGCGCGCAGTTAATAATTTTCTTCATTGTTCGATTTATCCGGAGTCCATGATATCCAAACCGGAAAGCGGATTCCGCATAATATACCCACGGAATCCGCATTGATTTCAATCAGATTGTCACATCGTAATGCTTACTATTCTTCGGGCCTCTTATTCCTCATCTCCGCTGCGTTCATTGTCATACCTGTGGTTCCACCACCAGCTTCGGTGATCGCGGTCTTCGTTGATGTCGTCGTAATTCTTGTGCAGAAGATCGTATTCCGGAGTTTTTATCTGCTTGTCGTCCGTGAGTTCGTCGACGATATAGGGAACTAGGATAATGATGAGTTCCTGTTCGTCGACATAATCCTGAGTATGCCTGAACAATTCACCGACAAGCGGTATTTCGGAAAGAAGGGGCACACGCTTGACCCGTGTTTTGTTGTCGCGCCTGATGAGACCGCCGATAACGACTTCCTCGCCGTCCTTGAGCCGCACCATCGAGTTTGTTTCGCGTACAACAATATTAGGATAATAGTTGGGATTGCCGTATTTCTTCGAATTTCCGCCGGTTCCCAGTAGCGAGTTGAACATCTGGATGATACCATGGTTTTCGCTGTCTTTGTAGTTTTCCCTGAATTCCTGCTCGATCTCGCTGAGAATCGGATGGATCATGAGGCTGATCTCGCGGGTTTTCATATCTACCCTGGGTACCAGGTAAAGCGTCATGCCGATATGCTTGTAGTCGACCTGGCTTGTCGAGACGACGCTGCCGTTGTTGACCGTAGTGTTCGAGGATGCCATGGGAATCTCTTTGCCGACCCTGATCACGGCGGGCTGGCCGTCGAGAGTGGTGATAGTCGGATTGTTAAGTATCTTGGCCTTCTGCTCCTGGAGGAGTGTGTGCAGTACAGTATAGAGAGTGTTATGGCTGCCTTTTTCAAACTGCTCCTTCGAGGCCAGCCCGACCCATAGCTGGCCTGTGTCGAAAGCGCCGTCGAAAAGCGCCACGCCATACCTGCCGAGCGTGGGCAGAACAGTATAGTCGGCGCCGTAGTCGTGCGTATTGTTTCTGTCGATCTCCATGATCAGCGCCTTGAAAATCAACTGTGTGGGTTTTGTGTCAATCAGGTCGACAACCTTGTGGACCTGTTTTAATGATTCCCTGGTACCCTTAACAAGCAGGAAATCTTTTTTTGCGGTGACAATCTGCTCATTGGGCAACGACCTCTCGCTCTCGGAACCGGAGCGGCCGCCGACCTGCAACGTATCGGCCTGCTGGTTGTGTATCGGCCCCACATAAGTTTTCACCACTTCCGGCGCCGGCTGGATATTCATCGAAAGGATCATATCCCTGACAGTGTCCGCATCCGCATAATAAAGTTGAATCTTTTCGATCTCTATCGGGCCATTCTCTTTTTCGCGTTCCACATATTCTTTGTATTCGTCTTCGACAGTTCCCTCGGAAGCAACGTGGAAAGAGCCGCCGTTCCTGTAGTAAGCAAGTCCGTAATGTTTGAGCAGGTCCTGTAGTCCGGCCGCGATAGTCTGGCCTGAAAAAGAATAATCCACAATTGTCGAGTATACATCATCTTCGGCGGAAGCGTTGACATAAATATCAATGTCGGTTCTTTCGGCTATTTCCCTGAGCAGGTGCCCGAGCGTAACATCTTTCGCTTCGAGTGTGACGAGTTTACGGTTGTCGTCCGAGACCTCGATATTGACGGAACCTTCGTCATCGGCCTGATATGCGTAATCACCTTCATACATTCTGATCGGCACATAATTTCGTTTGAGCTGCCGCTCTCCGGGTTTAGTATCGTCGGTGTATCGCACAGCATAGCCTTTGTCCGGGTCGTGGACATAAGTGACATTCTTTACAGTCTTCTTCCCGACAGTCTTTCCCGTGCCGGGTATGCTGGCAGGTTTCACCTGCATGGCAGGGCTGTCCGCCGCGGCACCGTCGAGAATGTCCATAACCTGCGCATCAGCATTTTTCGCATCGAAAATCGCCTTGTCCGCAAGGTCGGAAGCAACAACAGTGTCGCCACGTTCGGGACGCATGTTCTCGACAGTCGTCTCCAACTCGCAAAACACATAGCTGTACCTGGAATATTTTACCCTGCCGATAGCTACAAGGCCCACACCCTCGCGTGTGACAACAACCTTCTGCCCCTCGGGGTACTCACCGGGTTTAAATGCCATAAATGAAAACGCATCGTCATAGACATTCTCTATAGTGTTTCCAATACCCGCAAACCCCGCCACGCTTGCCATCGCAACAAAAATCAACGCAAGTGCCAGTCTTCTAATAGTCATTTCCGCTCCAGTTTAACTTATTTTTCACAAAATCGGCAACCCCGAACACAGGCACAAAGAACCAGACACCCGGCTTGAGAAAAACCTTTAACCCGATTCGAAGCAACATAAAAAGACATACTGAAAAACAGTTTCATTTATTTAAGCACATTATTTAAGTGTTCACACACTATCACACAGTTTTTTACGTGTCAAGATTCACGCGCTTCAGCATATTTATTTTGCTTAAAGTGAAAGCTTCTTGATATTAATGGTGATATTATATAAATTTAGGTTGTGGAATACCATACATTCCGAAACAGTGACCGGCAGGAGGCAACAGATGGCGCACAAAAAGCTCAGCGTTGCAATAATTATCATTTTAACAGCAATAATTACCTTATCCAACGGGGTTTCAGCCCAGGTGCAGACGGATAGTTCGGAAGTCGAGATAAAAGCGATCGACATTACGGGAAACTTCGAAGTTTCCGACGATGAAATCCTGGCTGTTGTTACCTCAAAAGTCGGGGAAATACTTTCGACCGAGAAGCTCGAGGAGGACCTTCAGCGAATATTCGATCTCGGTTACTTCTCGAAGGACGTCAAGGCGAGCCTGGCAGAATATGAAGGCGGCGCCCGCGTAACGTTCAGGGTCGAAGAAAATCCTGTCGTCAACGATATCCTCGTCGAGGGCAACTCTTCAGTGACCGACCAGGATGTGCTCGATATGATAAAAACAACGCCGAACACCATTCTCAACAACAATACGCTGCGCGGCGATATAGAAACCATCGAGAAGCAGTATCACGACACCGGTTTCCTCGCGGCGCGCGTGATCGACGCGAAAATGGACCAGGACAACAACCTGATCATCATGATCTCGGAAGGCATTATCCAGGCTATCAACATATCGTATGTGACAAAAAACGATGACGATCCCGAACAGATAGATACTCTCGAGAGCGGAAAAACAAAGCCTTACGTGATCACCCGCGAAATGAAGGTCAAACCCGGCGACACTTACAACACGAACAGAATAAGCAAAGATCTTCAGCGAATATACAACCTGGGTTTCTTCGAGGACGTGCACACACGTGTCGAACCGGGCGACCAGCCGGGCTACATCGTCCTCATTATCGAAGTGGAGGAAACGAACACCGGTAGCGCGGGTTTCGGCGCGGGCTACAGCTCGAACACGGGACTTACCGGGTTCCTCACGCTCCAGGAAAGGAATCTCAAGGGCAAAGGACGCCGCGCCGACATAAAACTCGAATTCGGCGGCAAACGCGACAATTACGAACTCGGCTATTTCGAGCCCTGGCTCGACAGAAAACAGACCAGCCTCGAACTCAGCGTTTATAATTCCTCGACACAGAACCTGCAATACGGGCTCGGCGGCGTGAATGACGACGACTATGAAGAAATCAGGCGCGGTTTCAATTTCACCGTAGGCAGACCGATAACCGATTACACAAGAGTTTATATAGGATTCAAAACTGAAGATGTTAATGTCGAGCCGGTGAAATATGACTACCTCGACGGTACATCCCGGAGTATGACCGGAACGATAAGAACCGACACGCGCGACAATGTATTCAACCCGACAAGCGGGCGCTATGACTCCGGTTCGCTCGAAATCGACGGTGGTTTCCTGGGTGGTGATTTCGATTATCAGAAATTCATTCTGGATATTCGCAGATTCAGGGCAATCAGGAAAAAACAAGTGTTCGCTTTCCGTATCAAAGTCGGACTGGGCAACGACGAGATACCACGCTTCGACTATTTCGATATCGGCGGCGTGAATACTCTGCGCGGTTACGACGAATACCAGTTCTCCGGCACAAAAATGATCCTTTACAACGCTGAATACAGGTTCATTATGTCGGGAAATCTGTCGGCGGTGCTTTTCGCGGATGCCGGCCAGACCTGGATGGACGTAAGCGATATGGACCCATCGCCGATGAATATGCCGAAGTCGATAGGCGCGGGCCTCAGGCTGAAGATACCGGTTTTCGGCATCGGGCCCGTCAGGCTTGACTATGCTTACGCGCTGTCTATTGAAGAAACCAAAATACACTTCGGCTTCGGCCACATGTTCTGATATGCCTCAAGTCACAGCCGGCGGCCATGCAGTCGACACAAGGAAGACAGCGCTGTGAACACTACAGGAGCATTCTGCTTGCGCATTCATACCGGGGGTCGGACACGGGGCGGGAGCACGATGAAACATAACGATGGTAAAATGATTATCATGAGATCAAACAGATTATTATACATTCTGATGATTATGCCGGTTTTCATAATCGGCCTGGCGGCAGCAGTAAACGCCGAAACAGCACAATCGGCGGCCACTACCGGTCCGCAGACCGTAAGAGAAGTCGATGTTCGCCTTCACATCTACGACAACCTCCCCGAGTCGGTCGAGCAACGCATCCATACAAGCCTTATGAAAGTCGGCGAAAGAGCGCTGCTGGGTAAACCCCTCGATGAAGCCAACAGGCTGAAATCGTCCATTTCGCAGGTTATGAAGAAGATATTCAACGAGGTCCTGGGCGGATTCAAAGTGCTTGACCTCACAGTGGATATTGGAGAACGATCGAGCATAGACCTTTTTCTCGAACCGCTGTCACCGCAGATCAAATCAGTGAAGATCGAGATAATTCCACAGGGCGGAATATCCGCTGAATGGACATATTTATTCCGGAAAAGACTCGAGGGTGTTGAAGAGAATCTCACGGAAAAGCTCTCCGGACTGCCCGTCGAGTCATCGAAGTGGAGTCTCCCGCTTGTCGAAAGCCTTATAATCGGCGAAATGGATTGCAGTACACGTTTCCCCGGCATCTCATCGGACATGGAAGTTACAATCGGCAGCGAGACAACTGTGCGTTTGATGCTGTCGCCCGCGTCGAAAACGATCAGGTCGATTGCCGTCAAAACCAGGTCGACGACTGTCCCTTCTCTGGCGCTGGAAAGAATCAAATTCAATGTCGCGGCACACGCGGACCTGCTCATCGGGTTGCCTGTCGTGTTCGCAAAAGAAGAAGAAGCATCCATTCTGGAGACTTTTCACCAGGCGTTGCAGGATAATTCTTTCGGACGAAAACTCCGGCTCAGGTACGAGATAAAAGCTACGATGCAGTCACGAACCGTACTGAGTGTTATCGCGGAATCAGAAAAATACAGCGGATTTGCCAGGGTAAAAGTAGGCTTCGGGCAGGAAGACCGCAACCCTGATATCGAAGCGCACCTTGGCTTTTTCCCCGTCGACGACACCGAGATATTTTCTGAAATAAACTTTTTCCCCGGCCCCATAGACCTGCAATTCAACCTTGGGATCGGCAGAAGGCTGGGAAACTTCTATGCGGCCGGCGGCCGTAATTTCATCGACGGACTCAACAGAATATGGCTCAACTATTACATTACCGAAGACATCGTCGCCGCATGGGAAAAGAATGTTGTCGATATTGAAAATGAGAAGATCGAAGGTTCTCTGACTTTCAAAGCCCACGATTTTTTCAGTTTTCAGCTTGTAACGAATTTCCAGGAGGACATCTGGATTCAATTCACAGTCAATCTCTAATTATGACATTTATCCACAAGGAGGCAATATAAGTATGGAACGGTTTTTAAAGATTTTCGCCTTAGCTGCATCATGCGTAATGCTGCTGGCGGCTGTCGCGGTTTTTCGAGGCACCGGAGACGCCGAGGCACAGGGACACTCTATCGGTTTCATCGATTCCGACAAGGTGCTTGAAAATTACGCGCCCGCAGTCGAAGTGAATAAACAACTCGCGAACCTTAGAAAACAGATCGAGATGGACCTGGAGAAGACAGTCAGGGAAAAATACGGGCCCGGCGACCTGAGCACTCTGTCGCGCGAGCAACAGCTTGAAGTGCAGAAGATGTTCGACAATACCGACACTATTTTCCAGCAGAAGTCCGAATCCCTGCGGCAGGAGAAGTGGGTGCCGATTGTCGATGAGATCAACGCTGCGATCGAAAAGGTGGCCATGGAGGAAAAACTCGAAGTCGTACTCGAAAAAACGGCTGTTATTCATGGCGGTGTGGACCTCACACAACAAGTAATCGACTACCTGAAAACGAAATGAACCGATGGTTTTACATATTGTTACCAGCAATTTCCGCTTCGCTGCTCTGGTTCGCGGTAGCCCGCAAACAACCGGAACCACCGGCTATCGGTATTATCAACACAAATACTGTTTTAGATAATAACCGGGAAATAAAAGCGCTGCTTTCACTGAAAAAAGCATGGGCACAATCCGGCAGACGCGATAAGCTCCATTCTGGTTCAACATATTTCACAGGCTATGACGACACAATTTTTTTTGAAGAAGAGCGACGCCTGTTCTACGAAGGCGCAAATCTGCGCCGCAAAGCCCTCACAGACATAAAAACGCAAAGCTCGATGAGCAATCTGGAAAGGCACTTCATGTCCTTACGAAACGGCCATGACAGAACGTGGAAATATATTGCCGAAAAAGCCGCCCTCGACCTGAAGGATTCTTACAGGAAAATCATGAAAAAGAAGAAATCGGATTTTATGGCCGACGAGAAATTCCGGCTCTTCAACCTCGAAATGAAAATCCGGGTGCTGACTCGCGATCCGTTTGTAATGCCCGAGAGTCGCAGGGTTGAAATTCAGGACGAAATCGACAGGATTTCCTCAATGATTGATCAGGCCGAAAAGAACCACATTGATTCAATGCAGAGAGATATGAAAAAAAGTTCGGAACGCACCGAACAGCAACTTACTTCAATGCGCGCGGAACTCGACGAAGACCTGAAACTCGCGATTCACGACGCGCTTGTAAGCACGGAGGCTATTCTCGATAAGGCAATTGCGGAAGAGGAATCCGAAACACAGAAGATTATAGATTCGGCCATGCTGTTGCGCAACATCGGTTCTTCGTTGTTTTCCGACAGGCAAACAGGTAGCCGATCGTTTGATGCGGAACAATATTACGTAGCTGCTCTTGAAAAGATCAGGTCGGAAATGCTGCGGCGCATAAGACGTAAGGCACAGGCAACGGCGGAAAAACATAATCTTTATCTCGTTATCGATTCGCCCTTTCCGCCGCTACCGGGTGTTATCGACATAACAGGCGAATTTCTTAATATCGACAATCTGCGAAAAAAACGGCAGGGAGCTGAACAATGATTACTGCAGGTGAACTTTCAGAAATCGTGCGGGGTGAACTTGAAGGCAATGACGAAAAGCTTGTCAAAGGAATCAGTTCGCTGGACGACGCCGCTATGGACACAGTTGTCTATGTCGAAAAACAGAAAGATGCGTGGAAACTCGATAGAAGAAAACCGGCGGCGGTGATATGCAGCCGCGCCCTCAAACTCGAAGGGCATAATCTCATCAGGTGCAAAGATACAAGACTTTCATTTGGTCTTGCCATGCGATACTTCTTTCCACCCGAAGAACACATCGGCGGCATCCATCCCACAGCAGTCGTCGAGGAAGGCGCGGCGGTGGCACCCGACGCATCCATCGGTGCGCATTGCTTTATCGGCGCAGGCACCGGCATCGGAGCGGGAACCGTCATACACCCCGGCTGCCACATAGGGCAAAACGTTTCAATAGGGAAGGACTGCCTCCTGCATCCAAACGTCACAGTACTCGACAGGTGCAAGATCGGCGAACGTGTGATATTGCACAGCGGATGCGTGATCGGCGCGGACGGTTTCGGTTATGTGAATGATGATGGGTTCCAGATGAAAGTGCCGCAGGTCGGCAACGTCTGCGTCGAGGACGACGTGGAAGTGGGCGCCAACACGACGATAGACCGCGCCACGCTCGGAACAACCCGCATCGGCCGCGGCACCAAGATCGACAATCTCGTCCAGATCGGCCACAACTGCAACATCGGCGAAAACTGCATTATCTGCGGCCAGGTGGGCTTCTCGGGGAGTTGCACAATCGGCGACGGTGTGATACTCGCGGGCCAGGTGGGCATCTCCGACCACATCACTATCGGTGAGGGCGCTATACTCGGCGGCAAGTCCGGCGTCTACGAAAATGTCCCGGAAAAAGTCTTCTACTCCGGGTTCCCCGCTAGGCCGCACAGGCAGACCATGCGCATTTTATCGCTCCTTGAAAAACTTCCCGAACTGGCCGCGAAAATAGATGATATCGCACACGGCGACGATGAACAGCGTTAATTTGAGTTCACAGGAGTGCCTGTGCCCCATCTTCCGGGCGCATGTCCCGGAAGAAACGTTGTAGCTCTTCGGCAATGCCCCCTGTACACATTCACGAATCATGTTTTTGTTGTTTACACATAACTGGTGGTAGTTATATAATGATTAAAACATTGTGATTCATAAGCATTGCTTAACGGGGTGGAATATGAGAAGATCGTTATTCAGAAACCTTGCGTTATTTGTGATTACTCTATTTTCGGCAACTTTGTTTTTTGCCGTTTCGTGCCGCTCGGCGGGAATCCTCGAAAAAGAAAGCGGGAAGGACCCGATAGTGCTCGTGCATGGCTATTGCGGTTCTGTGCTTGGCGGACTTTCTGTCGAGGGCTACTGGTTATTCGTCGGCAACCGTTTCAAGCTGGATGGTTATGATATACACAAGATCGTGCTGGGCAACGGCGCTCTCCAGGACATCCGCACGAGTGCCGAAGAACTGAAAAATTATGTTAATAATGTCAGGTAGTCAACCGGAAAAAACAAAGTGGACATCGTCGCCCACAGTGAAGGCGGGCTTGTCGCGAAATATTACATTCTATACCTTGGCGGCGCGTCTTATGTCGACGACCTCGTCACGATATCCACACCGCATCGCGGCACAACCAGCGCGAGCATCGGACCCGGCAAAGCGTCTCGACAGATGGAAGTCTACAGCGATTTTATCCGGCAGCTTAATTCGGACTGGAATTTCCCCGGCAATGTCGATTACACCGCGATACACAGCAACCAGGATGAAATCGTTTTTCCGACACCCAACGGCTTCTTCGCAGGCGCAATAAACATGAATGTAAACATGCTCGGCCACGCCGGCATTCTGGCAAACGAAAAAGTTTACCAGATGGTTAAGGGCGCTGTTTCGACGGATATCAAAAACAACCACAGGGCGCTGCCCATCGAGATCGTCAAAGACCGCATGACTACGAATAATCCCAACGTCACTTTGAAACTTAATAAAACCGATCATCTCCACACCGGCACCAATATGGAAGATATGATGATCGACGACCAGCCATTTCTGCACGGCGACAATTATGAATCGTTCGCATCGACAAAATCCTGGCGGCTCGATACTACCCATGATGGGCTGAAAGCTGTTTATGTGCGGTATAGAAAAAAAGGCGGCTTCCTGCAAATGGACAAAAAATCGCCAGTTTATGTCGATTACATTTTCTACGACAGTACCGCACCCGGTTGCAGTCTGAACATTGTTCCCGAAGTCACCCTCGACACTACTGTTTCGCTGGCGATCGACGCCGCCGACAACAGCGACAATTACAAAAAGTTCAAAATATGGAACGCACTGACCGCTTATGGGATCGACGACCTGGGCGTAAAGGAAATGAAAATCAGTACAGACCCGAACTTCAGCGGCACCGCCTGGCAGCCGTACTCAGGGAGCGCAAGTATTGACCTCGGACCCGGTTCCGGCGAAAAAACAGTATATCTGAAGGTCCGCGACGGCGCGGGAAACGAAAGCACCGCAGTGAGCGACACGGTCCGCGTTGTCGATCCCGCCGCGGGTGATATCGGAATGATTTCCGAAGGCGACAGCGACCCGGTAGTGCTCGTGCACGGCTACGGCGGCTCTATCGTCGGCGAGGTCAGCTCCTACATCAACTGGGTATATATCTATGAAAAACTGCGCAGTGAAGGTTTCGACGTCCACCGGATAACACTCAGCGGGGGCGGTCTCCAGGACGTTGTAAAAAGCGCGGACGAACTGAACTCATTTGTCGCGGATGTACTGAGCAGCACGGGGAAGCCAAAAGTGGACATCGTATGCCACAGCGAAGGCGGACTGGTGGCGCGTTATTATATCCAGAAGCTCGGCGGCGCCGCCTATGTGGACGATCTGGTGACGATCAGCACCCCGCATCGCGGCACTACCGTCGCGAGCATCGGCCCCGGCAAAGCGTCTCGACAGATGGAAGTCGCAAGCCCGTTCCTCCAGGACCTCAACTCGGGCGACACTCTGCCCGGCGACGTGTCATATACCGCTCTTTTCAGTCATGCCGACGAGATAGTGGTGCCGGGCAAAAACGGTTTCTTCGACGGCGCTGTCAATATAAATTACACGATGTTCGACCATGCGGGAATCCTTTTCCATATCGATCCCTACACGGTTGTTCGCAATTCGCTCTCGAACCGCTACATCTTCGACAAATCGCAGAGGCCGGTGGAAATTGTCGCCCCGGGCATGTCCACTTCGGCGAATACTTTACAGGTTAAACTCAAGGCCTGCAATCATTACGCTCCGCAAACACCGGTCATTGAAATGATGGTTGCGACAAACGGACTTTTCAAAGGCGCGTCGTGGCAGCCGTTCGCCCCGGAGGTGACACTCGATGTCTCCGGCAGGGGAAACGGACTGCTGGGCGTACATGTAAAATACAGGGGCGCGGACGGAAAGCAGTCACCCTCTTATGCTGATTACATCATGATCGACAGGTCCGCGCCGTCAGCATCCGTCGAAGTCGCAGAGGCCGACATCGACAATTCGACCCTGCATATCAAGATCAATGTTTCAGACAATACAGACAAGTATTCCGGAATAAATCCGAAGAATATTTTCGAGTCATACGGCATAACCGGCATAGGCGCTAAGGAGATGATGGTTGGCAAAGGTGAGGATTTCGCCGGCGCGTCGTGGCAGCCGATAAGCAACTCGATAGAAGTTGCAGTCGATCCCGGATTCGGGATGAGAACGGTTTATCTCAAATTCCGCGACGGAGCGGGCAACGAAACCCCTGCCCTCTCCGCTTCGGCGTATATGTTCAACAAAGTCAACGGCTACATGGCGATGGAAGAAGACAACGACCCGGTGGTGCTCGTGCATGGCTACGGGAGTTCGATTATGGGCGATGTCAGCTCATACATAAGCTGGGCGTATTATGTGGGACGTCTCGAAGCCGACGGTTTCGATACTCATGTGATAACCCTCAGCGACGCGGGGATGCAGGACATAACTATCAGCGCGGCGGAACTTCAATCGTTCGTACAGAAGGTGCTGGCGGAAACCGGCGCGCGAAAAGTCGATATAGTCAGCCACAGCATGGGCGGGCTGGTGTCGAGATATTACATTAAATATATGGGCGGCTCCGGGCTTGTCGACGACCTCGTCACAATTTCCACTCCGCACAGAGGCACTATCACTGCGTCCATAGGACCCGGCAAATCCGCACGGCAGATGGAAGTGGGCAGCAGCTTCCTGCGCACTCTCAACTCGGGCGACATAACGCCCGGCTATGTCGATTACACCGCTATTCACTCCAACAACGACGAGATGGTTATCCCACAGCAAAACGGCTTCCTCGACGGGGCGATAAATATCAATATGAACAACTATGAACATGCGACAATTCTTTTCAACGATGAAACATACCAGGCCGTAAAAGCCGCGTTCAAACTCGATGTGGGACACGCGCCGGAAGAACTGCCCGTGCATATAAACGCGGATACGATGGTCACGGATTCGCCTCATGTCACTCTCACACTTAACTACTACAACCACTATGCGCCTCAGTATCCGCCGGGTGAAATGAAAATTTCAAACAACAAGTTTCTCACCGGTGCCCAATGGCAGCCTTTCTCCAACAGCGTATCATGGCAACTCAACACTTTGAACGATGGGCTAAAGGCTGTTTACGTTAAATACCGCGCCGCCGAATCAGGCACGGAATCACCCGTTTATGTAGATTATATTGTGCTCGACCGCACACCGCCCGAAGGCAGCGTATCCGCCGCCCTCTCGCAGGACGACCCGAACACGGCGGACCTCACCATCACCGCTTACGACAACTCCGACACCTACGGACGCCTGAACCCGACAAAGCTGATGCAGTCGTACGGTATCAGCGATATCGGCATGAAGTCGATGATGCTGTGGAACACACCTGATTTTTCGGGCGCTCTCTGGGAGGATGTCACAAGTACACGCAAGTGGCCGCTTATCGAAGCTGATTCCGACAGAACGGTTTATGTTAAGTTTATTGATAACGCCGGTAACGAAAGCGCAACTCTGAATGTGCCTGTGAAATGGGACGGAACATATTCGGACGACGACACAAACGAAGAAAACGTCGAAGACAAAACACAACCCGGCGATGTTGTTTCCGATGGAACTGGCGAAACCGGAAAAACTCCCGTCAATGTCGTCAGCGAGATCGACTTCACCAGAGGATGGAATCTCTTCTATCTGCCCAACGGGCTCCCTGAAAATGTCTCGGAGATTATTACTACCTTCATCCAGTCACTCAAGGATACTCTGGACTTCTCATTCACTTCCCGTTCCAGGAACAGTTCACGCCTGCATGTCGTCGAAAGAGGCCGGGCGATATGGGTACACACCGACGAGCCGCTATCCCGTAAATTCAGTTTCATGACATACGCGGGCGGCGGAAAGAAAAACTCTGTGGCGCTTGCTCCGGGCTGGAACGTCATCGGCCTGTCAGGTCATGAATCCGCCGATATTTCAGACATAAATATTGTACTTGGCGCAGAAAAACTTTCGATCGCAGACGCGGCGGCACAGCGTCTCATTTCCGGAGATATACTTACTTATGACAATGGCTCATACAAAGCTACTGAGACGCTCCTGCCTTTTACCGCCTACTTTATAAAAGCGATTGAACCATGTGTGATCGAACTTCCGTAATCTTATGTCGCCGTGCTTCCGGCAACAAGTTCTTTCCTTATTCGGCGTAGTGTCGTGCCAACGATGAAAAGACGTAATAAAATACTCCTAGTGGAGGGAACATAAAAAGTGTAGGGTGGGTCACCATACCCCGCCTACGCATATATTACGCATAACGGTTTGTACAAGCAAAAGTTGAGGCGGGGTGGTGCCCCCGCCCTACAAAAACGCAAATACAAAGTTGATTCGCGTGTAATTAGTCATTTTCAATTCAGGCGTTGTTTTTAAAGTCGTCGGAAATACGCAAAAACGTTCTTTACGAGTTCGCTATCGTCGCTTATTGTCCGTTGACAAATGTCATCCGCGGCTTTTTACACACGAA
>JAJRTR010000199.1 GCA_024278215.1 bacterium
GCGGGACCGTTCGCCAACATCGCGGTCGGCCAGTCGTCGATTATTGCAGATCAGATCGGCCTTAAATGCGCAGATTACCACGTCACGGAATCGGGATTCGGCGCGGACATCGGATTCGAGAAATTCTGGAACATCAAGTGCCGCTTCAGCGGCCTGATACCGAACTGCTCGGTTATCGTGGCGACGACGCGCGCGCTGAAATGCCACGGCGGCGGACCCGCGGTTCTGCCCGGCGCGCCGCTGGACAAAGCATACACGAGCAACAACCCGAAACTCGTTGCGGCCGGTTGTGAAAACCTCCTCGCACACATCGAGACAGTCAAGACTGCCGGTATTCCACCTGTCGTCTGCATCAACGCATTCTCGACAGACACAGCGGCGGAAATCAAGGCTATCAAAAAAGCTGTCGAATCAGTCGGCGCACGCTGCGCTGTTTCCAAACACTGGGCAAGGGGCGGCGACGGCGCTCTGGAACTCGCGGACGCGGTTATTGACGCCTGCGAGGACAAAGTCAAATTCAAATTCCTCTATGAGGACAAAGTGCCTCTGGGCAAACGCATCGAACTGATTGCTAAAAAAGTTTATCACGCGGACGGCGTGGCATATTCACCGGTCGCGGAAGCCAAGCTGAAAAAGATGGAAGCGGACCCGAAGATGAAGGACTTCGCAACATGTATGGTGAAGACTCACCTCTCGATCTCGGACAATCCGACGCTCAAGGGCGTTCCGAAGGGCTGGACGCTCACTATTCGCGACATCCTGACATATGCGGGCGCGAAATTCCTCGTACCAGTGGCAGGAGACATCAAACTGATGCCCGGCACGTCGGCGGACCCGGCATATCGCAGGATCAAGGTCGACACCAGGACAGGTAAGGTAAAAGGATTATTCTAAGAAAACCAGGCAGGTGGGGCGCAATGCCCCGCCTGCTTTTTACTTAACATTGTTATTGTGTTGGAAAGTTTAGTTAACAGGTCGGTTGGCAATAAGGTTAGACCTCCTTATAATACAGGGATGTGCAGGCGGTTGAATGTTGCGCCCCGCAACATCAGGAAAAGGTGAGCATCGGTGAAGATAGCTGTTTCGGGCAAGGGTGGTGTTGGAAAAACCACATTCAGTGCGCTATTGTGCAATGAATATGAAAAAGAAGGAACAGTCGTTCTGGCTGTGGACGCTGATCCCGATGCGAATCTCGCGGGCACACTTGGATTCACGGCAGACCAGGCCCCTACCCCGATTTCATCGTTGAAGGAACTTATCGAAGAGCGAACCGGAGCGAAAACGGGCGCGTGGGGCGGATATTTCAAGCTTAATCCAAAGGTGGACGACATCCCCGGGCAATTCTGTGTAAAGCGCGGTTCATTATCCCTTATGCTGCTTGGTACGGTGGAGAATGCCGGGCACGGCTGTATATGCCCTGAAAGCGCATTCCTGAAAGCGTTGATGTTGCATATCGTGTTCAATGAGAACCAGCACCTGATAATGGACATGGAAGCGGGGCTCGAACACCTCGGACGCGGCACGGCAACGGCAGTGGACGCGATTGTGGTAGTCGTGCGCCCGGACATGAAGAGCCTGGAGACGGCACGGAGGATCGTGCCTTTATGCAAAGAGTTGGGAATAGCAAAGCTTTTTTATGTGGGCAACGAAGCCCAGGACGAAAAAGATGTGGAATTTCTGGAGAAGAACTTGAACGACCATCCACTGCTGGGAGTTATACCGGCGAGTGCGGAGGTCAGGGATTCGGGCCGAGAGGGACGCGGCCCGTTTGGTGATGAAAAAGTGAACGAAGAAGTGAAAAAAATTCGTAAACGCCTTGAAGAAGAGGCGGACGTTTCTAAATAAAAATCTAAATAATCCCGGATGTAAAAACACCGGGAGGGGAGGCATAAATGGCAGAAGAAAAAAAAGCCAAACAGAAGTACTATGGCCCGGCGGACAAAAGGACGATCGATCCGGCATCCGAGGCGGTCATAGCAAACAGGTGCGATGACGGGTTTATTGACCTGTTCGCCCGCAGTGATGCGATGTACCCCCGCTGCAAGTTCGGATCGGAAGGCGTATGTTGCAGAGTATGCGCGATGGGACCCTGCCGCGTGCAGCCGGACAAACCCGGCAAGGACAGGGGTGTTTGTGGAGCGAACGTCGACACGATCGTCGCCCGCAACTTCATCAGGATGGTGGCGGCGGGAGCGGCGGCGCACTCGGATCACGGCAGAGCCGTGTGTGAGACACTGCTCGCAGTTGCCAAGGGGCACAGTAAGGATTACGAGATCAAGGACGAACAGAAAGCGATCAAGGTCGCTCTCGACATGGGTATTGAAGTCGGCGACAGGCCGATAGTCGATATCGTCAAGGACATTGCCGAACTGGCGCTCGCACAGTACGGACAGCAGCAGGGCGAAGTACTATATACTAAGAAGGCCCCGCTGAAACTCCAGGAAAAATGGCGCGAACTCGGTGTCATACCCCGCGGAATCGACCGCGAGATAGTCGAGATACTGCACCGCACACACATGGGTGTTGACCACGATTACGAACACCTGCTGCTCCAGGGCGCAAGGGCTGCTCTGGGTGACGGCTGGGGCGGTTCGATGATCGCCACAGAATTACAGGACATCCTTTTCGGAACACCCGAACCGATAACCTGCGATTGCAATCTCGGAGTGCTCGAAGAAGACAAAGTCAATATCATCGTTCACGGACATGAACCACTGCTCTCCGAGATGATAGTCGCCGCGGCGAGTTCAGAGGATATGCTCAAGGAAGCCGAAAAGGTCGGCGCTAAAGGTATTTCCCTGAGTGGAATCTGCTGCACAGCGAACGAAATCCTTATGAGGCACGGCGTACCGCCGGCCGGCAATTTCCTTCAGCAGGAACATGCAATTATGACCGGCGCGGTTGACGCAATGATAGTTGACGTACAGTGCATCATGCCGTCATTGCCAGAAGTTGCCAGGTGCTACAACACAAAAGTGATTTCGACATCGCCCCTGGCGAAGTTCCCGGGCGCCGAACACATTCAGTTCGACGAGGACGATGCTTTGAATATCGCAAAGAAGATTGTTAAAAAAGCAATCGAAAACTTCCCGAACAGGCCGGATAAGGTTTTCATTCCGGACGAGAAAGAACAATTCATCGGCGGTTTCAGCCACGAGACGATAAACTATCTGCTCGGCGGAACATTCCGCGCTTCATACAGGCCGCTGAACGATAACATCATCAACGGCAAGATTCGCGGCGTGGCCGGTGTGGTCGGGTGCAACAACCCAAAGGACACACACGACTGGGGCCACACCGAGATGATCAAAGAGCTGCTCAAAAACGACGTGCTCGTGCTCGTCACCGGCTGCACGGCTATCGCAGTCGCAAAACAGGGCCTGTGCCGCCCGGAAGCGGCAGCGAAATATTGCGGACCCGGCCTGGCGGAAGTGTGCGAAACAGTCGGCATACCGCCGGTGTTGCACATGGGTTCATGCGTGGACAATTCGCGCATTCTGATAGCCGCGACAGCGATGGTCAAAGAAGGCGGACTCGGCGACGATATATGCGATCTGCCCGCAGCAGGCGCGGCGCCCGAGTGGATGAGCGAGAAAGCTATCTCCATCGGACAGTATTTCGTATCGTCCGGTGTTTACACGATGTTCTGCACGACATTCCCGTTCACAGGCTCGAAAAACGTGATGGAAGAGCTGACGGTGGGAATGGAAAAGAAATACGGCGGAATGTGGGATTTCGAGATGGACCCGGTTATCGCCGCCCAGAAGATGATTCAGCACATCGACAAGAAGCGCAAGGCTCTCGGCATAGACAAAGCAAGAGAACGCGTGCTCTTCGATATGGAAAAACGCAGGGAAATGGCGTGATTCCGCATGACTTCACGATTATTTAATGATACTACGAAGGAGGTAACACAAGAATGTCAAAGATAATCGCAGCAGCAGGCATTCGGGGCGCGCACACCATCGTTGACAGGGTCGAAGCAGACTTGAAACGCGCTATCGACAAATTCGGTCCCAACCAGGAAGTCGCATTCCCGAACACTGCTTACTATCTGCCTATAATTTATGGTATCCTCGGAGATAAAATCGAAAAGCTCTCCGATATGGAACCTGTAATTGCAAAATGCAAGACACTTTTACCGCCAATGGTAAAAGAGAAGAATCACCTTCCATATCTCGCGCCCGCGCTGGACGCAGGCATGGCATCACTTTTCGCCCAGGAAATGTCCGAGGGCATACGCTATGTTGAAGACCCCGATTTCTATGTTCAGGGCGAAGACCCCGAAGAGGGCAAAATCTGGCTCGGCGCGGCAGACGACGTTATTCTAAGAAAACGCGGAGTCGAGTTCGTCGACGGCACAGCTCCCGGATTCGCAGCCATCGTCGGCGCGGCTCCCACCTCGGCAATCGCCTCGAAACTCGCTCTCGAAATACAGGAAAAGAACCTCTACTGCTTCATGGCGGCCAGCCATGACGGGAAGACATTCTCTGAACAGCTTGTTGAAGAAGGCGTCCAGATCGGCTGGCCCACAAGGCTCGTTTCCTTCGGTCCGGACATCAGCGCCGCCGTCTTCGCAATCGGCTTTGCCACGCGCGCGGCCATGAGCTTCGGAGGCATCGAAGCCGGTGATTTCCGCAAAATCCTTATCTACAACAAGGATCGCTGCTATGCCTTCGTCATGGCTCTCGGCACAGTCACAGAAGAGTGGTACGCCACTGCGCTGGGCTGCGTCAACTACGGATTCCCGGTTATTGCCGACACACCGATACCCGAGGTCCTGCCCACCGGTATCTGCACCTATGAGCACGTCGTTTCCAATATTCCTTACGACACCATGGTCCAGAAGGCTGTCGAAGTGCGCGGACTGAAGGTCGAAGTCGCCAAGGTAGACATCCCGCTCTCTTACGGGCCCGCCTTCGAGGGCGAGCGCGTGCGCGGCGCGGACATCTATCTGGAATGCGGCGGCGGCAAGAGCGACATGTGCGAGTATGTCGAAACAAAGGAAATGGACGATGTCGAAGACGGCAAGATCACTGTCGTCGGACCCGACATATCCGATATTCAGAAAGACCCTTCGCCTTACCTCGGCAAAAAAGGCTATCCGATCCTGCCGCTTGCCATTCATGTCGAAGTCGCAGGACGCAAGATGGAATCAGATTATGAGCCCATCCTCGAACGCCAGGTTCACCACCTGCTCAACTACTGCCAGTTCATCATGCACATCGGACAGAGGGACATCGCCTGGCTGCGCGTCTCGAAGAACGCGGTAGATAAAGGATTCACTTTCGGCACCATCGGCACCATACTTCACGCCATGCTGCACAAAGACTTCGGAGCGATCTTCGACAAAGTCCAGATCACTCTCTACACCGAGCAGAAAAAGGTTGAAGAACTTGTCGCAAAAGCAAGAGCGGCATACAAGGAACGCGACTCCAGGGTCGAGAACATGACGGACGAAACGACAGACACATATTACTCGTGCACACTGTGCCAGTCCTTCGCCCCCAACCACGTATGCGTCGTCAGCCCCGAAAGAACGGGCCTGTGCGGATCATATAACTGGCTGGACTGCAAAGCATCAAACGAGATCAACCCGACAGGCCCCAACCAGCCGGTCGAAAAAGGTGAAGTGATAGACGAACGTCTCGGACAGTGGAAGGGCGTCAACGACTTCGTGTCCGAAGCGTCGCGCGGAAACATCACTCACTACAACTTCTACAGCATCATGAACCAGCCTATGACCACATGCGGCTGCTGCGAGTGCATCGCGGCGGTACTGCCCATGTGCAACGGCCTCATGACCGTCAACCGTGACTATACCGGCATGACCCCCTGCGGCATGAAGTTCAGCACACTCGCCGGAACAGCCGGCGGCGGATTGTCCACACCGGGATTTGTCGGGCACAGCAAATACAACATCATCCAGAGAAAATATCTTATCGCCGAAGGCGGTCTTTTGAGGATGGTGTGGATGCCCAAGATGCTGAAAGAGGAAATGGCGGACCTGCTCAAAGCGAGAGCCGAAGAACTCGGCGATCCGGACCTCATCGACAAAATCGCAGACGAAACAGTCGGCGTGACCGAAGATGAAATCCTCCCCTTCCTCCAGGAAAAGGGACATCCGGCTCTTACGATGGAATCAATAATTTGATTCCGCATTGACCGAATACTATACCTCCCGGGCCGCGCAAGGCCCGGGAGTGTATTCTATTAAGAGTCCGGGCCACAGGCTCTCTGCCATTTCGCAGGAAAAGTCGTAAAACGCGAATGAGTAAGAACCTGAAACCGGACAAACAACCTGTAAAAAGAAAAGAGGAGGTGCGAATGAATGGCACTTACAGGAATTGATATTTTCAAAAGGCTGCCGAAGACAAACTGCGGTGATTGCGGAGTGCCCACATGTCTTGCTTTCGCCATGGCTCTTGCAGCCGGCAAAGCGGACCTCGAAAAGTGCCCGCATGTATCCGATGAAACAAAAGAAGCCCTCGGCGCGGCCTCGGCGCCACCCATCAGGCCATTCAAGATCGGTGTTGGAGACGATGCGGTTGCAGTAGGCGGCGAGACAGTTGAATTCCGCCACGAAAAAACCTTCGTAGCGCCCACACCGATTGCGGTTCTCGTCTCGGCGGATGATGACGATGCCGTGATTGAAGCAAAGGTTAAACAACTCGACGATCTGCAGTTCGACAGGGTCGGCGTGATTCTCAAACCGAACATCGTAGCAATCAAGGACCCCGCCGGCGACAAGCTCGCGGACCTGGTCGCTAAGGTTCAGGGTATTAAGAAAGCGCCGTTGATACTTATCAGCGACAGCGTAGACGCACTCAAAGCAGGCGCGGCAGCCGCCGGCGACAACAAACCGGTTCTTTATCCCGTTACTGCCGACAACGCCGATGCCATGGCCGAAATCGGCAAGGAAACCGGCTGCCCGCTCGGACTCAAAGCAGACAGTTACGACGCTCTTTCGGAACTCGCCGAAAAACTCATAAAGGCCGGCATCAAGGACATGCTGCTCGACACCGGCGCGCGCGACTTGAAACAGGCTTTCCAGGATAGTGTCGCCATCAGAAGATTCGCTCTGAGGGCGGAACACAGGCCGCTCGGGTTCCCCACTCTCACGTTCCCGTGCGAAATGTCCGACGATCCCATCATGGAAGCTATGATCGCCGCCACTTTCATCTCGAAATACGGCGGGATCATTGTACTCAGCGACCTCAAGGGCGAAGTCGTATTCCCGCTCATGCTGGCGCGGCTCAACATCTTCACTGATCCGCAGCGCCCGATGGCTACTTCCGAAGGCATCTATGAGATAGGCAAACCGACAGAAAAATCTCCACTCCTGATTACATCGAACTTCTCCCTTACCTACTTCATCGTATCGGGCGAGATCGAGGCGAGCCGCGTTGACTCATGGCTCCTTATCAAGGACACGGAAGGTCTCTCGGTCCTCACGGGCTGGGCGGCGGGAAAGTTCGTCGCAGACGCTATCGGTCCCTTCGTCAAGAAGAGCGGCATCGAGGACAAGATAGCTCACAAGAAAATCGTCATCCCCGGATTCGCGGCGCAGATCAGCGGCGAACTCGAAGAAGAACTACCCGGCTGGGAAGTTATCATCGGACCGCGCGAGGCATCTCACATCGCGGCTTTCCTTAAAGGATGGGCGCCGGATTAAGTGCATCTTTGCAGATGAAAACAGGTCTATTAGTATTTGCAGGACCGGCGGCTCGAGAAAATCGACGATTCGGCCCCGGATATGGCGGCTCGAAATTTCCGGGCCGCGGCAAGGGAGGTTTAGATGGACACAGTCTATTTGACAGGTGAAAACCTGAATATCATGTCGAAAACGATCGGCCCGGCTATGAAGGAACGCAATCCCGAACCCATCAAAGCTATGGCGCTCGAAATGGATAAGGCCGACATCGACTATATCGACATCAATCTTGGTCCCGCCCGCAAAAACGGCGAAGAGATGATGCAGTTCGTTGTGAAAACAGTGCAGGAAGTTACGGACAAACCGCTCTTTCTCGACACGACAAACGCATCCGCCATTGAAGCGGGACTCCAGGTTTACGAACGAAAATGTGACGCGAAACCAGTTATCAACTCGATCTCATGCAGGCCCGAACGCATGGAAATGCTTATGCCCGTCGCCAAGAAGTACGACGCGGCATGTGTGGGGCTTCTCATGGGCGTCGAGGGCATCCCGCGCGACGAAAACGAACGTGGTATGCTCTGCACGGAGTTTATGATGAAGGCCGATGAATACGGAATCGAACACGACGACATTTTTCTCGACCCGATCGTGGTTCCCGCGCCGTCACAGCAGATACAGGTGGCGGGCTGCACCAACTTCATGATGATGTTCCGCGACATCGCTCCGGGTTGCAGGGGCACGTGCGGACTCTCGAATATCTCGAACGGCGCGCCGACACACCTGCGAGGCATTATCGACAGAACCTACATGATCATCATCAACAGTTTCGGCATGAGCGGCGCTATAATGAACTTCACCGACCAGAAACTCATTGACCTTATGCGCGGCAAACAGCCCGAAATCTATGACTTTGTCGTCAGTGTTTTCAACGGTGAAGAAGTAGACGTCGCTTCACTCGACAAGGAAAAACAGGATTACTACAAAACCGTTAAAATCATAACGGGCGAAATCCTTTATTCCGACTCATGGCTTGATCTTTAAAAAGGGAAAGGATTTACGGGTTTGGTGAAAATGAATAAAACAGGCGAAGAAATTCTTGCGGTAAAGATACTGCCGGAAGAATCGGTGATAAGGGTGGAGAGCGGTACCAACCTGCTCGAGGCTTTAGTGTCCGCAGGCATAAGGATAAACGCCCGTTGCGGCGGCGCCGGCGCGTGCGGCAAATGCAAAGTCGTCATAAAGGACGGAACCGTTGAAGAGCTGAGCGACGAGAAGTCGCGGCTCACGGCTGAAGATAAGGAAAAGGGCATCAGACTGGCATGCCGCAGCATTGTACGCGAAGACATTATTGTGGAAGTGCCGTTCGAGTCGAGGGTCAGAAAACTCGCCATGGGCGAGAAGGATACCGTGGAGGGGCGCAAGCGCATCCCGCCATGCGAAAAGGTAGATTACTTTTCACACGGCACACACGACGCGCCTGTCAGAAAGTTCTATATCGAACTCGCTGAACCTTCACTCCAGGACAACAGCGGCGACCTTACAAGGCTTTTCGGAGCCCTGCACAGGGAACACGGCATAGATGTCCGCGAGATAGACCTGCCGGTCCTTCGCATACTGCCCGGCATTCTTCGTGAAGCTGAATGGAAAGTCACCGCCAGTATCCTCTGCGAAGGCACAAATTGCGAGAAAGGTGCCGAAAACTGCTCGATCAAAAACTGCTCGAACCTAAGCATTGTCAGGGTCGAACCCGGCGACACTACCGCATCTCAATTTGCTCTTGCCGTCGATGTCGGCACCACTTCCATACACGTCCAGATCGTAGACGTGGTCAACAGAAAACCGGTCTGCAAGTCGGCTGAATATAACGGCCAGACCGCTTTCGGGGAAGATGTCATATCTCGCATAGTCTACTCGCTTAAAGACGGCCACCTGGAACAACTCCAGCGCGCCGCCGCCCGCACCATCAACGAGCTTCTCAAGGAATTGCTCGGCGAGGCCGGGCTCACAGCTTCAGACATTTCCTTTATCACGGCGGCAGGCAACACAACTATGACCCAACTGCTCGCCGGTATAAACTCGAAGCACCTCCGGGAAGCACCCTATGTGCCCACTGTGAATGCCCTTCCATGGCTCAAAGCCGAAGACATCGGCATTGACGTGGAACCCAACACGCCTGTTTATCTCTTCCCCGGCGTCGCAAGCTACGTCGGCGGAGACATAGTTTCAGGAATTATGGGGTTCGGCCTCGCACGAATGGACGAACTCACTTTATATCTCGACCTTGGCACCAACGGCGAAGTTGTCGTCGGCAACAAGGAATGGATGATGACGGCCTCTTGCTCCGCGGGCCCCGCTTTCGAAGGCGGCGGCCTCACATGCGGCATGAGGGCCACTCTCGGCGCTGTCCAGGATTTCTTCATGGACCCCGATACAAAGGAACCCGTCGTTATCACCATCGGCAATAAAAAGCCCATCGGTGTATGCGGCTCCGGCGTTATCACCATCCTGGCGGAACTCCTCCGCTTCGGCATTCTCCAGCAGAACGGCAAGCTCAACCCCGACACAGGTTCCGACAGAGTCCGCGAAGGCGAAAGCGGCCTCGAATATGTTCTCGTCTGGAAAGAGAAATCCGGCAGCGGTGAAGACATCATCATCACCGAAGCCGACCTGGATAACATCCTGCGCGCAAAGGGCGCGGTTTATGCAGGTTGCGCTTCTCTCATCAAGCAGGTCGGACTCACCTTCGACATGCTACAGAAAGTAGTTTTAACCGGCTCTTTCGGCAACTACGTGGACATCCGGAGCGCAATAACAATAGGGCTCCTGCCCGACCTGCCGCTCGATGTCTACTGCTTTATCCCCAACGGCTCACTGCTGGGCGCGCGTCTCGCTGCCTTCAGTTGCGCACTCACCGGGGAGGCGGAACAAATCGCTAAATCTATGACCAACATCGAACTCAGCGAAGACTCTACGTTCATGGACGGCTACATGGCGGCGATGTTCCTGCCGCACACTGACACGTCGCTGTTCCCTACGGTCAGCGCCGAACTGGAAAAGCTGAAAGAAGGGTACAAATCATGAAAACCGCAACTATTGCTGTAGCAGGGAAAGGCGGCACCGGCAAGACCACTACCTGTGCTCTCATGGTGCGCTACCTCATAAAGAACGGGCTGACTCCTATCCTTGCGGTAGATGCCGACCCCAACACAAACCTGGCCGAATCGCTCGGCTCGTCTCCCGATGATTCCATCGGCGGCGTTCTCGCAGATTTCATGGAAAGCAGAGCTTCCATCCCACAGGGAATGACAAAGGAAGCTTTTCTCGAATTGAAACTAAACGAAGCTCTCGAAGAAACAAGCGATATCGATTTCCTCGTCATGGGCCGCAAAGAGGGACAGGGTTGTTACTGCTACCCCAACGCAATCCTCAAAAACTACATCGATAAGCTCTCTACCAACTACCGATACGTTATCGTCGACAACGAAGCCGGCATGGAATGTCTGAGCAGAAAGACGATCGCCGATATATCGATTCTCGTTCTCGTGTCGGACCATTCTGTAAAAGGGCTTCGCGCAGCGAGACGAATCAATGAACTGGTGGATGAGTTAAAAATCGAGGTGGAAAAACGCTACCTTATCTTAAACAGGTATAACAGCGATAATGAGGACCTGCTTCGCAAGTTTGTGGACGATGTGGAATCGGAAAAAGTGTTTAAAGTGCCGGACAGTAAAGAAATAGTCGAAGCGGACGCCAGGGAAACATCCTTCCTCGAATTGTCCGACGACATCGACGCGGTAAAATCAGTAAACGCATTTATGGAAGAAGCGCTCGGCGAGGCCGTCAAAGCCTGAACCGGACGATTGCATATTCCATCAACGAATATTTTGGAGGTAAAATCATGGCGGAAATGGTAGAAAAAGAAATGTTTGACGGCAAAAAAGTCAAACTCATCGGCCCCGATTATGACGCGGGCTCACTCGCAGGAGGAACATCCTATAGCTGGAAAAGTAACATCGTCGGCAGAGACCAGTACATCAAGTATGTTTCGGAATCCGAAAGATACTGGTACACTCCGATGGATCAGTGGTTCGGCAGCGAAAAACGCAAGAACCCTGCATAAAAAGGAGCATCAAATAATGTTTGAAACCTGTAGCAAAGAATCTGATACCTTATAATGGGGGTGGACTCATTGGCTTTAGAAATTCCAAAACAGAGATACTCAGGAACGATTAAGGAAATACCCGTAGGCAAAGAAGGAAACCAGCTGGTGGTCGGAGGCGAAACAGCATTCCCCTTCTATTTCTTCGAAGGCGAAATGCCCAACAGACCCCGTATCGCAATGGAAGTCTACGACGAAAAACCCGAGGAATGGGCACCGGTAGTCATGGAGCCCTTCGCGGATGTTCTCGATGACCCGGTCGCATGGGCCAAACTCAACGTCGAGAAGTACAACGCGGAAATTATCGCTCTGCAACTCGTCAGCATCGACCCTAACGGAACAAACGCATCCGCTGAATCTGCGGCTGAAACAGCACAGAAAGTCGCGGATGCCGTCGACGTTCCCGTCATGGCGCTCGGTGTCAACAATGTCGAAAAGGACATGGAAGTTCTCCGCCTCATCGCTGAAAAATGCGAAGGCCGGAACCTCATAATCGGCCCGGTAACTGAAGGCAATCACAAACAGATCGGTGCCCCGTGCATTGGCTACAAGCACACTGTCATGGCATCCACGCCTATCGACGTTAATCTCGCGAAACAGCTCAACATCCTGCTCACCACTCTCGGCGTCAAGGAAGACAAACTTATCATCGACCCGACAACCGGCGCTCTCGGCTACGGCATGGAATACTGCTACACCGTTATGGAACGCATCAGGATGGCCGCCATCGCTTCCAACGACACTCAACTCCAGTATCCATTCTTCTCCAACGTAGGCAAAGAAGTATGTAAAACAAAAGAGGCGAAACTCGGCGACGATGACGCGAGATACGGCGACCCGGCTACTCGCGGAATTATCATGGAATGTGTAACCGCTGTCTGCCTCTTACTCGCAGGCTCCGACATCATATCCGTCAGGCATCCGAAAACTGTCGAAATGCTCAATAAGTATCTCGACTTCTTTCTCGCCTGACATCTGTTGAACATCTGATATTTGTGTTCTTTTTTTCTCAACGTCTACGGGGTTCACCCTGAAAACGATGAGGCAGCCGAACACCACATCTCGTGTACGGCTGTTGCTTAAATTTTGTTTTACAGGGGCCTGTCCCCGGTCGGCTGTCATAGACATGTTTTTATTGCTCGATTTTTTACAAACGTACACAGGGTCGGCACCCTTTACGTTAAAAACATGCAAGTTACTGCCCGACCATGGGCAGGCTTCGCACAATAATCTATTAATGGAGGTTATATATGGCGGAAAAAATCGACGGCAAAGCCATAGCAATGCAGATCCGCGAGGAAGTCGGCCGGGACGTTCTCAAACTCAAGGAAGAAACCGGCGTACATGCCGGTCTGGCTGTCATTCTTGTAGGCGAAGACCCCGCATCACAGGTATATGTCAAAAACAAAGGTATCGCCTGCGAAAAATGCAACATCAACTCATTCGAGCACAAACTCCCCGCGGACACAACCGAGGATGACCTCATCAAACTGGTCGACGAACTCAACAACGACCCGAAGGTTCACGGCATCCTGTGCCAGTTGCCCCTTCCCAAACACATCGACGAGAACAAAGTCCTTCTGGCTATTGACCCCGCCAAGGACGTAGACGGATTCCATCCCATGAACGTCGGCAAATTCATGACACTGAAGAAATATTCCGACATCTCATCCATGGGCCTGTTTCTGCCCTGCACTCCTTATGGCTGCTGTGAACTGCTCGACCGTTCCGGCGTCGAATGCAGCGGCGCAAACGCCGTAGTCATAGGACGCAGCAACATCGTCGGCAAACCCGTTTCCATGCTGCTCATGTCCAAAAACGCAACAGTCACAATCTGCCACTCACGCACAAAGAATCTACCCGACGTAGTGCGCGGTGCCGACATCATCGTAGCCGCTATCGGTGTGCCTAGATTCGTCAAGGGCGACTGGGTGAAAAAGGGTGCGGCAGTTATCGACGTCGGCGTAAACAGGCTTGACACAGGCAAACTATGCGGCGATGTCGACTATGACGCGGCATTCGAGAATGCTGCGTATATCACCCCCGTGCCCGGCGGCGTAGGACCTATGACCATTGCCATGCTCATGAAGAATACTCTCATGTCGGCCACTAATGTGTCAAAACTGAAATAAGCATTTTGACTTAAAATATTTCAAGTTTTATTATTTAATATTTATTGTTGAAAAAAGGCCCCGGTAGATTTCAACCGGGGCCTTTTGGGAATAGCGATAATCAGGTGGCTGCACTTCTTATTGCAAATCTTACTTTACCCGAATCCTTTTTTGGATTTCGCCGTCATTTTCACCTGAACTTACTTTATCTATGATTGAATCTGATTGGACAAATCTGTGTGCAAACGATAAATTAGTAATGACAACATGTTGAAAAGGTGGAGAAAAAGAATGGCTTACGATTTTAAAACCCAGTTTAAGGGCACAGAAAAATACATCACTTCGCAATCGCTCCGGGAAGTTGTAAATGCCGCAATCGTCCTTGCACGCCCCCTGCTCGTCAAGGGTGAACCCGGCACCGGGAAAACCCTGCTCGCTCATGCTATCGCTGAAGACCTGGGAAAAGAACTCATTGTATGGAATGTCAAATCATCTACAAAAGCCAAAGACGGACTCTACATCTATGACACAGTACAGCGCCTCCACGACAGCCGGTTCGGCGACAACGATGTGTCCGACATCAAACAATTCATCCACCTTGGCAAACTCGGCGAGGCTTTCGATTCCGATAGACAAGTTGTTATCCTCATAGACGAAATAGACAAAGCGGAACTGGAGTTCCCCAACGATCTTCTCAACGAACTCGACGAAATGTCCTTTTATATCCATGAAACAAAAGAGACTATCACTGCGAAGCACAGACCGATCGTCATCATAACAAGCAATAACGAAAAGGAATTGCCCGACGCATTTCTGCGGCGATGCCTGTTCCATTTTATCGAATTTCCGGATGAGGCGATGATGGAAAAAATTGCTTATGTGCATCATCCTAATGTGCAGCGAAAACTTCTGGCGGAAGTCATACGACGTTTCTACTGGATAAGGCAAATGGACGAACTGAGGAAAAAACCTTCGACAAGCGAACTTATCGACTGGGTGCAGGCGCTCATGGCAGGCGGCGTCAATCCGGCAACATTAAAAAAGGAGATACCCTTCCTTGGTGTACTGTTGAAAAAAGAACAGGACATAGCAATACTTAACGCTCGCTCCGGCAGATATTGATTATGGTCAACCTTGATTTCATATCTCCTTCGTAGAATCCGTGGACTAAATATTCAACCTGAAAAAACTTGTTGAAACAGTAATAAAGGACCATATTAGTTACAGACTTTTCCGCTTGTTATTGATGTGAAAATAGAAACTCCGGAATAACTCAAAAAAAGTCGCAAGTGTTGTATATAAATGAGAGTTATATAGAATTAAATAATTGTTACGCAAAGGCCGGCGTGTTTGTGCGCGGCCCGAAAACACACGGAAGATAGGAGCAGGAAAGTCTTATGGCAAAGAAAAAGCAGAGTGAAAAAGACAGGGTAATTATCTTCGATACGACACTCCGCGACGGCGAGCAGTCACCCGGAGCCACCATGACGGTCAACGAAAAGCTTCAGGTGGCCCAGCAGCTTGCGAGGCTGAATGTGGACGTTATCGAAGCTGGATTTCCCTTTGCATCGCCGGGTGATTTCGAGGCTGTACAGCTTATAAGCCGCCACGTGCATGGCCCGACTATCGCAGGACTGTGCCGCACTGA
The DNA here is from genome assembly GCA_024278215.1 of bacterium. Lineage (GTDB taxonomy): Bacteria > UBP15 > UBA6099 > UBA6099 > JAJRTR01 > JAJRTR01. The sequence goes on from JAJRTR010000199.1 coordinate 15,576, forward strand.
AAAGGCCGATATCGAAAGGGCCTGGAATGCTGTTAAAGATGCTGACAGAAACAGACTTCATACATTTATCGCGACATCGCCTATTCACATGAAAAAGAAACTCGGCAAAACACCGAAACAGGTTGTGAAAATGGCGCAGGATGCTGTTGCGCGTTGCAGGCGGTTCACGGATAACGTGGAATTCTCTTGCGAGGACGCGACACGTTCCGAACTGGATTTCCTCTGCGAGATTGTCGAGAAAGCGATCGACGCGGGCGCGACAACAATAAATATTCCCGACACTGTGGGCTATGCGATGCCGCAGGAATTTATTGTGATGCTGCGTGAATTGATCTCGAAGGTGCCGAACTCGAATAAGGCGATATTCAGCACACATTGCCACAATGACCTCGGGCTCGCGGTCGCTAATTCACTGGCTGCGATAGTGTCCGGGGCACGCCAGGTGGAGTGTACGATCAACGGTCTCGGAGAGCGGGCGGGCAACGCTTCGCTCGAAGAAATTGTGATGGCGCTGCGCACAAGGCCGGACATTATGAAACCATGGACCGGGATTGTGACGACTGAAATATACCGCACGAGCCGCCTTGTCGCACGTGTGACAGGCATAAATGTGCAGCCGAATAAGGCGATTGTCGGCAGCAACGCATTTGCGCACGAAGCGGGCATCCACCAGGACGGCATGCTTAAAGACAAGAGAACTTATGAAATTATGGATGCTGATTCCATCGGGTTGTCGAAAAGCAATCTCGTGCTTGGCAAACACTCCGGCAGACATGCTTTTATCGACAAACTCAATGAAATAGGGTACGAACTCGACTCCGCACAGATAAATAAGGCATTCGCGGAATTCAAGAACCTTTGCGACAAGAAAAAAGCGGTCTCCGACCATGACATAATGTCTATTGTCGAAGACGAGATCATGCATATACCCGAGACGTTCAAGTTGATTTCTGTCAACGTGATGTGCGGCGGCAGAGTGAAGGCGACGGCGATGATCGAGATGTATGTGGGCGACAGTAAAGTCGAAGAGGCGGCGATTGGTGTCGGCCCGGTCGATTCTGTTTACCAGTGCATAAGAAAGATAACGGGCGAAGATATTCAACTCGTGGACTTTTCGGTCAAGTCGGTTACGGGCGGTATAGACGCTATTGGTGAAGTAACGGTCAGAATTGCGGGCGATGACAAGAATATCTTCACAGGCAAGGGCGGCAGCGTGGATATAATCGAAGCCAGCGCGAAGGCCTATACGACTGCGATCAACAAGATGATCTTCTGGCGCGAGAACGAGAACAGGCGCGAGGCGGATTCCGGCAAAACGCCCGAAAAGAAGTCGGCAAAGAAAAAGAAAACTAAAAAGAAGACTAAAAAGGCCGGGGCTAAGGCAAAGAAGTGACGCCCTGCAATTGCTGGAATTATCAACATGCGGGAGAGGTAATACAGGTATGACAACAAAGATAAAAGTACTCGTGGCTGGTGCCGAAGGCAGGATGGGGCGCGAAGTAGTGCGGGCAGTGACCGCCGAGAGCGACATGGAAGTTGTGGGCGCGTTCGACATGAAGGGCGTGGGAGAAGACATAGGACTTGATGCCGGTGTCGGTGCGCTCGATGTTGCGGTGAGTGATAATCTGGCAGATATACTTAAGACCGCGAAACCGAAAGTGATGGTGGACTTCGCCGTAGCGAACGGCTTTGAAAAGAGGGCGATGGCGGCGCTGGATGCGGGTGTGCGGCTTGTCGTGGGCACTACGGGTGTCGGTGAAAAGTCGATGAAGAAAATAGCGGATAAGGCCGCGACAAGGAAGCTTGGAGTGCTGGTGGCACCGAATTTCGCTATCGGTGCTGTGCTCATGATGCAGTTTGCGGCAGAGGCTGCAAAGCACATGAAGGGAGTAGAGATCATCGAGCTGCACCACGATGCAAAAGTGGATGCGCCTTCAGGAACGGCGGTTGCAACGGCCGAGAGAGTGATGGCGGCAAGAAAAGGTATGCCCGGACACGCAGACCCCACAAAATTTGAAAAATTAAAGGGGGCGCGAGGCGGGCGGCTCGGCGATATTTCTATTCACAGTGTGCGGCTGCCAGGTTTCCTTGCGTCGCAGGAAGTTATCATGGGCACACAGGGACAGACGCTTACGATACGGCACGATACAATATCGCGAGAAGCGTTTATGCCGGGTGTCGTTCTGGCGGTGCGCAGGATTATGAAAAAGAGATCGTTCGTGTTCGGACTCGAAAATCTGCTATGATGTTACCTGCATGTCTTTCTGAACAGTATAACGCATTACAGCGATGGAGATCGGTGTAAAACAGTAGATGAGAAAGACCGGTTAGAAAATGAACAGAATATTCGACGGCAAGAGCGAAGCAGGAGCAGGTTCGAGACAATATATCGAGGAGATACTCAAGAACGCGCGGGGCGGCCCCCGCAGGACTATTGACATCTTGAGGGAAATAGTTGTGGATATGTGCGAAACCGCCGGCCTGGCAACTGTATGTGATGTGGATGATCTCAACGCGCGAATGGACTTGATCGAACAAAGCCTGAGAGAATTAGAGAATCCGGAAGCATGAACACAGGCAGGCCGATCGCAACAGAACAGTTCTTTTCATTGAACGGACTTTTATCGACTATATGAGAATCGGAATAGCAACAAAGATAATACTTTTTCTGCTGGTTATGTTCACATGCACGGCTATCGGTGTCATCCATTACACACAGAAAATAGTGTTCGACAACTATCTTGAGTACAGGCAGAAAGAACTTTCCGGGCTTGCCAGGGCACTGGATGAAACTATTGTGCAGGTATCACCGGATACATTCGGCCAGGTGCGCACAAGGATAATTGACCTGCTTGCTTCTCAGACTAACGGTCGAATTATTATCTCTGATTCTTTCGGAAAAATATATTACGATTCCAGGCGGATAAGGGTGGGCCTGAATCTCCACAAAAAGAACGAACTCAGGATCAGCGATGGAAAAAGGACAGAGCAATTCCTGCTTCGAACGACAAATTTCAGGAAAGATCAACTCGAACCACAGTATCAGACTCCTGAAAAACTTCCGAGATACATGAGTCGTCTCGACGATGTTTCACTTGTCTATTTTGCGCCGCTTCATCTTCAATCGGAAATAATCGGGCAGGTCATGATAGACGAACCGCTCTCGCCGATGACTCGCTATATTACACGGGTGCGCGACAGTATTCTGCTGCTCATGGCGCAGATATTCCTTGTCGCCGCCGCTCTCGCATTCCTTGTGATTAACAACAGCGTCGTGAAACCGCTGAAAAGTGTGCAGGAACTTACAAAGAAAGTCGCGCAAAGTGAATTCGACGAGAGGCTTGAACTGAAAACCGGCGATGAAATAGGTGATCTCGCCAGAAGTTTCAATACGATGGTTTATAATCTCCAGAAATTTACCAGTGAGTTACAGGATCAGAATGCCGGCCTGATTCATCTTTCAAGTGAGCTCGAAATGCGCAACCAGGAAATGAACAGAAAGCATAAGCTTATAGATTTCGACCTCAGGCTTGCGCATAACATTCAGCAGGAACTGCTTCCACAGGTGTATCCCAGGATCGACGGGGTCGTGATCAGCGCGGCAAACTTCCAGGTCGGTGAAATAGGCGGCGACTGCTTCGATTTCTACAAATTCGGAGACAAGAGGCTCGGCGCGTTCATCGGAGATGTGTCGGGAAAGGGGATTGCGGCGGCGCTTGTAATGAGCATGGTCACGATTCTGTTCGCCCAGCTTAAGGACAGGTTGACGTCCCCGGCGCGAATTCTTGGAAATGTCAACGACATTATGTACAGGCATTTTGGGAGTCAGCACTCGATCTACCTGACATGTTTCTTCTTCAATCTTGATATGGAAGAAATGAAACTGACTTATTCCTGTGCGGGGCACAACCCGCCGATCAGGTACAGAAAAAGCACGGACGAAGTGGTGAATCTTGAATCCGAAGGGTTCGGGCTGGGTATGTTTTCAAAGGTTCTTTATGAAGAAAAAACAATCGATGTGCTGCCCGGCGACAAGATTATCCTGTTTACGGACGGAGTTGTGGATACGAGGAATATGGATGGCGGCATGTTCGGCTTCGACAGGCTGGTATCGACGGTGAAGCGATACAAGGATTCCAATAGTTTCAGGATGACGCATTTTATCGTGGAAGAACTGGAAGAATTCGCGGGCGATGCGCCCAGGCAGGATGACCTGACTCTTATCGTGATCGAAATTCAGGAAAAAAAGAACCCTTAGAATTTTGCAATCGGCTCGGAATGACTGATTATTCCTGTTTTTTCCATTTTAAAGACAATGTAACTTATTATTTAAAGATACTATTATATAATATATGGCCCTGCCCCGGATTTCTCACAAAGAAATCCGTTGCGGCATGATTGTGGCCTGTACTTTTTAAGGTGAATAGTTTTGTTGGTTCCTACAGTTGAAAAACAACCTGGCATTATACATAAGTATTGGGTGCTTACAGCAGTATGTTTAATAATAATGTCGACATCTGCGATTGTCTATGCGCAGGCAACACCGGGCGAGCCCGGCCCCAAAGCGTATGTGAAGGAATATCAGGACCCGCTCGATGCGAATAAGGAAGGATATGACGATTACGAACTGGCGAAGATGCACTATGACCGCGCGGTGGATTATCATCTGTCGGGAATGCTTGTGCAGGCGGTCGAGCAATATAAAAAGGCAATAATTCTGGACCCTGAAATGGCGGCGTATCATGCGGACCTTGGTGAAGCGTACCGGGTGATGGGAAACACGCGGGGCGCGATTTCCGAACTGGAGACGGCGGTCGAGTTGTCGCCCGGCATGGTGAACGCACTCACGACACTGGGCGTGATATACGAGCGGGAAAACCTGCCGCACAAGGCGATTGATTATCATCGGCGGGCAATAAAGATCGATCCGCGCCATTACGTTGCATACAACAACCTCGGCCATGCTTATGATACGCTTGGCCTCGTGCGGGCGGCGATGGACAATTATAAAAAGGCGATCGAAATAAAAGAAGACTTCTCGCCGGCTTATGACAATCTCGGAACGGACCTCATGCGGTTGAACAGGCCGCAAGAGGGCATAAGCATGTTGAAAAAGGCTATTGATTACGCGGGAGAAGGACATCCGCAACTCGGACTTTATTACAACGATCTCGGCGCCGCTCTTGTTATGAGTAAAGACTACGAAAAAGCATACAGCGCTTTCGAGAAAGCACTCTCTCTTTCTCCCAACAATCCGGACATACAGAGAAATTTCATATTTATCAGAGACCACTTATATGGCAAGAGCAATTAAGAAACGAGAATTCGGCGGTGCGCCGCCTATAGATTTCCTTGATTTAAGCTACTTTATGCCGCTTATGACGGCGGCTGCACTCAAGGAGTCGGCAGCATTTCCCATATCGTATGGCGGCCCCCTGAAAATGCTTGCCACCCTGGCACAGCCACTCGGCAGTCTGGCACGCCGTCAAACATTCGAGCGTTTTGTCAAAGTTTTGATGGTAAATGAATACGAAGCCACCGGAGCGCGGCCCGAAAAATATGCAGGCTGGGTGACAAGACAGTACGACGCAAGAAGATATAATTATATTGTCATCGGCCCGCCTCTCGGGTCGCTTGTCTATCTTTCTTCTATTCTCGATGCCCCGTTCCTGCCTTTGAATTATGCGGTTGCGTGTCGCCGCAAAGCCATAAATCCCGACGACATAAAGGAACATCTCGACACAGGCCGAAAACTCGCCGATTACTATCTCAACAACAATCCCGATATCCAGGTCACACAGGAATATGACCCCGTTCATCAGCGCCTCAGGATCAAGAACGGCTCGATTCTGCGATGCCGTTTCCAGAAACTTCCGAAAACGTACAGAACATTTATCAAAAGGCATCTCGCAGAGAACGGGACAATCATGTTTATCGAATCCCGCATCGGATGGCGGCAGTACAAGGTCAAAGACAATTTCTTTTTTCAGATCGGCACACCGGGCGGAATTCCCGACGACGAATACATTCGCGGCAGCAAGAGACTCGAACTTTTCCGCCAGCGCTTCCTCCAGGACAAAGCGGTCTACAGGCTGCCGCTGCCCAACGAACTGCAGCCGGAAAGCAAGTTCGGCGTGACACCCTCAATACGCAACGATACGCTTGCCGCCGCTTACAGCATGAAACGCAATATATGCCAGCTTTTCACGAACGACATCTATCAGATCAACAAACTCGTTTCCAGACTTTTCCTGCTCTGCGCACGCCGTGAAGGGCTGAGACCAAGCTATTGCTACGTCCAGTCGGGACAGTTCCTTTCGCCATACTGGTGTATGCAAACGCTCACAGTTCCGATATGGGTTCCCTCGCCATGCTACCCGGCGCTGCAATATGTGGACGAGTTCCTTAAGAGTTATCCTTTTGAAATAGAGGAAGTGCTTCTTTCGTTCGAGCCCTCTATCGAGGAGGCCCCGGATTTCATAATGCTCAAACGCTGGAAAGAGACAATCGGAGCCGATACGAAAATACGCTACATCGGCATGAACCCGTCTCGATACCCGGCAGACTTCAATGCCTTCTTTAAGTATTGGCCCGAACTGAGCAAATGGGCGAAACGCCGCCGCCGGCCCATGGACATGCGCATAACTACCGATAACTTCATCGATGAGGCGCAGAACTGCGGCATACATTTTCAGATCACAGAAAACAACAAACGATAGTGGCGGAGTAGCGCAATGCGATGTCATACGGGGTATGCACCCGGCCCGACTGGATCACGGCGTTGCGTGTCCCGCGGATTCGCCGCCTCCTGAACAGCGTCGCCTGCGGCTACCTCTCTTCGACGAAACGTACATGGCCGCCGTCACTTTCTCCCCCTGCCGGCAGTTCGCCGTTCCACGTCTATATAGCATTTATTATTTAGAGCCAGTTGCAAAATTATGTTCGAAGCGAGGTCGAGCGAAATTGGTCGGAAGCAAGGCGGAGGTGCAAAATCCCCGCAGGCGTACTTGTAGAGTACGTCGAGGATGATTTTGTGCCGACAACGCAGCTGTTAACAATTGCAGCCGACCGTAGCCGAATCAGAATTTTGCAATTGGCTCTTTAGAATTGCATACGTATAGTTACGATTATCATGTACAAAGGAAAGAACACTTTATTGTCGTGTCAACGATGACACGACAGTCGATTATTTGCCATTCGGTTACGATAAATTCGTGCCGGGCGCCGGCTTTTTCTGGTAAATTCCGCGCCTGGGGCAATTTCGCGGGTGATTCTCGGTATTTTCGAACCAGGCGAGATACTTCTCCATACTTGTTCTTCCCGACTCGACGAGCGCTGTCTTCTTTTCTTCAGACAGGTCCAGCTCGGTCGTAAACACGCCAAGGGAATCAATAAAAACACTTCTCGCCCAATCGTCCTCATGCAGATGTTTATTACCCAATTGGTTCATGACAATCCTGACCAGAACTTTTGAAAATTCCAGCAGATTATTTATTTCGGCAGTACGCCTCTGGCGGTAGTCCCTGTAAACACCCATTTGCTCCGGGGTGTCGAGATGAAAGCCAAGTGTCTGTTTGTTATACATATATGGACTTGCATAAGGATGTTCCTGAAGGAATATTGCGTTCGCCCGCTTGTAATAATCCGTTTCAATCCCCATCAAGCCACATTCGGTATTCTCTATGTACTTTCTCCTGTCAAACAGTTTGATTGGATAGTTATTGACAACTCCGCCGTCGACTATAACATCTCCACGCTCATTGTTGGTGGATGCGAAAAAAAATGGGATCGACATGGACGCTCTCAAGGCATCAGAAATCAAAGAGTCCGGTGTGTTTTCAAATGACATGACTTCACCGAATCCGGTGCTCAGATTCGTTGTGCATACGTAGAGATCGCCTGCCGATTCATTCTCTTTCAGGTCTCTGAATGTAGCGCCCGGTTTCCCGATCTTCTTTTCTATCAATTCCTCGATCCAGTTATTGAAATAATCGCCTGAAAACCACCCGAATTTTTTCAGCAGGCGGCCCGCGTCTTTTATTTCATTGAATACGCCTGTATCCTCATTGATAAACTGTGTGAAATCCAGTTCCAATGCTTCTTTCCGAATTTCTGCGCTTGTATATCCTATCGCAACGAGCGCGGCAAATATCGCACCGGCGCTCACTCCGCCGAAACGCTTCACCGAGCCCAGTATATCCTTCTCCTCCATGACCTCGAGCGCGCCGATATATGCGATTCCCTTTACTCCGCCACCTTCAAATACAAGATTCCTGAATAAGTCCATTCTACGTTACCTTTCCCGCTCCTTCTCCGAAACCGGAAATCCATTTTTTCGCGTAATCCGGATACCGCGTTCTATAGTACTGTCAAGGCTGTTGTTCGCGTGCAAATAAAAAGAGTCTGATCACGAACATGCGACCTGCACGGTTCCTGCTATACCGGGTTATGAACAACCCTCCGCCCCTACCTTATCAGCTTGCTGATTTCCTGGAATTCACGATCGTTTTTTGTTTCCATAAGTTGGAAAAGCGCCATCTCCGTCGAGCAGGAAAATGCGCCGCATTGCAGAGCACGCCTTGTAGCTGTCGCGGCGTTCTCTTCTGCGCGTGACGAGACTACATCGGTGAGCCAGTGCATATTGTAGCCCGCAGCGATACCGTCAAGTGCCGACTTAATGACACAGATATGAGCTTCGATTCCACCTATGAGAATGTTTTTCCGGCCCGATTCTTCGATTGCGCGCGTAATCGCGCGATCATCAAAAACACTGAAAGCGTCCTTTTCGTAGGGCGAAAACAGGTGGCCGATTGCTCCTTTCACGTGGGCGACAGTGGGACCGAGTCCCTGTGGATATTGTTCGGTGACGATGATGGGAACTCCCAGAAGAATGCAGCCCCTTGTTATTTTCGCCGCATTGTTAAGGAGTCCGTCGATAGCGTGAATATGCGGAACGAACCGCTGCTGTATGTCTACAATAAGCAAAAGTGTATCTTCTTTTTTCAACCTTCCCGGCTTAAGATGCTGCGTCATATTTTAGTCTCCCCTATTTTTTTCGACCAACCGCTTTTCAAGATATTATCACAAAGAGCACGGTCTTTTTATCACCTTCCTGTTAAAAAGTTCATGCCTGTCGCGGCCCCCCCTGCTTTTCTGCTAATTTTCAGGAATGGAGTATGCACTTGACACAACCAATACGAACAGCGGACTGCGCATTATTTTCTATGGAGCCAATTGCAAAATTCTGATTCGGCTACGGTCGGCTGCAATTGTCAACAGCTGCGTTGTCGGCACAAAATCATCCTCGACGTACTCTACAAGTACGCCTGCGGGGATTTTGCACCTCCGCCTTGCTTCCGACCAA
>JAJRTR010000200.1 GCA_024278215.1 bacterium
GCGCAGAGTGGCAAGCACGGTTGCGGCATGACCATGAGGCAGACTGCGCACGATCTCGAAAGCATCCTGCGGCAGAGCGCCGTCGTCGATGGAATGGCCCTTGAGAAGCAGCCGCAGCCCCTCGACAATATGCGGCGGCCAGTTAGTCAGATTTGCGATAGTGCGTTTGCGCACCTTACCGTCCTCGCGGTAAGACTCGCGAAGCAGAATACAGGGCGGAGAATTGCGATTAGGAACAGATTCGATATACATGAACACCATTATAGTATACAAAAGCTGTTATGTCAAGTACTTAAAGCATATTTACATGGGTACAAATATCAACTACAGTTCATGAAATATTCTTTTGTTTGCAGGCATTTTTGTCATAATCCAGCCATTTTCAGGGGGGAAGTTCAGTTTAAACCGTGTTGCCTCTATCGAAGTTCCGGAATTCGGAATAGAGTTTACGCTCGTATCTCTTGAGTATTTCAATCTGTTCGCCTGCGCCCTGCATATCGTCGAACGCTTCTGAAACCGCGATATTTGTGTATGCGACAAGCTCCGGGATAATTTGCACAAGTATCATGGATTCGAGGAGCGCACTGTCTTTGCCGGCGATGTGCCTGCTTATCTGGTTTGCTACAGATGTCATGAAATTCTTTTTACCGGTGTAGCTTTTCAGCATATCATTAAACTGCATAACATCGTTCAGACTATGGTTCATCGAATCGAAGTAGCCCATCATAAACCTGGATATCATTTTCTTTTCAATATATTTTTTTTCATCGAGCCACATGCCCGACAGGACAAACTGGCATGCCTTTATCGCCATCTCTCCATCGCCTGAAAGTTTGCTGTTTACCACTGCCACGCCGTTTCCCGATTCTGTCGATATTCGATGCAGCAAAGTAACCGCGCTCCGGAACCACGTTTCCCGCGCCTGCCTCAGATACACATTCAGGAGATTTACCTCTTTCTGGTACTCGTACACTTCTTCAGGGGCAGCATCTCCCCTGCCCCGCACTTCATTCTTCACAGCGGACAGCCCGGTACCGGCTTCACCTGAATGTATTACATCCTCATTATCATAAATATAGTTTCCACTCGCATTTCCCACGGATACAGATTCAACATCATCCGCTTTTTCTATATCTGCAACGGATACTCCGGAATCGAAATAATATTTTTCTGTCGAACAATTGTCATCAGTTGTCCCTCTCTCACCTGCATCCGGCTTCATATTTATTTCGTGTTCTTCTTCATGCTTTTCCGCCGGTGGCTTCTTTCTGAATGCCCCGAATATTGTTTTTATTTTTTTCCCTACCCTGCCGATAACTCCCGGTTTCTTTTCGGTTGCGCTCTTGTCAACAATCGTTTCAGTATAAGTTTCCTCTCCCGATTCGACATTTACGGCAGCAACATCAATACCTTCATCAGCCGGAGTTGCATCAGCGGTTTCGGCGATATGCGACTCCGCATAATCCGTTTTCTCATCGGCAACAAACCCCTGCGACGACTGACCGGCCCCCCGCGATTCGATGGGTTCTGTTTCAGTCTCGTTCAGATTCTCTTCAAGTCGTTTCGGGATATTTGTCTGCATGCCGCAGCCGGTGCAGAATATTCTGTCTTCTCTTAATTCTTTCCCGCATTTTTTACAGAACATGCAGCTTATTTCTTTCATTTTAAAGAGATCTATGTGTTTTAACTTAAAGGCGATTCAAACATACCAAATTGTATGTTACCACATAACATTGTTTCAATAAAGAACAAATGCAACTGGGTGGGGCGCGTCGCGACTTTCACAACAATGAGGGGATTTGAATTACACAGGGGGGATGCAGCCCTGATAAGAACCTACCGGAGCAAGTTGCGTGTAATCATAGCCGATCAAAATGGAATCCTTTGAAACACATGAAAACTTCAGAGGCCGGGGAACGGACGCTCCGCAAGTCCCTTTTTTATCATCTCGCGGATACTGTTTTTTACGGTTTCTATGTGGCCGCTGATTTTGTCGGGATGCGGAAGATCGTCTTTGTATTCCGAGAAATCAATGGGTTCGCCAAAATAAATCCTGTATTTGCTGGGGTATGGAAGGAACCCTACCGGCCCGAACCACGGGAAAGTGGGCGTGATCGGAAAGTAAGGCATTCCGGTGAGGTCGGCCAGGGGTTTGTAATCGACAAAAGAAGGTGCCTGCTCTTCGCCGCCGATAACCGCTGTCGGAATAATCGGCGCATTGAACCTGATGGAAAGTTCCAGAAAACCGGGTGTGAATCTCTGAAGCTGGTAACGTTTTTCCCATGTTTTGCCCGAGCCGCGTATGCCCTCGGGGAATATCATCAGCAACTCTTCGTTCGAGAGAAGTTTCTCGGCGTTTTCGATGAAGCCAGGCACCTGGCCCGCCCGCGCGAATATCAGGCTGACGACTGGCAGTGTGGGAAACCATTTTTCGACCATCGCACGCGGCAGGCGCGGGTTTTCCATCTGTGTCACGCACGCCACTGCTATCAGCATCCCGTCGAGCGGCAACTGCCCGCTGTGATTGGGCACTATGATCGCCGGGCCTTTTGTCGGTATCCTGTCGATGTCGAACGTCTCGGCTCGAAACCAGCTATTGTATGCAAACATTGAAGCCTTCACAAAAATCTTCAACTGCTCTTTGTTCAGTCCGAACTCGTCGTAACCCGAACCGGTAATCTCGTGAATATCGAGCTGATCGATTTTCTCGAGTATTTCCGGCGGCAGGGTTTTTTCGGCTCTCTCGACAAGCTTTTCAATTATTTTCTTTTGCATCGTTCGCACCTCTTATTGCAATGAATTGATTGTATCACATCTATGCGATATGCGACAACTTCGGGCAAGTAATCATGACATTGGCATAATACTGATCTTGTGCGTTTTTGAAACATGTGCAGACGCGAAATATCATTCAACAACAATTACCGGATAACTAAAACCGCTGCATTTTTTAGTTTTTATGGTATGATATGAAAGCAGGGTAACACTTCAGAAGGCTGAAGTATTACTTATTGTGTTATATCGCTGTGCGAAGAAATTCAAGCATCCGTTTCAGCTATTTTTCTTTAATACGAGGTCGGTAAATAATAATGTTTATACGATTTTTCATAGAACTCAGAAGTTTCGGCATACCGGTGACGGTGAAGGAATGGCTCACACTCGTGCAGGCTCTGGAGAAAGGTCTATGCGAAGCGAGCCTCGAAAGTTTCTACTATCTGGCGCGTGCGATTCTTATAAAAAACGAAACATTCTTCGACCGCTATGACCAGGCTTTTCAGCATTTCTTCAAAGGCGTGGAAGTGGACAGGGCGATGCTTGACGAAATACTCGAAGGGCTGAAGAAAGTCGACCCACTCGAACTCACAGAGGCTGAAAAACGGCTTCTGAAGGAACTTTCTCTGGATGAAGTTCTTGAAAACTTCCGCAAGCAATTCGAGGAAGGCCACTTCAAGGAACATGTCGGCGGAGACAAAGCCATCGGCACAGGCGGACGCTCCACACAGGGCGCTTTCGGCTACAATCCCGCCGGGGTACGCATCGGACAGGGCGAAAGTCGGCATGGACGCGCTATCCAGATTGCCGAAAAAAGGAAGTTTCGCAATTATTCCAGCAGTCACGTTCTCGACACACGCACTCTGCGTGTAGCTCTCACAAAACTTCGCACGCTGCTGCCCGAAGGCCCCGAAGATGTGCTTGATCTCGACAGTACAATAGATAAAACGTGCAAAAATGCCGGCGACCTCGAGCTTGTCTGGAAGCGCGACAGGCGCAACAGGGTGAAACTCGCGCTGTTTATGGACGTCGGCGGCTCGATGGAACCCTACCAGATAGCTGTCAGCAAACTTTTCAGTGCGGCCAAGTCGCAGATTCGCGATCTGAAATATTTCTATTTTCACAATTGCATATATCAGGATATCTGGGACAATATCGAGATGGGCAAGCCGATACCCACCAAGGAGGCAATCAACTCTCTTTCCGACGATTACAAACTGATTTTTGTCGGCGATGCTTCTATGGCGCCCAGCGAATTGCTCGATGTCAACGGTTGTATCGAGTATTTCTATAACAACGATGTGCCGGGAATATGGTGGATGCACAAATGGGCTGCGAAATTCAAATCAGCCGTCTGGCTCAACCCCATTCCGCCACATTCCTGGAATTACTCGATGAGCACGCGCATCATAAATAAGGTGTTTCCCATGTATCCTTTGACGATTGACGGTCTTGGCGATGCGATCAAAAAACTTCTCAAACCTTCGCGGCCGATTATTACAAATGCCGAAATCCAGTCCATAGTCTCCGCGCGGCGAAGACCATATTATTATTGAATCCGGCACTCCGCACAGCTTCTCTTTCACAATTGCTTTTTTTCACCCTATAATAAATCGTATCTTTTGCAAACACGTTGCCGTGGATAATGGAATAATTATGACCAGCGCCGACATGATACCATCACATAAAGCTGTCGCAGTGATACTTGCAGGCGGGCTCAGCTCGCGTATGGGCGAGAACAAGGCTGAAATCAAATTTCGAGGAACATCCATGCTGGAACGGCTCGAACAGGAACTTTCCGCCTACTTTGAAAAAGTCATGATCTCGACGAGGGCAGGCACGAGTAGTCAACTGGTTGCCACCGGCACAATCGGAGAGATCGTCGAAGACGTTCTGCCCGGACGCGGACCGCTGGGTGGTCTTTTTTCGGTTATGAAATATGTCGAGAGCGAACTGTATTTCGCTGCCGCATGTGACATGCCTTTTCCCGACGGACAACTTGCGGCCGGAATGATCCGGGCTGCATCCGATACCTTCGATGTGGTAATACCCCGCATGAACAATGGCAATCTTCATCCGCTGTTCGCTGTTTACAGAAGAACCTGTCTGCCCTTCATCGACGCGCAGTTGAAAACCCGAAACAACAAGATTATCGACTTTTTCGACCGTGTTAATGTCCTCTATTATGATGAAGTCCTGTTGAGAGATGCCGATCCGCAACTGCGTTGCCTTGAAAATGTGAATACACGCGAAGACCTGGAGAGAATTATCAGGATGGAAGATGAAAACTGATCAAGTAATATATCAGGTGAGCCGGTCGCAGCAGAATCAGAATGTTGCAATCGGCTCAGGTGCATAATAAAATTCTGTCATCGTGGAGCAACTCGCATGAACGATAACAAAAGCAAAGCCGCCGGACAGGCCGGTGTCCCCCCATTAATTTCAGTGGTCGGCAAATCGAATTCGGGAAAAACTACTTTTCTTGAAAAGTTGATTGCAGAATTCAAACAGCGTGGCTGTAAGGTCGGAGTCATCAAGCACGACGCTCATTCGTTTGAAATAGATCACAAGGGAAAAGACAGCTACCGCCTTAAACATGCCGGGGCGGACACGATGATAATATCTTCGTCCACACAACTTGCAATGGTGAAAAACACGACGGAAGACACTGCTCTCGTCAATCTGCGGGCGGCATACATGATGGACATGGACATTATTCTCGCTGAGGGGTACAAGAGAGAGCGTGCACATAAAATAGAGATTTCACGACGTGAGAATTCCACGGATATACTGTGTGAGGAAGATGACTGCCTGGCCCTTGTAACAAACTGGAACCCGCCGCTTGACGTACCGAAGTTTGCACTCGACGACGTACAGGGTATCGCTGATATGATACAGCAGCGTTTCCTTAACAACAGTAGTGGTTGCGGTCAACGGCATTGCGAAGGAACATCGAATGATCGAGTATGAAGAAGCGCAAAAAATAATAATTGATTCAGTGCAGGCTGTCGGGCAGGAAGAAGTGTCGCTCGAAGAAGCGCCGGGCCGTGTTCTTGCCGAAGACGCCGCGGCGGATGCGGACATTCCCGTGTGTGACAATTCGACAATGGACGGTTTTGCTGTCAGGCGCGAGGATGTAAAAAACGCGAAGCCCGGATGTCCCGTGCGTCTCGAGGTTGTCGAGACGATAGCAGCAGGCCACCTGCCTGAAAAGCAAGTCGGGCGTGGCCGGGCAAGCCGCATAATGACCGGCGCTGTCATTCCGACCGGAGCCGACGCTGTCGTCATGTTTGAAGATACAGAGAATGACGGCGAGACTCATGTGTTGATAAGAAAACCTGTTGGTAACAGGTCGAATATAAGAAAAGCCGGAGAAGACGTGAAGAAGGGAAGCATCGTGCTTTCGGCAGGCCGTCTTCTGAAACCTGCTGATATCGGCATATTGGCTGCATCAGGTCATCCATCCGTTCATGTTTCCCGCCGCCCTGTCATTGGGATCATTTCCACAGGCGACGAGATCATCGCCCCCGATCAGCCGCTGGTCAAAGGCCGGGTGCGCAACAGCAACAGTTTCGCGCTCTACACGAAGTGCATCGCCGCAGGCACGGTTCCGCGAAGGCTCGGCATTGTTCGAGACAGCCGCGAAGACCTCGAAAAAGTATTGTCCGATGCTGCCGCGGAATGCGACATAGTACTTACCACAGGCGGCGTTTCCATGGGTAAGTTCGACAGGGTGAGAGATACTGTCGAGACGCTGGGAAACATCATATTCCGGGGAGTGCGTATAAAGCCGGGAAAACCGCTGGTGTTCGGGGAAATATGCGGAACTCCGATATTCGGACTTCCCGGCAATCCGGCGGCTGCTATGGTTGATTATGAACTTTTTGTAAGACCCGCACTGATGAAAATGGTCGGAGCGAAACAGATATTCAGGCCGCTTTACATCGGTGTTCTTGATCATGATCTTAAGATTCGCAAAAGCGGTTTCGTTCATGCACTGCATGCAACGGCAACCATAAAAAAGGACGGGTATCACCTGTCCACAGCATATAAGAAGAGCCCGGGAATGCTAAGCGGCATGGTTATTGCAAACTGCCTCGCAATTGCAGATGACATGCCGAAGCAACTGCGAAGAGGCGATCTGCTGGAATTCTTCTTCGTTGATTGAACAACCCTGCGGCAGAATTATACGTTTTGTCATTTATCCGTACCGGCGGCAGAGGATAAAAAAACTTTTCATCATGATTTTACAATTGGCTCAATACAATAATATTTTTACAAAGTCAAAAAGGTGCATGTCGCCGGCTCCAGTTCTGCCTGAGCGGTTTTATCACAACGATTCCCCTGGCAGTGATATGCGAGAGTTAACGCTTGTATGGCGCTGAGTTCATGGACCGCGGTTTCCGGCGATACCCACCTTTGCCACGACCGTGAGAGGGTCGTTGACGGCTTGAGCCATATTGCTGCTTCGTCGCTCTCTTCCGGATATTGGGTTCAAGGTCCGTGGGTGGAGGCGTTTTGTATGTTGAGCGGTATGGGTAATCAGACTGCACGACCGGAATCCACTTCTGCATAAGGCGCTCTATGGCAGGCAGATATTTCCGTTCGGTTTCGTCGCAGAACGAAATGGCGATACCCTCCATACCGGCACGACCGGTGCGTCCGATACGATGCACATAGCTTTCGGGCTCGTTAGGCAGATCGAAGTTGATCACATGTGATACATTGTCCACATCAATGCCGCGCGATGCGATATCCGTAGCGACGAGAACACGGCAACGACCGCGCTTGAAATCGGTCAGGGCGCGTGTGCGCGCATTCTGTGATTTGTTGCCGTGTATGGCGGCGGCCCTGATTCGGGCTCGAAGCAGTTTCTTGCACACTTTATCCGCTCCGTACTTGGTGCGGGTGAATATGAGCACACGGTCCATACCGGCATCCTTCAACAGGTGTATGAGCAAATTGATCTTGTCGGCTTTTTCCACGAAGTATAGATTCTGCTCGATGAGGTCCACAGTAGAAGCCGGGGGGTCTACAGCCACGGAGACAGGGTCGGTTAATATGGAGTCGGCCAGGTTGCGTATTTCAGCGGGCAGTGTTGCTGAAAAGAGAAGTGTCTGCCGATTGCGGGGCAACACTTTTACGATGCGGCGCACATCATGGATAAAGCCCATGTCAAGCATACGGTCGGCTTCGTCGAGCACAAACACTTCGAGAGCATCGTAGCGGATGAAACCCTGATTGGTGAGGTCGATGAGCCTTCCCGGCGTGGCCACGAGAATATCCACGCCGCGTCGAAGCGAGTCGGTCTGCGAACCCTGTTTGACGCCGCCGAATATGACTGCGCGGCGTATCCCTGTGTGCCTGCCATAGGATGCGAAGCTGTCGCCGATCTGTGAGGCCAGTTCGCGGGTGGGTGTCAGGACGAGTACACGCACGGGACGTCGTCCCTTGTGAAATTGACGCCCGACACTCAGCCGCTGCAGGATGGGCAGAGCGAAGGCCGCTGTCTTGCCCGTGCCGGTCTGAGCACAACCCAGCACGTCACGGCCCTCGAGCACGAGCGGTATTGCCTGTTCCTGGATAGGCGTGGGTTTTACATAGCCCTCGGTTGTAACCGCGCGAATCAGCTCGCCATTGAGTTTCAAATCTTTAAAATCTTGCATAATACTTCACACAGGAGACCGCTAAGCAGTCTCGTCCTTTATCTGAATTACCTGTACTCCGCAATATGACAGCTCACTCTTATGCCGCCGTCTTGCGCAGGTCCATCCGGGCGAACACACGTCCTTATTATGACGTTTGTTTACCGAACCGGATTTGCGGACTTTATTTATATCTGACAGTGGAGGAGTATCGAGAATTGTGAAGTGCTCGTACACACCGCTTCGTGCGATGTCCTGATACCTGATATAATTATTTCAACGATCCGCATTGGTTGTTATACGGCCCTGACCGTCTTCCTTTGTAAGCATAGCACGTCATAATGCAAATAACAGGGTTTGGCGAAAATCGGGTGTAACCTGCTCACGAAGGGTTCTGTCCCGCATTGGTAAAATACGCGGGATGTAATTCTCACAAATCATCAACAAGACGCACAAGTTAAGTTAAAATATTACTATGAATAAAAACAATACCGACAGCGAAAAAAAATATTTCGCGGCAAGCCGCCATATCGACAATCATCTTGAAAATGTAATCAGGCTGATAACGTATGATGACGTTTCAATTCGAACGGCTGGAATAAAACAGGAGACATTGAGAGCATTCAGGAGAATGTGCGAATTGTATCATTCTCTTATTACTCTTGATTCTGTCGAGCATTACGAGGCGACGACTGCACTTGCGGCGCTGCTTTACGAAAGGCACATGGATTTTGTGTTGCTTTCCGGCGATAAACGCGGCGAAATGGAAATGCGGTATCGTGAATTCATGAAACTTCAGAAATACAGGTCGGCGCACAGGATGGTGTCGTTCTATGACGAAAGCAAGGGGCGAACCGCGCTCGATGTTGAAACACAGAAGGAATACAAGCGCCTGTCGGGCGGCATCGAAGAGATAAGGAAAAGGGTGGCGGAAGTATGGGGACCTGACAACAGAGGCAAATCGAGTTATCCCGTGCACTGGTCGGGCCGCAAGTGCACACGGGTTATATCGAGCGAATTGGGTGTCGAGTACGAGGAATTGTATATCGAAGCCTATGCAGTCCTGAACTGGCTTCTGAGCAGCGGCCTGTACGAAAATCAGGAACTTCCGCGGGCGACCAAAGAAGGAATATGCGAATGGGCGCATTATGTCGGTCAATTGACAATGCTGGATGCTTATTCCAGGTTGATAAATATGTTTGATTCAATCGCAAAACCTGAATGGTTGGACGAAGTAGTGAATAAGTTGCGCAATCACCCCGGGAAAACATTGAATGATATTGATGTGTGAAATCGCTCGTGATCCGGAGTTTATTACATGGACAAACTCAAAGGGCAAACAGCGTCCGGCTACAATCAGTTTGAATTAAGAGATGAACATTTTAAAAACGATCAAGTCCCCAGAAAATGAAATCACGCGGAGCAAGCAGGGTTTCAAATAATGGATTTAGTTCGGTATAATTTATTCCATGAAAGCCGGAAACACCGAGAAGCCGCATCACGAACTCAGATTGGTCGATTTCCTTTATTTCCAGCGTTTTGCATTTATTGATGTTTATTATGGAAAGATTTCTATTTTGCCATTCGAGGGCGATGCTTCCACAACCTGAGATATTCAATCCATAACGGCCGTCTTCGATTGTATGGTGGTGAGAGCGAAGGTCGTTTTCAAAAACATGCTCAAGTTTTTCAACAAGCTTGTTCAGATCAAGTATCTTTCCCATAATATCCCTGGTTATTGTTCTGCAACCGCCGAGCAGCGCGATTTTTACCGCAAGCGGATGAGTCTCCGGAAGATCTCCGGCAAGAGTTTTCAGTCTGCGCCGTCGCGTTTCGGCAAGTGCGGCACGCAGCAGATTCTTTGGTGCCTCGTCGTGTCCAGCAAGGTTGCGGCATTCATGTATCCACATGATTTTCGTTTTTTTGTCTTTTCTTATGAAACAAACCGCAACCGGTCTGTCATCCTCGAAAGCTGTGAAGCATATATAATTTCTGATAAATACCCATTTCGGCAGGCTGTCGGCATAAGCTTTGTTTCTTGTGAAGCAGCCGGAGTATTTCATTTTGTTTGCTGCGCTGATCTCGCGCAGCAGTTCAAGTGAATAATTCAATGCAGTCCGTCTTACAGTGTACCTGTCAGGCACCGGAAAAAGCGGAGTAGATGCGTCAAGCATATATTGTGGAACAGGGATCATTCGCCATCCATGCGCACCGTAGAAACTGTGTTTGTCCGAGCATAGAAGCGAGAAAAGGTATCCCTCCTTCTTCATATATTCGACAGCGTCCGCCAGCAGGTCGAGCCCGTATCCTTTTTTGCGGTGCGCTCTTTTTATGTGAACATCCGCGATTGCGCCAGTCGGTACCGGTACCCCGGCGATATTTATATACCGTTTTAATATATTCAGTCCGCCGACAATATTATCATCGACTATATAAAGTCGCGTATTGCTCAATTTGAATCCCGGAGACTTCGTATTGATATAAAAGAAATCATTTTCACCAACCCCGAAGGCCTCCGCCGAGCTTTTTACCATAAGATCGAATTCCGAACGTGACACGGCACTACGTATATATGTGTTGTTTCCTGTCATCTAATTATCCTGTTCTTTTTCAAGTAGCTTTTCATTTCGGTTTATAATATCGAAAGGATTCTTCGGACTTCAGGCTGGTGCAATTTATTGTCGATAATCAGTTATACCGCTTACGCACTTCCAGTCTCAGTCTTTTCCCGAGATTTTTCAATTCACCGAATTCCTCCGTTGTAATATTCGGATGCTGGAACATTATAATCGACGAATTCTGCAACAGGGGGTCCTTGTCCGGCGTATACCTGAATGTATTCACGGCACGCTCGAAATCAGGTGTTCCCGGAATCGGCGAATACTCGGTAAGCACCGGCTCGACTCCGTTTCCCGCAGCTTCTCTAACGGCATTTTCTATATCCGCATAGTGCTGAGCCGGGTGTCCGCAAAGAATGTACGCGCCAAGGTCCGCACCTTTGAAACCTGCGTTCCTGAGTGTCAGCGCGGCACGCCGGAATGTGTCGGTGTCGACCTTGCCGCCGCTTTCAGACTGAAATCTCGCATCAGCAGACTCAAAACCAAGCCGTATATGCGTAAAATTATTCTTCTTCATCAGATATGCAATTTCCGGCGTAATGCTTCTCGCATGAACGGCATTCGGTATGTAGAAGTTTATCTTTATTCCGTCGGCATACAACTTTTGCATAACCGGCACAAAAACTTTTTCGGCATTCACGAGCAAAGCGTCATCTGCGAATGCGATATTCTTTGTCTTAAATATTTTATTAAGATTCGTCAGTTCGGCGACGACATCATCGGGGTTTCTCTGCTCGAAACGCGGAGCGAGCATCGACGAAACGCAATATGTACATTTAAAAGGGCAGCCTCTGCTGAACGAAACAGTCGAAGCCCCGTGGTCGCGATTTAGGTCATGCGCAGGTATTGGAAATTCATTATATTGTCGCGGCACACTGATTCTACAGCCGGTAATGTCGTGGAGCAAATCCGCCGCTCTCTCATCGAACGGTCCCGTAAAAACCACATCAGCGCCGCTGTTGTTCTTCGCATGTCCCGAACATATTGTTGCGTATCTGCCGCCAAGAATTAAGGGGACATTCGGCCACTTTTCTTTCGCGGTTGCGATCACATTGAAAACACCGGGATACCAGTATGTCATCGACGACGTGACGAGGATGACGTCAGGACGGTCGGTGGAGTCGAGCTGTGCCGCGAAGGAGGCTTCGGTGATTCCATACCTGCCGTAAAGACGGGGCGCGAAACTTAACGATTCCGGTTTGTCAATCAGTGTTTTGAGGAATCTGCCGGTTCCGTCCCGCCTTGACTTCAGACCCGCGGACACCTGCGATGGGTCAGTCCTGTCGAGACAATCTATAAGCTGTACATCGAAACCGGAATTGCGCAGAATCGCGCCAATATACAATAATGAAAGCGGCTTGAACCAGAAATCATAGGCCGCGAAATCCGTGATCCACGGATTCAACAAAAGTGCTCCGGGCTTTCCTTTCATAAGCATATATATTACTATCCGTTTGAATGTATTTATACGTGATGCTGATTTATAATTTTCACAACGTCTCACTTTACCCCAATACCGTTTGCTTTAGCAACAATGATGCGCAAAAAAAGCCTGTATTTATCGCGAATATTGATACATACATCTTAACCCGGCATAGCCGGAACCAAAAAGGTCGCATTTTCGTGCCCAAATAAATGCGGTTTGAGCACGGCACACAGAGTTTCAATGTTCCCGCAGTCATGATTGTCGCCCGTGTGCTTGACCCGCGCTCGAAACTCACGACTGCTCAGGGTCTCGATACGGAAACCATGTGCAGCTCTCCTAGCGAGTTGTTGGATGTCGGTGAGTGTGATGAAGACGAATGGCACATGCGCCGGGCGCTCGCGCCCATCCTGTTCGACGACCGCACACCCGACGCCCCGGACGAACGCGCATCAGCAGTCGCGCCTGTGCAACTATCGTCCGCCGCCGCCCGCAAAGCCCGCACAAAACGAACAGACGACAGCTATACAGTACAGAGCTTAAGGCAAGTGCTTACAAATCTCGGTACCATCACCATCCGATCTCGTACAAGCGAAAGTGGCCGGAGCCGAAACATTTTACAAAATAGCCCGTCCCACCAGCCGGCAGCAACGAGCACTGGACCTGCTCGGCATACGACTTCGTGTAATCGGACGTGCACATAAGAAAATACAAATATCCCGATAAACACTGGCTTTATTGAGTTTTATCATTGGAAAGTTCAGATAAAGAAAAAAGCCGCTCCACTGGAGCGGCTTCCCTCTAGGGTGTTGCAATCGGCAACACTAACTTCAACTCATTATATACATCGACACAAACCCCAATAAACTTTATACTAATTGAAAAATAAATTCATCTACGTTCGTAGACAGAATTTTATGGCGGAATATTACAAATCGAGACGCTATTTATGCTATTATTATGTATGGAGTTTTTCAGATAAAGGGGGTATCCCGCAATGAGTGATGATTTTACAAAATATGATGCGATATTTGTCGAATCTATTGTCGAGGAGATAAACGAGATACTGGTGGAAAAATACAAGGACGAGGAAACCGTGCCGATTCTCGGGGTTATAGAAAAAGACAAACTGCCTGAAGATTTTGCTATATGGCTGAAGATTTTTAAAACTGAAGACATCGAAGAAAAACTTGATTTTGACTGATTATTCCGGCTTTTCTACAGCAATCGACACGGAATCAACGTTGTTGGAATTGGATATAAGATGAGACTCAGACAAATTGCCGACAATATTTACTTTTTCCCCGGCGCTTTCTTTATGTTCTATGTTGTAAAAGGGAAAAAACGAACAGCGCTGCTTGAGCTTGGTATCAGCCAGCTTGTGCCGCAGGTGATGCACGACTTCAGGGAAAACTTCGATCATGCGGACGCGCCCGGCTTGCTGGTGGCGCTGCACGGGCATTTCGACCATGCAGGGTCTGCCGCGAGGTGGAAAAAGGAGCTGCCTGACGCAGAACTTGCAGGCGCGCAGGCGGCGGCGAACGCGCTGGGCAACCCGGATATGATGCCGGGCTACAGGAGATCGATGGAAGCTGCGTCAGCAAACCCGTTTTTCAAGGATATGTTTCCTGAATCTGAGGATGATGTTTTCCTTGAACCTGTGAAATTCGATACGATTTTGAAAGAGGGCGATACGATTGACCTCGGCGGAGAAGTCCTCGAAGTATTCGAGACGCCCGGACACTCGGAATGCAGCCTTTCGCTTTTTCACCCATCGAGCTCGACGTGTTTCGCCTCCGACGCCTGCGGGCTGCCACTGCCCAACGGGCGTATATGGCCAACGTCGTTTATCGACAAATCGCAATATCTGGATTCCATACGAAAACTGAAGGGGCTCGATGCGGAAAACCTGTGCATGGGGCACACTATGCCCTACAGGGGTGCACACAAGATAGGCCGACTGCTTGATAAAAACATCGAAGCGGTCTCTAATTTCTATGCGCTCACCGAGCGGTTATGGAATGAGACAGGTGACGAGAAACAGGTTCTCGATGCTCTTTACAAGGAATATGCAGGTGACGGATTGCCGGCTATCGGCTGGGTGGTAAAATACGGCAATAAGGTAATGGCCAGGCAGGTTATGAGAAAATCATGACACATAAGAAACATGACGGGCTGCTGTCGGGGAAAAAAAGAAAGATCAACACGGGAAAGATTCTCAAAATCACCCTGGCCCTTGTCGTCATTATAGCAGTCCCGCTTGTTTACATGTTTTTTCTCAGCCCGGAGGCGCAGGTTAAAAGAGCTTTTTAGCGGGCGGTGTCCGCCTTCGAGCACATGGATACAGATGCGGTTCTCGACTGCATTTCCGATTCCTACGGCGACGAGGTCGGAAACACTAAAGATTCCATCGCCGCGGTTCTGCCGAAACTCTTCGCCATGTTCAAAGGGCTATTCGTCCACATCACAGAATTTGAGACAGTATTTCGCGAGGGCGACCTTGCAGTTGTTTCGGTAACAGGGGCAATAATATTCACGCAAAAAGATGACACGCGTATGAGAATCAAGCTCGACGAGCCGATGAAGGTTCATTTTAAGAAGGAGTCCGGCGGCTGGAAACTGATCGCCATCGAAAATCCCGGCGAAGACTTTTCAAATCTACCGAATATGATTCTCTGAGTTTTCAATTTCACAACAACAACGAGCAAAAAGTTCAGTAACAGCGGAAATCAATCACACGAATACGAAATATGGCAATAAAAAGACCGTGATCTTCGAGATAGTATCTTGAAAAGATATAGTTGCGTTGTCGGCACAAAATTGTCCTCAACGCACTCCGCGAGTACGTCTGCGATGTTTTCGCGCCTTCGACTTGCTCTGAACAATTTCGCTTGCCATCGCTACGAACATAATTTTGCAATTGACTATATTGTTGCTAAAATAATGTGACTCATCGCAAAAAGAGCAATAGCCCGGATTTCTCACAAAGAAATCCGGAAAACCGTGAGAACCCCCATTCTACTGCGTTGCGGCGGCGATTCGGGATCGGTCACATACCGGCAGTATGCTCCCTCACCACTCACTTGCCGCGCCTTGTATTATGGGCATTCTTCCGGTTTTTCACCCGCATTTGTGAAATATGCGGGATAGAACATAATAAGGAGCAAGCAAATATGCTGAAGACATGGCTTACGGAACAAGTGGGGATAAAGTATCCGGTGATACATGGCGGTATGGGACCATACAGCACAAACAATCTGTGCGCGGCGGTTGCCGATGCAGGTGGACTCGGCATAATCAGTCTGATAGGGATGGGAGTACAGCACTCGGAAGCTACACCTGTCGACCCTGTGCTTGTTTTCGGCGAGGGCACAACCGAAGAATATCTCGAAAAGAGCATAGCTTTTGTGCAAAATAAAACTGCGGTATCCGGTGGAATATTCGGCGTTAATTGCCCGGTTTCCGCGGAATTCATGGAGGCTGCGAAGTTGCTGATAGACGGCGTCATCAGCATCAGGGACAGGGATGAGGACCTCAAAAAGAGATTGAAAGTGATAATAACATCCGCTGGCGACCCGGTGCCATGGGCTGAACATATAAGGAAAACCGATTTGATCTGGTTCCATGTGATACCGTCGATATATCACGCAAAGCGAGCGTCGAAAGCAGGTGTCGACGCAATAATCGCTTCGGGCCATGAAGGCGGCGCTCACATATCGTGGCAGCCGGTACATTCGATGGTCCTTATTCCCGGTGTCGTCGATTCGTCGTCTCTGCCCGTCATAGCCGCAGGCGGGATATGCGACGGTCGCACAATAGCCGCCGCATTCGCGCTCGGCGCGGTCGGCGTTCAGATGGGCACGCGATTCATTGCCACACAGGAATGCGATTTCTGGGATGTATGGAAGCAGGGCATTATAAAGAGTTCCGACAGGGACACGCTCGTCGGGCGTGGTATGTTCGGTCCGATGAGATTCATTAAAAACAAAGCGTCTTTGAAGCTCGTCGAGAAAACGGCGCTGTTGCTTCCGGATTTCCTGAAGGGTGAGCCGGTCGAGTTGAACGAGGAGATTCTCGAGATAGAAAAGGCAGGCTTCGCGCGTCTGATAGATAACGATGAATCCGGCTCGCTTATACTCGGCGGCGAGGCATCGGGCCGAATCGACGATATGCCCACATGCAAAGACCTGATCGAACGAATCGTCGCCGACGCTGAAAAGGTTATGAACTCGATGCCGGAGCATTGCAGTTGATAATTGCTTTCGGAGTAACACTTCAGTCAAGTGAAGAATTTACTTCAGCCGGTTGAAATGTTTCCTTCCGGAACTATTCCCGGTCGCCCTGAACGATGCCCGTTTGAATGCTTTTCTGCGCTTGATATTTACCTTTTTTGTCGGCATAAGATGTTTCGCACACTTCATCCGCGCCGATGAATACCACCTGCCCGATTCCCTCGTCGGCATATAGCCGCACCGGCAGCGGCGATGTATTCACGATGCAGATTGTCACGTATCCTTCCCACTCGGGCTCGAGTGGTGTGACATTTACGAGAACACCGCAACGCGCATAAGTTGATTTCCCTGTTACAATCGCGAGAACATCACGGGGGATGCGGAAATATTCCAGACTGCGCGCGAGCACAAAACTGTTCGGTTTCAACTCCAGCACATCGGTTATGATCTCTTCGTATTCGATGCCGCCGCCGGATTTCGGATCGATATAAGAATCTTTCCCGAAAACCGGAGCTTTGAATATGTTGCTGATACGCATATCATACCCATAAGACGAAATACCGTAGGAAACCACCCCGCCGCTCACCTGCCCGGACTCGAACGGTTCGAGCATTCCGCGTTCTTCGGACATCTTTTTTATCCATTTATCATTTTTAACCATTTTTGTCTCCAATTACGTTTTTTTACTTCTCGGGCTCATCGTCGAAATTATGATATTTGTAGAACGAGTAATATGAAGCGAGGACGATAAAGTCCATGCCGGGGTGTTCGATGTTGCTGATCGGATGTACTGTCTCCCATTCTTTCGGGCTTCGCTCCCAGCGGTAGCCCCAGTGATAACCTGTCGGTTTCCATCTGTTGGGCAACTCGGCAGGGAATGCGCGCAGTTCTTTCTTAATCAGTTTATCGGTTTTCAGTCCGAAGACTTTTCCATAGAACCAGTTGAATAGCGGGTTGCCGTCTTTGCGTACAGGTTTGAACCATGTTTTTATCATATCGTCAAGGCCCGTGAGTTCGGGACGCAGAATCTTCGCGACGAAAAGGCGCTCGAACATCAGGTTCAATGAAAAATAGTTGACACTTCCCGTCCTGATAAGGTACGCCTGTTTGAATTGCAGAAAGAATTTTTCTTTTTCCGAATCGAACGTCTCGCCGGGTCCGTAGATATCGACATCGATCTCCAGTTTTTCCGCGAGCAGTTGGAACAGCAATTTCAAATCAGTGCAATCCGTCCACGGACCCTCGCCGTAAATCCAGTTGTGAGCCTTTCCGTAAACTATTATATTGCGGGTGATGCGCGCTATTTCATTTCTGAGTTCGGGCGGTCCGTGCAGAGCGACCTCCGCCATTCCCATCAACATTTCGCCATACTGATCGATGCTTGTCTGGCCGTGCCCGTAGTCGTCGGGTATCTCCGGCCATCTTTTGTACCTGCCGGGCTCGACCTCGATCTCCTCCCAGTATCTCAGCCCATCACGAACAAGGTCCCATCGTTCATCGAGCGCGAAAGCCGACATCGTGAGGCCTGTCCAACCCTGACTGTCGCCAAGGCCCACGTATTTAACGACTGCTGTATGCGAGTCGTCAAGTTCCGCTTCCGCAGTGCCGCCCTTATACATATGCCGCGTGACAAAGGATTCCATGTAGTGGTTGTGTTTTTCGAGGATATCCGGCGGGAGCGCCTTTTGAACCGAAGGTTCGGACATAGTCTGCCCGGCGCTGAATACCATAGCCGATACCAGCAGCAGGAACAAAAAACAACAGGTATTTCGCCGACATGATAATCTCATTTAATCTCACACCGAGTTTCATCGTTCCCAAAGCGTATCCTGGGAACGCCTGGAACTGGAAGCTCCAGCTTCCACCGATCTCTTTTCAACATTTCTTTACCACCTTGCGCATTTACAAGTGTGACACGACACTATACCCGGAACGACAGAACCTAAGTGAACGGCATGTTTTCGTAAGTTGGAATTGCAGTTATTTCCTGCTGCCGAAAACGATTGTTCCGCCTGCATGTCCGATCGCTGCAGCAAGTGGAATCGCGAGGAAATATAGAACCAGCAACGGCACATTGTACTCGTCCTGCGACAGAACGCCTGCTTTCGCGTGCGTGAGGGTTGTGATCAGGGAAAGAGCGATAAGCAGTTGTCCGGCGAAAATCTTGAATTTGTATGTGCCGCCTGAAACCTTTCCGTATTTGAACACCCAGTGGAACAGCCCTGAGATATACGCTGCCGGAGCGGTCAGAAGGCCCACAATCATAAGGTAATAAGCTGTTCTCTCGAATGCGGCGACATCCAGAATATAGAACAGCGAGAGGAAAACCGGCGCGAGCACAAAAACCGCCTGCGGGAAATGTACCAGTATCGGATGCGGGTGCATATCGATTATCTGTTGTATCGCATCGGGTGGGCGGGACTGGACAGGGGCGGAGAGCGGTTCGGAATGTTCGCGGACGGTCGTTGCCTCCGTATCGGCTTTGAGTATGCCGACTTTCTCCACGCGCTCGAATACTTCGGTGCCGTGCGGCGCGTTTGCAAAATCGGCTGTGAGGTCGGCGCCTGCCGTGTGTTTATTCATGTGCCGGCCTTCTTTCCACATACTGCTCGCCGAGACATCGTAAACATTTCCATCCCGGGCCACATAAGCAGGTTTGCCGCCTCGACCGTGGTTTTGCGACAGTTCGTTTTCAGTGAATTCCTTCATTGTCCCTATCCCTTCGATAGTCTTTTGTATTGTATCGGTCATTTGATCCGCTTGCAATAATCTGTTTCGCAGCGAGTAGGCTCATTACGTAAACGCAGTTCAGTTCACAACATCATTGTACAAGCCAGTTACGGATGTGTTCGAGACAGGGGAGTTGCGAGCGGAGTTTGTCCTGCGCGTCGAAATCTATCTCGGCCAGGGCGATATCCTCGCGGTCGGGAACGACTGCGAGTACGTTGCCCCATGGCTCGGCGATAAGGCTTTTTCCGTAGCATTGCCGCTTTTTTGTTAGCCTGCCGCACTGCGCGGGCGCGGCGATGTACACAAGGTTTTCTATCGCCCTGGCTTTCAGCAGCGGAACCCAGTGGTCTTTCCCTGTGTGCAGAGTGAACGCTGCCGGAACGAAGATCATGCGCGCGCCTTTCAACGTGAGCCGCCTGAAAAGCTCGGGAAATCTGAGGTCGTAGCATACAGTGAGTCCTATGGGGCCGACTTCGGTTTCCGCCACGATCACTTCATCGCCCGGCTCCACCACATTTGATTCCTTGTGTGTCGCGCCTGCGTTTATCTCTATATCAAAGAGATGAATCTTTTTATATTTTGCGACTATCTCGCCGCCGGGTCCGATAACAGGGCAGGTGTTGAACACTTTCCCGCCGGGCGCCGGTTCCGGTATGGTCCCGGCGACGAGAGTGATCTTTCGTTCGCGGCAAAGCCGGCGCAGCAGTGCCACAGGGCCGTCGTCCAGGGGAAGAGTGTCGGGAGGCGGATCGTCGTTGTCTCTGATGCGCGACCAGTTTTCCGGCAGTCCGACGAGTTTCGCGCCGCGATCCGCCGCTTTATCGACAAGCTCCAGCGCTTTGTCTGTATTCCGCTTCATATCTTTTGTGGATGTCATCTGAACAACTGCCGCGAGAAAACTCATGTTGCTGCTCCCATGTCCTTTTCAGCGCCCCAGTACTTCGGAGAAAGTGCGGTTGTGCATGTCCCAGCCGGCGATTCTGCCGTCGCGCACATGCACTATGCGGAATCCCCAACTCGGGTTGTCGCTGTCTTTGCCGCCTCCGAGTCCCGCCGCCTTTGTCCACACTTCGGTCGTATACTTGCCCAACTTTTCTATGCGGTTGTAGTGCATGTGTCCGACGAAAACATAGCCGACTTTGTAGTGATCGAGCAGCTTAGTGAATTGCGCCACAGATGCGCCCTTCACCTTGATGACCGGCGAAAATCCCATCTTGCGCCCACCCTGCAGAAACTTATTCGGGATGTGCGTATATATAACAAATTCCTTGAAACCCCGTTTGCTCGCGTCCGCCATATCGTTTTTAAACCATTTCCATTGTTTCGGCCCGATGTTCGAGTTTATCGGGATGCCGAGGAAAACATAGTCGGCGTTGAACCGGTCACGAAGCTTCTTCGGCCAGTCGAAACTGTTGAGACCGACGAAATGAATGTCTCCGTAGTCGAAAGAGTTGTATGTCGGGCCGTATGCGGCGTCCCAGTACGGACGTCCGTCGATGGGTTCGTCGGGGCGGTTATCCACATACTGTTCGTGATTGCCCGGCACCATAAACATGGGCAGCGTCATTTGTTTTGCGAATACGTCGTATCCGTAAATGTAGTCCCTGTCATAAGTTTCCGGGTTGAGACCGAGGTCGCCCGAGAACAGCACGAACTCGACATTCATCTTCGCGAGGTCCTTTATCAGCGCGAGCCGGACTTTGTTCGCGTCTTCTATGTCGCCGCCTTTTTCCACGTTGAAATGTATGTCTGTAATGTGCACGAAATCGTAATCTTTCTTGAACTCTTTTACTACCTTCACCGAGTGAATCTGAGTGTCCGTACTGCCGTCGTCGAATGTTACTTTAAGGTCGTACAGCACATCGGGCGTGTCTTGCGGTATCGCAGCGGAAAAGACGACGGTGTCTTCGTCCGCGCTGATTCTGTCGAGTGTGAGAGCGACGCGGTATGCCTTCATCACGGTACCGGAAAGTTCAGCACCCGCTACCTGCTTCGCTCCGGGTTTCAAGACCAGTTCGAACGCTTCGCCCGACTTCACAATCGCAGGCACGCTCAACAGCGGCTTTTGTATTTCGTGCACCCTCTGCACAGGCACGGCGAACGCAGCCGCCGACACGAACAGCAAAGCAACCAGGATCAAAAAATATTTCGATAATCTTCTCATTGCCATAAACTCCATTCACAAACGAATCAGGAAATATAGAAATACAACTGCGCAGACTGCAAAATCATGTTCGACTGCTGTTATTCTATACATCTTCGTAAAAAATGGAAGTTATATACCATACAGATGAGCCAACTGCAAAATCATGTTCGTGGCGAAGTCGAGCGAAATTGTTCGGAACAAGGCGGAGGTATAAAATCCTCGCAGGCGTACTTGCAGAGTATGTCGAGAACAATTTCGCACCGACAACGCAACTATGGACAATAGCAGCCAACCGCAGCAGAATCATAATTTTGTAATTGGCTCAGATATTACAACTCACTTGTGGCGAGACAAAGGGCTATGTGTGCCGATACCGGACCGGTGCCCCGAGACCTGCCGGGGCACATAGGGGACGGTCTCAGTCAGCGTCGCCCTTTTCGCAGGGAGCCCGTATTCAAAGACGCCTTTTTTATCATTTTCGACGGCATCCCCGCGCAGTGGCCATGAGCCTTCGGACAAATATCCCTTTTCGACAAGGTCCTGCAAGTTGTTTATGTTTCCATTCTGAGATTGTTGATTCCCTGTTCCAACATAACTGCCGTTCTCGGGATGATAAAACAAACCGATCGCCACGATCACGACGATTGACAGCACTATTATGAGCATTCCGCAGATTGACCAGAAACGCTGAGTTTCCTTAAACTGTTTCACGCTGTCGAACGTCCTCGCCTTCCATGCCAGCTCGTTGCCCTTGAACCCGAGATAGAGCGAAACGGCAAAACCGATAATTACAGTAAACGGGATCAGACATGTAGCGAGCAGGACGGCAAAAAACAGCCACAGCCTGTGAGCCGCCGTCCAGAATATGCTGAGCGAAAACGCGCCGAAATTAAAACCTTTAATCTCATCGGGCACGGGGCGGCGGTTTGCAGGTGCCTCATCCGGGCACACCGCGCCTCTGACGGCCCTGCTGCCAGGCCGACCCCCACAATTTTCGCAGCAGGAGGCTGCGTCGTTGTTGTTATGTCCGCAATTCGGACATTCCATTTTTCACCTTCCGATATACGACATAACAGGAACCACAGCCGCGGGTATCGTATTGACTTTCCTTCCGCAAAGGGCCGCTCTCGCCTTTATCACTGCTGCCTTCAGCGCCGGCCCATCCTCTGCCACCGCCGCTTCGACAGCGCGCAATGCGATTTTACAATACTTTGCAGTCTCCTTCGCAAGCGGTCGGACATCGTTGTAGAAAAGTCGCAGCGCGTCGGCTTCTTTTAACAGCGCCGGTAACTCAATGAATTGTTGCAACACATTTTTCAATTTGTGCAATTCGCCGTTCCCTGCGGCGTCAATTGCGGATACAGTCGGCGAAGGCGGCTCTCCGAAGAAAAACGACGCCGGGTGGAGTGCGCAGAATTCGAGCAGCAGATCACGGTCGCCGGCGGAAAGTTTCTGTCCCCAGGGCGCAACAGTCGCTTGAGCGAGAGCCGCGCGCGGATCGTAATCGTGCGGCGAACGCAGCCACTGCGCGATCGTCAACAGCGGTATGGCGGAAGCCGCCGCTTCGTTCATCGGGTTGGCGTAGTAGCCCGCCAGCATCGAAGGCACGTCCGGTTCGCGTCCTGCGATGGGGCCGAGATTAAGTTTGCAGCGGTTGTAGTCGTTCACAGGATAGTTGTCCCACAGCAACGGTTTTCTTTTTATTATGCCGGCAATGGATTTCGTGTCTTCGGTCGTAATTCGCGGTGAAACCACCAGCGGCCCGGTCCAGAATATCTCGATCGAGCGGGAAATATCTTTGCCGATAGTTTCAAGATATGGAGTCGGCTTTACGCCAATGTATTCTGTAGGGCAAAAAAGCAGGCGCGCGCCGGGCACTCTTTCCAAAAGCACGTCGGCAAGCCTGTTCACGAGATCGGCCTGTGCCGAGGCGAGAGAGCTCCATTTATTCCTGTCGGACACATGCGAAAGTACTGGTGGAATGTCGTCGAGAAACAGCGCGAAACTTCGTACTCCATAATCAGAGATGGAAACAAACTTGTCGGCGAGCGCATCGAAATCTTTGCGCTCTGAATACCTGATCGACAGGCCGGGGCTGAGCGCCCAGCAGAAGTTGATGTTTTTTTTGCCGCATTTGTTTATGGCGGCGACGAGATGTTTCCGGGCGACGGCAGTGTAGGGTGTCCGCCACCTCTTGCGATGAAACGGATCGGCCTTCGGTGCGTAGATATAGGAATTGAAACCGGCGTAAGACATAAAGTCAATAAAACGCAATCGTGCGGCGGCGCTCCACGGTTTCCCATAAAACCCCTCGACAACACCCCGGTCATAATCTGTTTGTTCCATCTGTCCGCGCTTCCCGTCCTGAAGCTTATACTCACAACGCTCTGAGAAATTCCGGGCGCAGGAAACGCCCGGGATCGGCAAGAGCAGCGTCGATAGTGCCGAGCAGCTTTTCTCTATCCTGCGCCAGCACCCCCTTGAGAGGCAGGTAGTTCGACGCGTGATTTGTCCTGAAAATGCAGCCGTCGGTACGAAGCTGATCGA
Source organism: bacterium (assembly GCA_024278215.1). Lineage (GTDB taxonomy): Bacteria > UBP15 > UBA6099 > UBA6099 > JAJRTR01 > JAJRTR01. The sequence continues at coordinate 24,114 of JAJRTR010000200.1, forward strand.
CAAGTTGCCTGACTTCCCGCAACAGCTCGAGTTTTGTCAGAAATCGAAAGTCCGGCCCCATCTGTTCCGCGAAATAATCTTCGAGCGGACCGAGCATCAGTGAGAGCGCGCTGACATAGGTCGGATTCATTTCCGAACATACCGATGCGGTGTCTGCAATGTGCTGCTCGGACATTTTTGCGCCGCCGAGCCCGAGCAACACGGTGACAGAAAGAGGGAATCCCGCCTCGAGCGCCTTGCCGCCAGCCTCGATCATTTCCGCCCGAGTCGTGCCTTTGTCCACTTTACGCAACACGTCGTCGTTGCCCGACTCCAGGCCGAAATAAAGAATATCGAGACCTTCCTCACGAAGCAGGCGAAGTTCGCCCATCGTTTTTACGAGCAGATTTTTTGGGTTTGCGTAGGAAGTTACGCGCTCGAGTTTGGGGAACTTGGCGTAGAGCAGCCTGAGGATTTTGCTCAGAGTCGATGTTTTTATAACAAGCGCGTCGCCGTCCGCGAGGAATATGCGTTTTGTGTGCGGCATGGTTCCCGCGCACTCGAGGACATCCTTCTTGAAATCGTCGAACCTGCGTATGCGAAACTTCTTCATCTTGTACATACCGCAGAAAAGGCATGTGTTGTTCGAGCAGCCATAAGTGGCTTGCAGTATCAGGGAATCCGCTTCACTTGGCGGCCTGAACAGTGGCTGATCATATTCCATATTCTTTCTCCCGGTTTTGAACCCGTATTGGTGAAATATTCGGGTTAATATCAAAAATAATTTATGTGCCAATTCCGACAATACAACATGTAATACATTATACATCATAAAATAAATATCACTGATTGGAAACAAAATGTTAAACGAAAATGTTATTGTTTGACAGAAAAAGAATAATTTTAAGTATGATCTTGACTGATATGGCAAAATTATCTTATTATAGGGAAGATCAAATAAGTGGCTGCCGGGCAAATAGATGCAAAAATTAGTAATAATTATTCATAATTTGTTTGAGGCAAAGAAGGCAATTGCGTATCCGGCTGTTCAATAGATATTTCTCGACACAATGGGTTTACAAAGAATAAATATTTCTATTGAATATGCAAAGGAAAGAAGAAGAGATTATTATAGACAGTGATGGCGGCAAACTGTTCATAAATGCGATTTGCAAACAAGCTTGAATGAAAGACATAAGGCAAATAGAATAGTTAGAGTTAAAAGAGAATTGCGCCCGTAGCTCAGCTGGATAGAGCGTTAGATTCCGGATCTAAAGGCCAGGCGTTCGAATCGCCTCGGGCGTATACTAAATGCACATTGCATCAAGTATTAAAATGTGCAAATATTAAGAATTGAGGGTGATAGAAACATGAGTGAAGGAGCATTTTTAAAGAAACAACGTCTGAAAAAAGGAATGACAATCCGAGACGTCGTAGCCATGACAGGGGAAGAGATCGACAAAACTACGATCTCAAGGATTGAGCGCGATGAAAGGAAAATCTCTTTAAAAGCAGCGTTCTATTTCTCGAAGATATATGAACTGCCTATGGAAGAGATTGCCAAAAAGGCACTTGGCCCGAAGGCTAAGATTAAGAAAATCAAGATCGTCAAGAAAAAACGCGGTCGAAAAAAGGGCTCGGGAAACAAGAAATAGCAGAGTAGAATTTACTTTGTGGCAGACTTTTTCCGGTTTAACAACAACAGTATATAAATGTGAGGCAGTATTTTTTAGTGCTGCCTCACATTATATTATCATGGGCTTAAGCGTAAGGCTGCTATATACGTATTCAGAGTCCGCGAAGAAATAAGCTGGAAGTGTTGAAACGACATAGTATTATTTTGAAGAGAATGTTTTTACTGATGGGTATACCGGACCGGCTACTGTATCAAAACAGGCATGCCCATGGCGGGCCAGATGAATCTTATAAATATTGCAAGCACAAGCAACAGGATTATGCTGGCCGGAATACCGGCAGCGAAGAATTCGCCGGATGAAAACTGTTTGCTGCCGTAAGCGATGGCATTTGGGGCGGCTCCGACAAGCAACATAAACGGCATACCGGCAACGGCAAGCGAGGCGAACAGAATCACCTCGGGCGCTACGCCTATATATGGCGCTATAACCAGCGCTACAGGCAGTGAGATTGCTATCGCCGCGACGTTCATAATTATGTTCGTCAATATAAGTACCAGGAAAGCTATACTCATCACGAAAACGAACCAGGGGGCGTTTCGGAACAGGACCATCCAATTGACCGCCAGCCATTCGGCGGCACCGGTCTGCCACAAACAGAATCCGATGCTCATGGCACCACCGAAAAGCAGGATGATATTCCACGGAACGTCTTCAAGGTCCTCAATATCCAGAATCTTGAACGCAAAGAACATAACAGTGACGACAAGTATGACGGCACTCTTATGAAAAGGTTTAAGTTCCGGTATGAAAGACCTCGCACCGAGAAAAGCTATACACAAAAAAACAAGAACTATGGAAATTATTTCCTGAGTAGTGATCGGACCGAGTTTATGATGTAGTTCCATCGCTCGTTTTCGCAGCCCCGGTATGGTCTTTTTTTCCGGTTTGTACACGATAATAAAATATACCCATAGAATAATAGTCATCAGCACGCCCAGCGGCAGCATGAAGTAGGTGAGCCTGAAGAATGTGATTTCATAGCCGGTGATGTCCCTGAAAAAGCCGATGGCGACCGCCCCGCGTGCCGCTCCCAGAAGGGTGATTATGCTGCCCGCGCCGGCGACGTAAGCCATTCCCATGAAAAGCCCCTTGCCGAACTTCGTTTCCTTGTCTCCTTCGCCATATAATGAATAAATCGCCATAAGCAATGGGAAGATCGTCGCCGCCACCGCGGTATGTGCCATCACCAGCGTCATAGCGGACGTCATGAGAAAACAACCAAGATATATCATACTCGTTCTTTCTCCCACGAGAGAAAGCATCTTGTATGCCATTCGTTTTGTGAGCCCCGTCTTGGTGAAAACGAGTCCGATCACGATGGAACCGAAAATGAACCAGACCGAAGGATCGAGGAAATCCGTCAGGGCGGTCCGTGTGTTGCGTATGAGAAATATCGACTGGAATACTCCGATAGCTATGCTGGTAACACCTATGGGCACCACTTCCGTGACCCACCATGTGACCGCAAGCAGGAACAGCGCCAACGCGGCTTTTCCCTCTCGCGTCAGGGCAAAATGTTTTCCCATGGGGTCCACGGCGTCAGGAAGCGGCGGCGCGAGATACAACATCGCGAAAAGCCCCACTCCCAGCAACAGCAGGATGGTTCTTTTCATATCCAACTTCGCCGGTTTCTTGTATATCCGGCGACTCTTTCCATTTTGTTTCTTATATGCCATGTAAGAAATATCCCTTCGGTATTCCATAACACATTTTCGCGAAATCGCCCTGAAAGGCTTATATATGATGTCAGTTATCGTCTATTGCTGATCGACAATTGTCGACATGAACTTATTGCACATTACCCATTGAGGCAATTGCAAAATTCTGACTCTGCTGCGATTGTCCATAGCTGCGTTGTCGGCATAAAATCGTCCTCGACGTACTCTACAAGTACGTCTGCAATGATTTTACACCTACGCCTTGCACTGAACAATTTCGCTCGACCTCGCTACGAACATAATTTGCAATTGGCTCCCATTATTCATTCAGAAGATGGTATATCCTGTCGAAAACATCTACAGAACGAACGACGCCCACGACAGTTTCTCCGTCAAGCACGGGAATAAGCGCCACATTGTTTTCCACCATCTCATACACGATTTTGCCGAGATGATCCTCGTGAGTGACTGTTCCTTTTACAGGCTTCAGTATTTCATCTACCGTTCGTTGCGTCTTCGTCTTTATCTCTTCTATGAGGTGGTCATAGTTAAGCTCGGTAAGGTTGGGATCAATCCTTACATCGAACAGCATCTTTCTGTACCCCATAGATTTTGACGAGAGAAAATCGGGCTCAAGCCCTCTGAGTATGTCCCGCCTTCTCACTATTCCCATCAAATCGTCGTTCTCATTAAAAACCAGCAGCACACGTGGTAGTGATGTCTTGCCGTTGATCTGAAGATGTGTCCGGTCGAAAACCTCCATAGCATCCAGAAGCGTACAATTCGTATTTATATACGGATAATCCTTAAGCGGAATCATAATGTCATTCGCTCTTTCAGCATTCTGCATGTTCTGCCTCCTCTCAAGGTAGAATCAGGCTTATAGCGCAATTGTATTTGCAATTTGCACGGGCAGAAAATATCAGCTCCCTCAATCGCAACAACATAAAAGCATTTTCAATGGATTCAGTACCGGCCAGAGGAACTTCCTGTTGTCCTCGCTATAGACGACAGGATAATTCTGCAATTGGCTCCACCGGATAAGACTTTCCGGGAATAGCTTTCCTGTTCATGTTTTTTCATAAACGGATTTTCCGACTGCTTCTTGACACCCGATGTATCCAACAGTATAATTAACTGTAGGCAAAAGTCAAGTGCAAAAAATAATTCAGGACACACAGTATATTTACCTGTAGGGAGATGTCAAGATATAAATGGTGAAATACAAGACGCACACCAGAGAAGAACTGGAGCAATTTGAACAAGAGTATGAGCATTTGAAGCAAAGAATATTGGCCCTCGGGCATGTTGTGCAGGGTTCGTTGACTGAAAGAATGATGGTATGCGGAAAGCCCGAATGCCGATGTCATGCGGACCCGGAATATCGACATGGTCCTTATATACAATTTAGCTGGAAGGAAGACGGAAAAACAATATCGGTTTATCTCACGGAGGAGCAGGCTGAATTATGCAGGAAGTGGATCGCAAACAATCATGAACTCGAAGAAATCATTCATCAGATGAGAAATATATCGAGAAATATCGTACGCTTTAAATGATAAGAGCCAATTGTAAAATTATGTTCGTAGCGAGGTCGAGCGGAATTGTTCAGAGCAAGGCGGTGGTGTAAAATCCTCGCAGGCGTACTTGTAAAGTACGTCGAGGACGATTTCGCGCCGACAACGCAGCTATGGACAATAGCAGCCGACCGCAGCAGAATTAGAATTTTGCAATTGGCTCAATAAGAGTGGAAGA
>JAJRTR010000201.1 GCA_024278215.1 bacterium
CGCTGCGGCAACTTCTCGTTCGCCTCTACCATCTCCTTCAACTTCTTCTCAAACGGTCCCAACTTCGACCTGTACGGCTTTTTGCGCCTGTACTTGTTGTCTGACACCCTGTCCTCCCTCAGCACCCTCCTCACCGTATTTCTGCTCACCGACAAACGTCGAGTTATCTCCATCTACGCCCACGTGCCGTTCGAAGAACTTCAACAGGCGATGGAAACGCTGTAACATCAAACACGTCAGCAATGAAGGAGGCCGTTCGCGGTCTTTTTCTCGTTCAGGCTTCAGAAGACGTTCTTGACGTATAAACCGACTGGTGATACAATGTTAGTACATTGTAGGAATGGGGTGATATGCACGTGGTCAAGACACTGACAAAACATGGTAACAGTCTAGCGCTGGTTATAGACAAGGCAATCCTGGAACTTCTAAAGATTGATGCCGGTACGCCGCTTGAAATTTCAACGGACGGACAAACGCTGTTGATTTCGCCCGTTCGTGATAAAAAACGCCGAGAGAAATTCAATAAGGCGCTTGATTCCACGAACAAAAAGTATGGCCGCGCTTTGAAACGACTTGCGGAGTAAACCAGTGGAACCCATTTTTCTCAACACTATTGAAATTCTTGAAATCCACGATGACCAGATAACGAGATACGGAGGCAGTCCAGGAATCCGCGACGCGGCTCTGCTGGAATCCGCCATGGCCATGCCTTCATCATGTTTCGACGGCGAGTATCTTCACAATGACATATTCGAGATGGCCGCCGCTTATCTTTTTCACATCACACAGAATCATCCTTTCGTGGATGGCAACAAGAGAGTAGGAGCGGTTGCAGCGCTTATTTTTCTATCACTCAACGATATCGAGATCGATGCTGGTGAGAACTCCTTTGAACAGGTAGTCATGGCTGTTGCCGATGGTCGCTGGAAAAAGTCAGACATCGCAGCTTTTCTGCGAGATAATGCCCATTCATGAATACCCATAAAAAACCCGGAAACCCATCGCGAGAAAAAGGGGACGCCCGGTTCACTGTCGCGGGGGGTACTTAGCTTTGAAATTGCGGATATTTTTCACCGACGCCGGAGGAATGCTCCGGATGATCGATGAAAATGCGACAGGCGCGAAGCTGGACGCGACCGTGTGCGAACGGTGTGGCTGGCGATGATTCAATTTTCAAGGGGCACTGTCCGCCGAGCCCTGTGGGGTACCGGCGAACGGAAGATATCTATTCCGTCGCATATCTGTGCATTAGACGACTGTCTGAAAAAACCGCTCTTGGTTTCATCGGAATATTTCAGCAGTCGATCTCATCAAATACGACTGTTGTTTCGTCTTTGTGTTATTTTTCGTTCTTGCTACTTGAAAAGGTTCAACACTTATGATACACTATGTTCAAGAGGTGATTACGATGCCGACGAAGAATCCGAGAGTAATGGTTGTTCTTGAACCGAAGCTTCACAAGTGGTTGAAGAAGTCAGCAAAAAACGAAGGCGTTTCCGTATCAGGCATGATTCGAGACATTGTGAGAGATACGTACATGGCATCTGAAGATGTGCACTGGGTGAGAGAAGGTGAATCCCGCCTGGAAACATTCAATCCCCAAAAAGCTGTTTCCCACGAAGATGCCTGGAAAGAATGACCTATGTCTTTTAGAGTTATTTATCATTCCGATGTCGTAGATTCTGATATTCCCGGTCTTCCGAAAACTATGCGAGAGCGCCTAAAGAAAGCTATTGAAAACCGACTCGCAACTGAACCCGCTTCTTACGGAAAACCCCTGAGGCACAATCTCCAGTCATTATGGTCTTTGAGAGTAGGCAACTACAGAATCATTTACAGAATCCAGGATGACGAAGTTCTTGTTTTAAAGATTGGCCACAGACGTGATGTTTATAAATAGAACGAAGCCCCAGTATTAACTTTTCGATTTTTCCACCTGTTTCTCCTTATCTTCCTCATTCACACGTTTTAGAATCGACGCCGCCCATTCAGCGGGAGTAGTTTTGATATTTACGGTTTCACCCTCACGGGCATTCTTTGTCGCTTTCAGATCGCTCAGATGCAGCCGGACCATCCGGTCGTAAGCCTCGGTAGCTTTTACGTCGCCGTTCTTTGCCGCTCTCCTGAAAAGGATCAGGTTTGTCGCCACCAGTTCCACGGCGTAGAAGTCCGACGATTTATTCATCTTGAAATCTTCGTGCATCTGCTTGACCACACCCAGAAAATTCTTGCGTTCCTCAACATCCAGTATCTCAAACGCCAGGAACCCGTGTTTCAAAGTATCCGGCAGTTCCACGCCGAGTTCATTTGCCGCTTTATTTATCCTGTTCTTGTATTTACGCAGTACGTTGGAATGCCACCCGCTTTTTGTTTTTATAGGAGGATCTCCGGGTTTTCTTTTCTTGTGGGCGCCATGGGCGTAGCATACGTTAAATCCGATGACCGCAGGATTTGAACATCGCTTGCCGGTGGCCTTTGATGTCGCCGTACATTGGTTTTTAATTCTTTACCAACATCGAAATCAAAAGCCAGATCAACAAAGCAGGCTTTCGGGATATCCGCCTCGAGTGCGGAGAGTTCCCGTTCTCTTTCCTTAATAACATTTTCTGTAGGAGAGGGATTCATCCGCAGGAACCGTTTATGATGGTTCTCCGCAGCCTGGAACCGTTCTCTCGCCGTGGCGTATTCTTCAGGGTAATAATTCAGCGTGGTATAAATGTTGTAATTATCGAAGACGGACGAATACTTTTCCGCGTAGCCGGGCAGATCTTCCAGCACAACCCAGGAATGACTGTAGTCCTTGTCGATTTTCCACTGCGGATATATCGCGTGGTGCGCAAAGCCATTAAGAGTCTTCAGTTAACTGGGACTGTAGGTTACTGCAATTTACTTATCAATCAAACAGCAACCCGGATTCACACCAGCCACCAAATCATTTATTTGAGCCAATTGCAAAATTATGTTCCTATCGAGGTCGAGCGAAATTGTTCAGAGCAAGGCGGAGGTGTAAAATCCTCGCAGGCGTACTTGTAAAGTACGTCGAGGACGATTTTGCACCGACAACGCAGCTATGGACAATAGCAGCCGACCGCAGCAGAATCAGAATTTTACAATTGGCTTATTTATGTGTTCAATTACAATATTAAGAATCCGCCTGATGGGTTCTGCCGCACCCCACAGCAACTGGTCGCCGACAGTAAATGCCGTGATGAAACACGGTCCGACATTAAGTTTTCGTATGCGCCCCACCGGCACATCGAGCCTGCCTGTCACCGCCGCCGGCGACAGCGCTGCTGTCGAATCTTCCCTCGTGTTCGGGATAACCTTCACCCAGTCATTGGCACCTGCGATAATATCCGTGATCTCATCGACCGGAGTATCTCTCGTAAGTTTTATTGTCAACGCCTGACTGTGGCAGCGCATCGCGCCGATACGTACACAAATACCATCAACAGGAATCGGATTCTCTGATTGAAGAATCTTATTTGTCTCCGCGAACCCCTTCCATTCTTCCTTGCTCTGACCGTTTTCAAGAGGTACGTCGATCCATGGGATCAGGCTTCCGGCAAGCGCCGTGCCGAAATTGGCAGTCGGGTACGAATCGCTGCGAAGCAACGCCGCAATCGTTCGGTCGAGGTCCAGAATGTTGCTGTTTTCATCGGCAATAAACTCGGTGCCCGCCGCGCCCACAGCCGCCATCTGCGCAACAAGCTCACGCATGTTCTTCGCGCCGGCACCCGACGCCGCCTGGTACGTCATAGAAGTCAGCCACTCGATCAGTCCCTCTTTGAACAAACCGCCTATCGCCATCAACATCAGGCTTACCGTGCAATTCGCTCCAATAAAATTCTTCACGCCCGCCGCGAGCGAATCGTCGATCACATCGCGGTTCACCGGGTCCAGCACAATCACACAATTGTCCTTCATACGCAACGCAGACGCCGCATCTATCCAGTATCCGTCCCAGCCGCTCCCGCGAAGTTTCGGGAAAATCTCATTCGTATAGGTGCCGCCCTGGCAAGTAACAATAATATCCTGCGCGGCGAGACTCTCGATGTCTCTCGCATTCTCGACCGGCGGCGCATCGAGTTCCACGGCGGGTGCCGGCTGCCCCATCTGCGATGTCGAATAAAATCGCGGCTCGAAGCCCTTGAAGTCATTCTCAGCCGACATTCTCTCCATCAGCACAGAACCGACCATACCGCGCCAACCGACAAATCCTATCTTCAGCATCTTATTTACCTTTCTTTAAAAAACGTATCCGTTCACAGTCAACTGTTCGCAATGGAACATCTAAAATTCCTGGAATGCAACGACTGTGTCGTTGCAACTGTGAAGAAATCGCATTTCGCAAAAACTGATGTTTTTGCATTCCAGAATTTTCTGATAGTGCCGTTAATCTCAAAATTCGTGGGTTGTCATTCTGAGCGAAGCGAAGAAATTCCAGGTGTTTAACGAATTATTTCCAATGCCCTCCCGTGAACAGTTGCAAAAAAACTTTCCTCTTATTTCGCCCTTCGATTCAGCATCGTTACCCATGAAATATTCAACCGATGCGCATAGATAATAACCATGATCCCCGCTGTTTTCAAATCAACTGTAATCTTTCTTCAAATGGTCCGGGAGCAAGTCCTCGATTTTTAATTTCAATTGTGAAAAGTCTTTGTCTTTAAGCGCGGATATTGCGATGACGTTGTTCTTCGATCTTTTCAGACGGGCAAGCCTCCCGAGCGACTTCAGGGCATCTGTTTTGTTTAATATCATAAGTGACGGAATGTCCGACGCGCCCAGCGAATTGATGATTTTTTCCACTTCGCCGATCTGAACTTCGCAATCCGGATTGCTTACATCGACAACATGCGCCAGCAGATGCGCGTCGGTTATGCCCTCGAGTGTCGATTTGAACGCTTCCACGATTTTTACAGGCAGGTCTTTGATGAATCCTACCGTGTCCATTATCAGCACATTGCCGACACCGCTGATGAAAACGCGGCGGGTGAGCGGATCGAGTGTTGCAAACAATTTATCTTCTACGAATGTAGACTCATTGCTCAGAGAGTTGAAGAGGGTCGACTTTCCGGCGTTCGTATAACCAACGAGTGCGACTATGGGAATCGCTGCTTTTTTTCTTCGCTGTTTCTGAACCTGTCTGTTCTTTTCGACCATGGCCAGTTTTTTTTTCAGCACGGATATGCGTTGCCTGATCCTGCGGCGGTCCACCTCGAGTTTGGTTTCGCCCGGCCCTCGTGTCCCGATGCCGCCGCCCAGCCTCGATAGTTCCACCCCGCGGCCTGTAATCCTTGGCAAAAGGTACTCGAGTTGTGCAAGCTCGACCTGTATCTTACCTTCGCTGCTCTGCGCGCGCATCGCGAAGATGTCGAGAATAAGTTGCGTCCTGTCGATAACTCTCGCGTCGATCTCCCGCTCGAGATTTCTGAATTGCAACGGGGTCAGTTCGTTGTTGAATATCACGAGTTCGGCACCGCTGTCCGAGACCGCCCCGGCGATCTCGCCGACTTTTCCCGAGCCGATGTAATATTTCGGCACCGGCGGCATGTCGGGCTGCGTGATGACGTCGACAACATCCGCGCCGGCAGTCCCGGCAAGGCGTTCGAGCTCGACATAAGGGTCTTCAACGGTACTCGCACTGCCGGCACTTCGCCTGAATCCTGTCAGAATAGCTTTCGTTTTTATGTTCTTGTGCAATCTCGTATAATCCTCGATAACGGATGTAAATATATTTACTGTCGCCGCAATTTCAAAACAAACGACTGCTACGAATTCTATATTGTATACGTCAAAACAACAATGGAGGCGTGAGTGTCGTATTGCCCGAATATTGATATATCGCGTTGCTGATAATAAGATTATTCTATATATGAAAGTTACCCGTGGAACTGTTTTCTGGCTGTTCGCTGCTGCGGCAGCGTTGTCGGTTATCGTCGGCTATGCTGCGACCTGCGCGAGAATCCCGGCGGACGGTTTTGTTTTTAATGATTTTGCGATTCTTAATTATTCAGCCGAGGCGGCACGCCGATTCTACGAAAACACCGGCAATATATGGGGCTACGAGCCACATTTCATGGCTGGTTATCCGCTGTCCTTTATCTGGAACAGCAACGTCGCGACACAGACGGCGGCCCGTGTTTTCAGTTCGGTGCCCGCGGCTTCGGTCGTAAGGGCGTTTTTTCTGGCCGGACTTTTTTCTTTCCCGCTCCTTTTCTGGTGGGCGCTTGCGAATTTCGGGTTCACACTGAAAGAATCTTCCGCCGGGCTCGTACTTGGCGGACTGTATTTCCTTGCAGGCTTGCCCGTACTTTTTTTTATGGTGGGCATGGTCACAGCCGGATTCGCTCTCGGTGTGTGCATGGTCGCATTGTCTTTTCTGTATAGATACGCGGAACACGGCGGCGCATACAGTCTCACCGGGATGATCGTTTTTGTATCGCTCTCACTGTTTGTTCATAAAACGACCGCGATCGTTCTTTTCGTGCCGGGAATAGTCGCGTTGTGGATTATATTCGCAGGTCATGCGGAAACATGCGCCCGGGCCGACAGGTCGACTCGCGCAAAGCGTCTCGCCGGGATTTTGATTGCCGCGGCGGCGGCGTATCTTTTAAACAGTTTCTGGATAAACCCGCTTATTGCCAATATCCATAATATGGTATCTGTGCCTGAAGCGCCGTTCTGGCGGAATTACGATGTGTTGCTGCCGTTCAGGGAATACTTCACCGGTGTTGCAAAGATGAATATGCTCACATTATCGGGGCCGAAGGGGGTTCTGCATTCGGCAACACTGTGTCTGCTTCTCGCGGCGGGCGCGGCGGGCTGCCTGCAATTAAAGAAGCAAGGGGAAACAAACCTCGCTCTGTTCCTGATACTGCCCGCGGCGGCTCTGTGGCTGTTCGCGTATTACGGCGCGTTCATCCCGGGCGCGGGCAATCTTAACCCGGCGAGATACCAGGCGTTCGCACAACTGATGCTCGCTGTGCCGGGTGGAGTCGGGATTGCGAAACTGGCGAACGATACGGGGAAAATAAACGCGGCAGGCTGGACCGCCGCCTTCATTGTCGCCGCGGTTGCGATTGGCGGCGTGATATATTCGTCGGAATGGCTGAAGCCGATTCACATACTTCTCGCGCGTGGTGTTTCGCCTGAGGTAAGGATGGTGGCTGAAAAGATTAAGGGGCTTCCACCCGGCGGGCGGATAATGATCGAGGACTCGGGCGACATGGATGTCGAGAGCATGGGGCAGGTGTACGGAAACACGCAGATTGTATCGAATTTCGGACTGATGACAGGCAGAGAATTTATCGGCGGGCCCTATCCTTATGTATTTCTGAAACACAGGCGGGCAACCTTTTTTGATGGCCGGGCATTCGGAAAAGCGATTACCGATCTACGTCCCGATGAGATGAAACGGCTGCTGGAATTGTATAATGTCAAGTGGATAGTATGCTGGTCGGATGCGTCGAAAGGATATTTCGACAGGTACGGCGGTGATTTCAGCAAAACAGACGCGGTCGAACAATTTTCGTTTTACGTTGTCGACAACTACACGCCCTCGCAGTTCATTTCCGGCGCGGGAGATGTCGAAGCCGACTACGGATTGCTGAAAGTGAGAACACAGGACCGGAGCGGCGGCGCGGTCGTGATCAAGTACCACTGGCCGGGAATGTATACAACGAAGCCGGAAACCAGACTGGAAAAATACGAAGTCGATGGTGATCCCGTCGGGTTTATAAAAATAATTGATCCGCCGCCAGAGTTGCTGATAACGATTCCATGACCGGCGAATTATATGTTACGAAAGAAAACTTTACCGGTGGTCACAGTGTGTTCAGTCAATATGCAGTCAATACATTACTGGTCTGAATACCGTAACGATAGGGATAGACTCTATACACACAGCCGAATTCAGGGAAAACACAAATAATGGAAATTGCTAAAAAGAGAATGTCTGAACTGCTGCTCGCAGTGCTTGCAGTGTGGCTGAGGGCGCCCGGAATAGGGAAAGTGATACTTACGGACCCGGAAGCGCGTATTATTTTTCTTGCAAACGAATCGTGGAGTCGGATATTCTCACTTTTCAGGATCGGCGCTGAGAAATATTTCGGCACTTCTTTTCCACACGTACTTTTCGTGAAATTGTGGATGACGATATCTGATTCAATACTGTGGTTTCGGCTGCCTGCGCTCGTTTTCGGTCTGGGCGTTATTGTGCTCACATATATGATCGCGCAAAAACTGTTCGGCACATGGGCAGCGCGCGCGGCGGCGCTCATGATGGTTGTTTCCCCATATCACATAATGATGTGCAGATCGGGCACATCGACAGCAGCGGCAATGTTCCTGCTTGCAGTGGCGATCTACACACTGTGGCTGATTTTCGAGGGCAGGGCGGGTATATTCGACGTTACGGCTTTTGCATTTTCGCTACTTGTTCTCGCTTCCTCGCACTACTTCATACTGCTTTTTATTCTCCCTGCAAATGTGCTTGTTCTTGGGTTCGGGCGCAAGCGCAAAGAGTGTCTATCGTGGTGGATACCGCTTAATATCGCACTGCTTGTATTGTGCGCTTTCTGGTGGACCCGATGGGTGGGCGGACCGCTGCTCCCGTCGCACATGTCGACTATTACAAGTGACTTCGTAACTGAAAAGATATTGCCCGGCAAGGATGTGCTGAACCTCAAGTTCAGATTTTTGTTCATCGAAAAATATGTAGGGATACTCATGCAGCTTGGCGGGTTCTTCTCAGCCGGCAGGTTGCTGAATGGCTGGAGTGTGCTGGCTGCGCTTTTTGTATTCTTTTTGTATCAGTACATGCCTTTTGCCGGATTTCGTGAATATGAGGACGGATACCGGCCGCGCTTGTTTGAGTTTATGCTACTCGCGGCATTTATTGCGGCGGGCGCGGCGCTGAGTTTCACGGCGCAGCCGCCGTGGACTTATCTCATGCCCGCCACGTTGATTTTTTATGCAGTATGCGGCAACGGGCTTGTGCGTGTGGCAGGCTGGCGCACAAGGGCGTTCTTCCTGGTTACAATTCTCACCGTTTTGTTCGGATGTGTGCCGACCACGCGAATCGCGGAGGGGAACAGGCCCGACTGGCCCCGGGCCGCGGAAGTTATCAAGGAGAAAAACAACATCAACGCACCGGTTGTTTTCATCGACGGCTGGAAGTCGATTCCCTTTTCTCTTTATGCGCCGGACCTGATCGGACGTACCGAAAACCTCTTCCCAAACTTCGATATGAAAATGCTCGAACCAGGCAGAATGAGACAGGATGCCCTGCTCCCGCTTCTTCACGGAACGATCGACTCCTATCCGCCGTATGCCCTGAAGAACATCGCCGAGAAATACAAATATATGTGGGTTGTGCGCAAAGATGTCGAGGGCGAACCGACGAGTTCAAAGCATGTTCATGAATACAAAATGTGGCTGAATGGAAATCCGGTCGAACTCCAGCGGGAAGCGCTCGGCGGAGGTTTTAACCTCATACTTTACTCGACGCAAACATCGAAATGATGTCAGTTGTTAAGTGGCCGAATGAAAAGCCTGCTCCTGCCGGGGGATGGCTGGGAACTTCCTGTTTCTTTTCACTTGCCGCGCCTTTATTACAGGCATTCTCCCGGTTATTGGCCAGCATTGGTGAAAGATGCGGGCTATTTCTTTAATCCGAGTTTTCTGGCAGCAAGGGCGTCACGCATGTAATGATTTATCGGAAAGGTGGAGAAGGAGCTTCCACCCGATTCCTTGTAGCCCTGAAGCGACATGAGCAGCGCCCAGGCAGTGTCCGGCGATGTCATGCAGGGGATGTCGAGTTCGACAGTCGCGCGTCTGATCCGCTGTCCGTCTTTTTCCGCCTCGATGTCGGGAGTCAGTGTGTTTAGAAGTATGTCGGTATCGCCCGAGTAAATCATATCGAGGATATCCGGATGCCCCTGGCCGATTTTATGCACGACATTTGACTTGACGCCGTTTTTATTAAGGAATGCCGCCGTGCCCTGAGTTGCTGTGAAGTGGTAACCTATGTCGCGGAACCCCCTGATTAAATCCAGGACTTCCTCTTTGTCCTTATCGGCGATCGTCACGAGCATGTGTCCCTTTTCGGGGATTTTTACACCGGCGGCGATAAGAGCCTTATAGAGTGCGCGGTCATAGGAATAGTCGATTCCCAGAACCTCGCCTGTCGATTTCATTTCCGGCCCGAGGCTTACGTCGACATCGAGCATTTTAGCGAATGAGAACACAGGCGCTTTCACAGCGATATGGCGCGCCGAGCGCGGCAGCCCGGTGGGCAGGCCCTGTTTCTTTATGCCCTGTCCGAACATACATTTTGTCGCTGTTTTTACCATCGGTATACCGGTGATTTTCGACAGGTACGGCACCGTGCGGCTCGCCCGCGGATTTACTTCGATAACGTAAACGTCTTCGCCGCGAACAACATACTGAATGTTCATCAGGCCGATGACCTTCAGCCCCTTCGACAGCCTTTCCGTGTAATCGACGAGTTTCCTGATTGTTGTGCCCTTGATCGTTTGCGGCGGATACACGGCCATGCTGTCGCCGGAATGAACACCCGCGCGTTCGATGTGTTCCATAATGCCGGGGACAAGAAAATCCTTCCCGTCGCCGATAAGATCGACCTCCACTTCGCGGCCAAGCACATATTCGTCCACAAGCACGGGATGGTCGGGATTAACAAGCATCGCCGTCTCGAAATATTTTTCGAGTTGATCCCTCTCGTAAACTATTTCCATTGCGCGACCGCCCAGCACGAACGACGGCCGCACCAGCACCGGGTACCCGATGTCGTCGGCTGTCACTACAGCTTCTGCAACCGAAACCACAGCCCTGCCGTGCGGCCTGGGAATATCGAGTTTATTGAGCAGGTCGTCGAAGCGGCCCCGGTCCTCAGCGAGATCGATACCGTCGAAGCCGGTGCCCATTATCTTCACGCCTTCATTGTGCAGCGGCCCGGCGAGGTTGATCGCCGTCTGGCCGCCGAACTGCACGATCACGCCGTCCGCTTCTTCCTCTTCGAGAATATGCGTGACGTCTTCCTTTGTCAGCGGTTCGAAATAGAGCCTGTCGGCAGTGTCGAAGTCCGTGCTGACAGTTTCGGGATTGTTGTTTATGATAATCGAGTCGATGCCGAGTTCTTTGAGCGCGAACACGGAGTGGACACTACAGTAGTCGAACTCGATGCCCTGTCCGATACGTATGGGACCGGCTCCGAGGACGGCGATTTTTTTCTTCGAACTTTTCTTAACTTCGGAAGTCTTTTCGTAGGCCGAATAATAGTACGGCGTTTCCGCCTCGAACTCTCCGGCGCATGTGTCGACCATTTTAAAGACCGGCCTGATGCCGAGTCCCTTCCGCTTGAGTTCGACTTCCTTTTCCGTGCAGCCGAGAAGCCTTGCGATATACATATCGCTGAAACCGGCGTCTTTGTATGTATAAAGGTTATCTTTATAAAGGTTGTCGATTCCACCGAGGCCCTGCATTTCCTTTTCGAGCCTGACAAGCCGCCTTATCTTTTCGAGGAACCAGTTGTCGATCATTGTGAGGTTATGAACTTCGCCCAGTGGCATTTCCTGTCTGAACGCCTCCATCACATAAAACAGACGTTCGTCGTTGGGTGTCGTGAGTTTATCTTCAAGTTCCATAGGCCCCACGAGGCCCAGATTCTTGTCTTTTATTGTCATGTCTGTGCAGCCGATTTCAAGTGATCTTATCGCCTTGAGCAGAGATGACTCGAAATTTCTGCCTATCGCCATCACTTCGCCCGTGGCTTTCATCTGAGTGCCGAGAGAGCGGTCGGCGAAGTCGAATTTGTCGAACGGCCAGCGCGGGATTTTCATCACGACATAGTCGAGCGCGGGCTCGAACGACGCATAGGTTTTCTGCGTTACGGGATTTTTTATTTCATCGAGCGTAAGCCCCACGGCGATCTTCGAGGCGATTTTGGCGATGGGGTAGCCGGTCGCTTTCGACGCGAGAGCCGACGATCTGCTCACGCGCGGGTTTACCTCGATCACATAATACTCCATGCTGTTCGGGTTCATCGAATACTGCACATTGCAACCGCCTTCGATACCGAGCGCGCTGATGATGTCGAGCGATGCGGTGCGCAGAAGCTGGTATTCTTTATCCGTCAGAGTCTGGCTGGGCGCGACAACGATGCTGTCGCCTGTGTGAACCCCCATCGGGTCGATGTTTTCCATATTGCAGACGATGAAGCAATTATCCGAGCTGTCGCGCATCACTTCGTATTCGATCTCGCGCCAGCCGAGCACGCAGGGCTCGATCAGCGCCTGGCCGATCATGCTCATTTTAAGCCCTTTGCGGAGCGTCTCTTCGAGGTGTGAGCGGTCTTTTGCGATACCGCCGCCTGTGCCGCCGAGCGTGAATGCGGGCCTGACAATTACAGGGTATCCGATCTCGTCGGCGAACTCCAATCCTGCTTCAATGTCGGTTATAATCGCGCTTTCGAGCATCGGCTGGTTTATGTCCGCCATCAGCGCGCCGAAAAGTTCGCGGTCTTCGGCTGCCTTGATCGTATCGAGCGGAGTGCCCAGAAGTTCGACCCCGAACTCGTCGAGTATGCCCGCGTCGGCAAGCTCGACCGCCATGTTTAGACCGGTCTGGCCGCCTAGCGTAGGCAGAAGTCCGTCGGGCATTTCCTTCTGTATTATTGTGCGGATAAAATCCGCGCTGATCGGTTCAATATAAACGACGTCAGCGATGTCGGTATCTGTCATTATCGTCGCCGGGTTGCTGTTCACGAGTATGACTTCTATACCCTCTTCCCGCAGCGATTTGCACGCCTGGGTTCCGGCATAATCAAATTCAGCAGCCTGACCGATTATTATCGGCCCAGAGCCGATCACCATTACACGTTTGATGTCCTTCTTCCGCGACATTATTTCTACCTGTTTCCTTTTAGTGTTCTTATTTCAGCCTCGATCAGAAGCTTGTCCCATGTTCAATTCTTCTCATGCCAATCGTCAACCATTTCGAGATATTCGTCGAACAGATACCGCGAATCCATCGGGCCGGGCGAAGCCTCGGGGTGGAACTGCACGGAGATCATCGGGTAATCCCTGTGCGCGACGCCCTCTACAGTCCCGTCGTTCACATTGAAATGCGAAATCCTGAGTCCCAGTTCATCGAGCCCCTTACTGTTGACCGCGTAGCCGTGATTCTGGCTGGTGACGACAACCCGGTTCCTTTGCGCGTCCTTCACAGGCTGGTTCGCGCCGCGATGCCCGAATTTCAATTTATATGTGCTAGCGCCCATCGCGAGCGAAGCGAGCTGGTGGCCGAGACATACGCACAACAGGGGAACTTTCCCGAGTAATTCCTTTATCGTTTCGACAACATACATCGAATCTTTCGGGTCGCCGGGGCCGTTGCTGAGCATTATCCCATCCGGCTTTCTCGCCAGTATCGACTCCGCCGTTTCCTGCGCCGGTACAATCGTCACTCTGCACCCGCGCCGCACCAGCGACTTGGGAATATTCATCTTCGTTCCTACATCCACCAGCACGATGTGGAACGGCCACTTCATTTTCGGATAATCGCGGTGATCTTCCTTCGGGTCAGGCTCGAACTCGAATTCGTAAGCTTCTTTTGTCGTGACTTCTGCGACGAGGTCCTGCCCGGATATTTCAGGTGACTGCCTCACCTTTTCGAGCAGTTCTTTCGCGCCGTATACTGTGGATATGCCGCAGCGCATCGCACCTTCTGTGCGGATGTGGCAGGTCAGGTCGCGCGTGTCCACGCCGCTGATGCCGACAATATTGTTGCGTTCGAGAAACTCCGCGAGCGTATATCTGTTTCGCCAGCTATTGGGTACGGGGCACAGTTCGCGCACGATCACACCGCGCAGGAACGGACGCCTGGACTCGAGGTCCATGTCCGTCGCGCCGTAGTTGCCGATGAGCGGATATGTGAGCATCACAACCTGTCCCGCATACGAAGGGTCTGTATAAATCTCCTGGTAGCCGGTCATGCTCGTATTGAAAACAATCTCGCCGAAGGCCGTCCCCTCGCTGCCGATGGACACTCCCTCGACAATTGTTCCGTCCTCGATGACGAGAACGGCGTTTTTCTTTTTATATTCCGACATTACTCCACTACTCCGTTTTTCGCAATGATCTTACCGCCGGCGATAGTATATTTGACCTTTCCGCCGACTTCCCAGCCCGCGTAAGGACAGTTGCGCCCAAGTGAATAAAAAATGTTCGGGTCTATCGTCCACATTACATCGGGATCGACAACTGTTATATCCGCCGGAGCGCCCACTTCCAGCCGCCCCGCGTCGAGTCCCAGCACATCCGCCGGACCGATGGTAAGTTTGGCGACAAGCTGCTCCAATGTCAATATCCCCGTCCTGACAAGCCGTGTTATCAGCACGGCGAGACTCGTTTCAAGCCCGATCATCCCGAACGGCGCTTCGATATACGAGCTTTCTTTTTCGTGTACCGCGTGAGGTGCGTGATCTGAAGCAATTGCGTCGATAACACCCTCTTGCAGTCCTTTTATAACGGCGTCCACATGCCGTTGCGGTCGGAGCGGAGGGTTCACCTTCGTGTTTGTGTCGAAGCCCATCACCGCGTCGTCCGTCATCGTGAGGTGGTGCGGCGTGACATCACACGTCACTTTCAGACCTTTCGCTTTCGCGCGCCGCACGTAATCCAGTGACGATTCGGTGCTTAAGTGCGTGATATGCACACGGCTGCCGGTGAGCTCCGCAAGCTCGATGTCGCGCGCGACAATTACGGATTCCGCCTGTGCGGGAATGCCCGGCATACCGATCGTCGTTGCGACGAGTCCCTCGTGCATCACGCCGGCCCCGGCCAGCTCCGGCGATTCCGCATGTACCATGAACGGAATATCGAACATTTTTATGTATTCGAGTACGCGACGCATCAATGAAGCGTCGGCTATTGATTTTCCGTCGTCCGTTACAGCGACAATGCCTTCAGCGACCATATCGCCGATTTCGGCCATGTCGCGGCCTTCGAGCCCCTTCGAGGCCGCGCCTGCAACGTACAGGTTGCCAAGTCCCGCCGCACCGGCCCGCTCTTTTATGAACCTGACCGTAGACCTTGTATCAACCACAGGACTGGTGTTCGGCATACACACAATGGTTGTAAAGCCGCCCGCCGCCGCCGCCTTCAGTCCCGTGTCGATGTTCTCCTTATACTCGTAGCCCGGTTCGCGCAGATGCACGTGCATATCTACCAGACCCGGCATCACCTTAAGCCCCGACACGTCGATAATTAAGGCGTCCTCTTCATCTGTTTCGATATCCTGGCCGATATTCTCTATAAAGCCTTCTTCATTAATCAGGATATCCGCAACTCCGGAGAGCCCGCCGGAAGGGTCTATTATGTCTCCACCCTTAAGCAACATCATGCCGTCCAGCCCCCTCCCTGCTGATCAAATAGAGAATAGCCATCCTCACAACCACCCCGTTGCGCACCTGCTCCTCGATATATGTATCCATACCGTCCGCCACGTCGTGTGATATCTCGACACCTCTGTTGATCGGCCCCGGGTGCATCACCATCACTTCCTTGCTGAACTGTTCGAGCCGCTTCGCGTTTACTCCGAAAAACTGCGCATACTCGCGCAGCGACGGAAAGAAACTCTGTTCGAGCCGCTCCATCTGTATCCGCAGAAGGTACAGAATATCCGTGTACTCCATCACTTCCTCAATGTGGTAATGCACTTTCACGCCGAGTTTTTCGAGGCAGGCAGGCACGAGGGTCGGCGGCGCGACGATGTGAACATGCGCGCCCATTTTTGTCAGCGCATAAATGTTCGAGCGTGCCACCCTGCTGTGTGTTATATCCCCCATGATCGTTACATGAAGGTCTTTCAACGAGCCCATCTTTCTGCGGATCGTGAACAGATCGAGCAGAGATTGAGTCGGGTGTTCGCCCCAGCCGTCGCCCGCGTTTATCACTTTAAAATCGCCCTGTTTCGATATGAGTTCGGGAACACCGGGGTGCGAATGTCTCACGATGATGATGTTTGCGCCGAGCGATTTGAGTGTCAGCGCCGTATCCTTTATTGATTCGCCCTTGACCGCGCTGCTCACCTTTGTCGCGATATTAACAACATCCGCGCTGAGCGTCTTCGCGGCCAGCTCGAATGATGTGCGTGTGCGCGTGCTCGGCTCGAAAAAAAGGTTGACGACGATCTTGCCCCTCAGCGCCGGTACTTTCCTGATCGGCCTGTCGAGAATTTCATAGAACGACTCGGCCTGATCGAGGATCCTCACAATATCCTCTTTGTCGAGCGTCCTGATACGGATCAAATCCTTGTCCATTATATGATCCCCACCCCTCGATTTTTCAGTTCCCGCTTCCACCGAACGGTCTTTAATCGCCGGAGTTGTTTTTATATATTCCCCTGTTGTTGCACTCATTTGTTGAAATCGCCTCCCCGGAGCCGTCAGACGCCGAACTCAGTGGAATAAAACATCGACCGCATTATCAAATCGTTCCTTCAGATGACGTTCGGTCGAGATTCCGGCCGAGCAATACTCCGTCTGTGCCGTCGACCTCTTTAAGCTGCACATTCACCCATTCGAGCCTTGAAGTAGGAATATTCTTGCCGACATAATCCGCCCTGATCGGCAATTCGCGATGTCCGCGGTCTATCAGCACAGCGAGTTGTATCATGTGCGGCCTGCCCTGGTCCATGAGCGCGTCCATCGCCGCTCTGATCGTCCTGCCGGTGTATATCACCTCGTCGCATATAATAATCCTGCTGTTCTCCACCCTGAACGGAATCTCCGTTACATTCACATTCGGCTGGTGCTGCAAGTGCATCAGGTCGTCGCGGTACAGCGTTATGTCCAGTATGCCCACCGGTAGTTCGAGACCCTCGATATCCCTGATAATCCGCTGGAGCCTGTATGCGATAGGCACACCCCGCGTCTGGAGTCCCACAAGCCCGATATTCTCCGCGCCCTTGTTCTTTTCCAGTATCTCATGCGCTATCCTCACAAGTGCCCTGTTGATCCCATCCTTATCCATAATCTCTACAGTATTCGATGCCATCGGGATTCACTCCCTCTCCTTTGCACGCACTGCTGCGCATATAAAAAAAACCGGCAAAGCCGGCTGTGTATCAATTCAATTGTACGATCCCCTCAGGCTGCTCGGAATCGCCCGAAAACACACATTTTTCTTTGTTCTGATCTATCGTCTGTCCCACGCGCAAACTTGCCTTTGCATGTTCCGCAGACCCGGATGTCTCGATCCGAACATCACAATTATTTGAAAACTGGAAATTATCTGTTAATTCCGACCCGTGACAAAAAAAAACTTCCCCATGGGAAGCCGTGCTCTCATTACGTTTCTGTACAATCGCCATCTTTACCGCCTTCCCGGCATCACAGTACCGGA
Organism: bacterium; assembly: GCA_024278215.1. Classification (GTDB taxonomy): domain Bacteria; phylum UBP15; class UBA6099; order UBA6099; family JAJRTR01; genus JAJRTR01. The sequence continues at coordinate 17,433 of JAJRTR010000201.1, forward strand.
TTAAAGTTGATTTGATAATAACCTTTTATCGTCGAAAGTCAAGTGCGACTATAAAATAGGGCGTGCGTCATAAAAGTGGGTTAAAAACAACCACATTTTTAATGTGCGAAAAACAGAGACTGGTAACGCTGCTTTTTGCGGCACCTGTCCCGCTTTTCGCAAACCCACTTTTGTGTCGCACACCCTGAAAATACAAAATCTGTTTTTGCAGCACACTACAAAATTTTGCAATTGCCTCTATTGTAGATATAATGTTGTCAATTATTTTTTATTGCCAGGGAGCCTGATAATGTCCGAAACAAAAAATGGTGAACACTCCGGCCACTTCCTAACAAAGCTCGATCTTAATAATGCGCTTGCGCAATATTTCCGCACTCTGTTCAGAGTGGGTGACAGAACGCGGGAGTTGCGCGACAAAGCTCTCGACAGCGTTGGGCTTGCGACCAGAGACAGTCTTCGCGGCACAGTTGAAGAACTGGACCGGCTGCATGGCCTGATAGCAGAACTGGAACGCAACAACAACGGCAGTGAATAGCCGGATATCACCGAAACCGACTTTTTTTTGCATTCCATAATTTCATCTTACATCAGGATTCCTTTTTTTGTGCTCCCAATCACAATTGAGAATGCAAAATACAAGTCCATTTTTTATCCACATCATGGATTGCCAATATCGCAAGGGGTGAAATGGCAAAGGAAAGAAAAAAGGTTTTTATCATTGCGGAGGCAGGATCGAACTGGAGAGCGGGCGCTCCGCGGCGCGACCTGCGGCAGGCGAAAGCGCTCATCGAAGTGGCCGCCGCCGCGGGTGCCGACGCCGTGAAATTCCAGACATACAGGGCCGAAACCGTTTATGTTCCCAATGCTGGTGACTCAGATTACCTTTCCGAATCCGGGATGAAGGAATCAATTACGGATATTTTCGATGACCTTTCGATGCCGTACGAAATGATCCCCGAACTCGCTCGCTACTGCAAGGAATGCGGACTGGAATTTATGTCCACGCCTTTCTCGATACCCGATGCCTAAGCGGTTGATCCTTATGTCGAAACCCACAAAATCGCTTCCTATGAAATCAGTCACATCAGGCTGATAGAATATTTTGCGAAGACGGGCAAGCCGCTTATCATGTCGACAGGCGGCGCAAACCACGATGATATCCGGTGGGCGATAGACCACTTCAGGTCTAACGGCGGAAAAGATATAACACTTATGCAGTGTACTGCAAAGTATCCCGCGCCGCTTTCGATGCTCAACCTGCTTGCGATAAAGGACCTCGCAACAAGATACGGCGTGCCGACGGGACTTTCGGATCACAGCCGCGACCCTGTGACCGGCCCGGCGGGCGCTGTTGCGCTTGGCGCTTCGGCGATAGAAAAACATTTCACTCTGCATAACATGCTGCCGGGTCCCGACCATGCCTTCGCCGTTACTCCGGACGAACTGAAATTGATGGTTGCCGCAATCAGAAAGATGGAGGAAGCGCTCGGCGTCGCGGACAAGGAGGTTCTCGACGAAGAACTCGAACTCCGGCGTTACGCACAGCGGACAATACAGGCGACTTGCGACATCAGAAAAGGCGACACACTTTCCGAAGGCGTGAACATCGACATTTTGAGGCCCGGAAAACAGGCGAGGGGACTTCACCCGCGTTTTCTGAACGACATCGAAGGCAAACGCGCCGCACGCGACATTCCGCTCGGCGACGGCGTCTGTGACGGCGACTACGAATAGTAATGCAAGCGCTTGTCGGATACAGATTGCTTCTTACTGGGAAGTTAGTTTTTTCTCCAAAATATTCACATCACACGGCTTACCGTCCTGCATATTACGTTCCGGCTCGACGCGCACAATAGTGAAACCGATTTTTCTATAAAACACCAGCGCATCGCGATTTGTCGAGAAAACCTCGACCGCCACCTTCGATACATCCCTTGATGCCGCCAGCTCTTCGCTCAGCAGCGCAATGGCTTCCGCACCATAGCCCTTGCCGCGGTCGTCTTCCGGTCCTATCATTATGCCAAGCAGCGCCACTTCTCCAGGCTCCTCGATTTCATAAGTGATATTGCCGACGCATCTGTCATCTCGCGCTTCGGCTATGCAATATGTTCCGCGCGCTTCGTCTGCGGCGATTTTATCGAACCAGTTCCTGTGCTCTTCGGGAGAAATATCGTGATCGGTAAAAAACATTCGGCGGTTTTCGGGTATATTACGCCAGCGGCGAATCAACTCCAGCTCGTCATCCCTTATGGTACGCAGGACAGTTCTTTCTCCCACAATAATTGTCTTCATTTATCAATATCCGTCATATCATTTTCATTATCTGTGATATGCAAAAAACACACGGGTTACTCAACATGGAATCTAAATTTGTGCGTCTTATAAAGAGAACCGAATTCCCGTGGAACACGATCCGGAATTCAAAGGCAAATTCCGGTCATGTCCCAGAGATTCCGATTGAAAATTCAAAAGCGCAGAGCTTACTTATAAGGAACCTCGAATGCGAGTTTTTCGAGGTCGAGCGGTGAGATGTAATCACCGCCCCTGGCCGCCGCATCCTGGAGTCTCTTTTTCTGATCGGAAAGCAGATCGTAGAATACCTGCGGTGTGTCGGGAATCTGCTCCTTATAAATCTTCTCGATGCGTTCGGTTTTCGACATGCTTTCAGGAATGCGGGTCGTGAACTGTTTGACATAGTCGTCCTGCGGATATTCCCTTTCGAGAACCTGGCTGAACAATTTCTTCAGATCATCATACAGCGGGATCAGACCGGTTGGTGTAACAAGACAGCCGGCTTCGCCGTTGACTCGCAGTTCCATCCATTTGACCCAGACTCTTTTGTCCGACATGTTGTTGAGGAATTTGTCTTTGTCGCGCAGAAAGTAATTAACCCCAAATATAAGTGGAGAGGTTTCCAGGTCGGCCGGGAAATCGAGATGATTCTGAATATACTTACCCAGCGGTATTGCGATAAAATCAAGATTTGCCATAGGCTGGAACGCCCGGACGCCTTCTTTGCCGATTGTCGCAGCAGTTGTTTCCGATTCGAGGCTGGCACCGATTGTGACAACACCGTGCGCCCAATTGAAGGACTGTCTGACAGGAACCCACGTGTCGGAGTCGCGGCCGCCGTATATGATTCCGCCGACCTTGACGCCTTCGGGCGCGTCTGCCTTTTCGTCCATATTGTCGAGTTCGCTCATGCGTATCGTGTATCTGGCATTCTTGTGAGCGTGCGGAATCTCGTTGCCGTTCTCATCTTTTTTTCCGGGAAACCATTCGCCGGAGAAGTTAACCCCTTTTTCGGGCAGTTGCTGTTTGTCGCCAAGCCAGTAGGGCTTGCCGTCGGCTATGAGGATATTCGAAAAAATCACTTCGCGCGGCGTTGTGATAGCTTCATGGATCATGGGGTCGTCGTCCGGGTTGACATCCTTGATAATGCCGAACAGTCCGGCCTCGACATTGACGGCATAAGCAGCGCCGTCGACTTTCCTGAGGTATGCGAGGTCGTCGCCCACAATTGTTTCGCCGGTAAGCATGGCAGTCGATGTTTTTCCGCAGAAACTGGGGAAAGCACCGGTGAAATATGTTTTCCGACCGTTGGGGCCGTTGCAGCCCATGACGAACATGTGCTCGGCGAGCCAGCCCTCGGCATCCGCTTTGCAGATAGCGAGTCTGAAGCACAATTTCTTGAAGCCGACGGTGTTGCCCGCATACTGTGTGTTGGTCGAGTAAACAATCCTGTCGTCGAGGTCTATGAAGACTCTTCTCTTATCGACATCAATACTTGTCATGTCGTCACCGAGCCTGCCGGCTGAATGCATGACCCTGAAGAAGTCCGCGGGGTCGGCAAGTTTCTTGAACTGCTCGAAACCGGGGCGATACAGAAGGTTTTCACTGTGCGCGACATAGAATGAATCCGTCACCTGCACACCCGGTATCGAGAAAACCGAGTTGATCGGGCCGAGGCACAGGATGCGCAGAATCATCTCGCGCCCCTTCATGCTGTCCTTCAGGAAGCCCCGGACCTCCTTGAGGCCTTCGTCCTTATTTATCTGGCGCAGTCTCTTCCCGAGGTCCTTGCCTTCGGGAACAAGATATTTTGTATTCAGCGGGTCCCGGCCCTGATCCTTTAGGCCGTCGAAATGTATTGTGTGGCCCTCGATGTTCAGTTTTGATTCTTCGCCTGTCTCCAACGCCTTTGCACGGATGTAGTCCATGTCCGACTGGTCGTCACTGCAGACAAACACAGTGTCCGGGGCACAAAGCTCTATCGCGTCCGCGAGAAACTCGTTCAGTGGATCATTATTGAGTTCCTTCATCTTGCCGAGGTTCACCTCGTCCATTTTGCTTTCGAAAATCTTCAAATGTTTTTCCTGCATCTTCATACCATCCTTTCCATATCTTAATTTCAATTCATTTTTAGTTTATCCTGCACCTGTCGCAAAACCGGAATTTGTCATAATTATGTTATACCGCGTCCGGTTGCAATCGACCGACCCTGAACAGCCGTGTTATTGAGAAACGAGATGCTTCACTTCGTTCAGAATGACAACAACCTGCATGTCACAAGGTTGTTATTCCCGGTTGGGACCGAAGGAATTCCTGCTCATGCACATTGCCTGTTTTAGATCGAGCAAGTTCAGGTTATCCTTAAAACACATACCGCTGCCCGGAAAAATCGCATCTGTATGTTCGGCGCTTTTTTACGTCATCCATCTTGAAAAGCATAATTTTCATCTTCCGCTTTTGAAGGCGATGCCGAATGGCTGAAAACATACAGGTTCAGGGGGGAACAACACCCTGGAACAGCATTATATCATAAAAACAATGTTAGTCCAACTGCAAAAAGCCCAGGCAGCTTTCACAAGAAATAGAATCGGTGAACACAGCTTCGAAAACCTGGCGGTTATAGTGTCGCGTCAACGATGAAAAGACGTCCATCAGGGGGTTGTATCTATGAATACCCATGTTTGATTCCATTCCTCGCTGCACCTCTCTAAGAAGTTGCAGCGAGCACGATCGTTCGGCTCTTTTTGTAATAACGCACGAGAACAGTTGCAATTTTACAATTTGATCATAAGCAGGTAGAATATTGACAAAATAGACATGTCAGGATATATTGCCAACACAATGAAAAGAACCCGAAAAAAAATAGTTTCAGTGATTTTTGCCGTTGCGATGATGACCGTACCGATGATGTTCGCTTCGACAACCGCCGCCGCCGAAGGCCTGAATAACGAAGAGATCGAGAGTTCTCTGATCAATTATTCGGAGCCGGGCTATCAGTATCTCGAAAAGCTGGGCGTGGGCATGTGGAAAGTGCTGTATGCGCGTCCGGACTGGAGATACGGATGGGAAGTTGTAATCACGACTACGTCCAGCAATCCGGAGAATTCCATACTTGTTATCGGCACATCACTTCTTGCCACGGATCACGTGAATATGGAATTGCTGACGAAGCTGCTCGATGAAAACAGCTACGACAACAACCCGGGTAATTACTCGGTTTTCTTTGAAAATAACGTTTATTACGTCCAGTATTCGCTGAAGATGCCGCAGATGCTTATGAACAAAAAAGCGCTGCTCGAGGCTATCGGATTCGTTGCCGGATACACAAACAGCAAAGTAAAATCAATCGAGCAAATTCTTTATGGGAATGATTCTTCAAAACAGAATACATACTCGAAGTCATCAGCGCAGGCGGCAAGAAAGTCAGCATCTCCCGCACCTGCTCCAGCTCCGGTGCCCACTCCTGAAAAAGAACCCGAATCCGTAAAAAAACCCGCCCCGTCTCCACAACAGACACCGGCACCCGCCCCGGCAGCAACACCCGAACCGAAAAAGGAAGTGCAAAAAACAACGCCGATCCCGGAGCCTGTTGTACAGAATTCCGCGCCCGACAAAACTCCCGAAGTCGCCGAAAAAAAAGCGCCGACACAAGTTGCACCGCCCGACACAGCAGGTAAAAAAACAGTCATGGCAAAATGCTATCTCGAAGCCGACGGCACGATTTCAATCGACAATACCGATCTCGAATCAGGCAAGCTGTACACTGTTCTCAATGGTGACAAACCTATACTTGAAGTGATGGTCACGAAAGTCGGTTTTCTCTCATCCAAGGCAAAAATCACCTCCATGTTTGTCAAAGAACTCGACAGCAGCAAATACCTTGTCGGCGACAGAGTTGTTTACTGATATAAACATCGGATTTCGGCCTCACAGCCAATCAAATGTCATCCCTTTACCACCTTGCGCGTACGCCTCTAAACAGATACACTTAGGGACCAATTGCGGTATCCTGATTCTGCTGTGTACGGTTGCAATTATTCATAGTCGATTTGTCGCAGCAAACATCGTTTTGCAGTTGGCTGGCGGGCGGACCATGCGCTTGTTTTACACACCTGGAGGATAACTAATGAACAAAGTTTTTTGCGATTCGGCATTGACGCGGATTCCGGCGATTCTGTTGTTTCTGATTCTGCTTCCGACCGCCGCTCGCGCCGCTGACGTCGTTATTGTGATCGATCCCGCAGACAGCGAAACCTGCATCCGGCACGGCGCGGATGTCCTTTCCCTCGACCTTAAGGAAAAGGGGCTCGACGTTGTCGTATCCGAAAGCGCATCCGAAGGGGATCAGTTTACTGTATATATCGGCAAACCCGGCAGTTCATGGGTATCGGTAATAGAAGGTGAAGTCGACGCAATGCCGTCTGTTCATGACAGGCCCGAGGCATACGTGACTTTCGTGTCGAGGCACACGGATAAAAAGTTCGCGGTCGCGATGGGATCCGACGAAGTCGGCGCAATGTATGCCGCCTACGAATTCGCTGACCAGGTGCGCCGGGTGCCGAAAGGAGCGGACGTAATAAGCTATCTCAGTCCATTGCGGCGCGAACCGTTTCTCGCTATCCGGGCGGTGAATACTTTTCTTCATGTCGAGGCGTTGGACGACCCGAATTCGTGGTATTTCGACGAATCGTTCTGGACCGGGTATCTCGATCTGCTTTCCCGCTCACGCTACAACCTTCTGGATTTCCACGCGATGTACGGTGTTGTTTCCACCTGGTTTCCCAATGTGTATCTATATATGCTGAAGTCGGACAAGTATCCTGATGTGGGGATTCCGGCGGACAGAGCGGCAATGAACCTCGCTATGTTCAACCGGATAATCAGAATGGCGAAGGAGCGCGGAATAAAGGTTTCTCTGATGAGCTATCACGCGAGCTGGCGTGTGCGCGCAGGCGAGGAGGACAAGCCGCACGAGCCCTCGGAGTATGAACTCGTCGACTACACGAAAGAAATGGTAGCTAAGATTATAAAGGAATGTCCCGATTTGTGGATGATAGGGTTTCGCATCGGCGAGTCGGGAATGGGTGAAGATTTCTATGCAAAAAGCTACCTTGCCGGAATAGAGGAAGGCGGGCGCGACATCAATATGTTCACCCACAGCTGGGGCGCCACTCCATATCAGATCAATCATATCGCCTCCCTTTATCCGGGAAAAACATTTGTCGAGATAAAGTATAACGGCGAACAGTTCGGTCTCCCCTACCAGGCGATCACCAACAGCCTCAATACTAACGCAGGCTACTCGTGGGAATCATATACCAACAGGCCGCGCGACTATAAAATCATCTGGCAGATTCGCGCGAACGGGACACACCGGCTCATACGCTGGGGAGACCCCGACTTCGCCTCGCGTGCCATACGGGCGGCGACTTTCCAGGGCAGCTCCGGTTTCACTATGGAGCCTTTCACGGCATACTACCCGCCGACGGATTTCATATTTAAAAAGGATGGAAAGATTACTTACAGATGGGATCACAACCGCAATTGGTTCTGGTATGTGTTGTGGGGCCGCACGGGCTACGACCCGGACATCAAGGAGTCTGTCTGGATAGACATGTTCAAGTATCGCTACGGCGCGAAAGCGGGGCCTGCGGCGTTTGAGGCGATGGTCGCCGGCAGCAAGTTGATACCACTTATCTACAGCTACAGGTGCATGGGATACGACCACAGGGATTACGCGCCCGAGTATGAGTACGGCGGTACTATCGAGGACTTTATCCGCAGACCCGAACACTCGCCGTCCGTACTGCTCGATAAAACAAAGTACCAGGAACCGCTCGACCCTAATGTGATGGCGCCGATATATGACTATGTCGACGAATCGCTGTCGGTGAAGAAAGGCCGATATGTCGACGCGCGGATGTCGCCGCTCCAGGTGGCCGACGAACTCGATTTCTATGCCGATGAAACAGAAAAACTGATGATCGACGCGCTGCGGATCGAATCGAAAGACAAAACGGACATGCTCGCGATGGGCGCGGAGTTCCTTGTCGCCGTGCACCTCGCACGCTACTATGCCGAAAAGATACGCTCCGCCACATCGTTCTCATATTACAGGGAAACTAATTCGTGGTACGATCTTCTGGATGCTGAAAAGAAAATAAAGTCGGCACACGCACACTGGGCGAAACTCGCTGCACACGGCGAAAAATATTTCCGGCCCATAGTCTATACTCTCAGGATGAAGACCACCGGATTCACCTGGCGGAAGGAATCGGAAAAACTCGCCGGGGACACTGACATCATAAAAGCGGAAAAGAAAAAATATCTCGAAGCAGTATCAAGAGCAAAGGGATATTCCATATCTCTGCATCCTGAGATACGGCCTGCCGCGGGCAAAGTGGTGAAAATGAAAGCAAACGTATTCGGACTGCGCGGCGGCGAAAAGCTTGTGTATCATTTCAAGTACGAAAATGCCGCCGGGAAGACAAAGACCTTCTCGCGCATTTCAGGCACGAAAACAGGTTTTAAAATCACGATACCCGCAGAATGGAATAAACCGGGCAAAGCAGTTTTTTATCTGGAACTCGTCAAGGGAAATAAGGCACTGGCGAGATACCCTGAATCCGGCGCTGTGAAGATGCTGATTAGGGGAGAAAATAATAAACCTGAAATATTCGTCGATGCTGTCAGACTCGCAGACAAGTCGACCTACAGGATTTTTGCAAATGTGACGGACGATACAGGCGTCGAAAGTGTAAGACTCAGATATACGCCTATGCCGTCGCAGACCGAATGGCATGAGAAACGGATGAAACACATCGGCGGTTCGACTTATACCGCCGACCTGCCGGTGTCGCCCGAAGGCTGGATATATTACATAGAAGCGGCTGACGTATTCGAGAATGCGGCGCAATATCCTGATTTCAGGAAACAGACACCTTACATACCCATCGACAGTTTCGATCCCGACAGGGGACCTGATGTGGTGCCTGTGGGAATGTGATTACATACTGAGCTCATTGCAAAATTCTGATTCTGCCGCAGTCGGCTGCTATTGGCCATAGCTGCGTTGTCGGCGCAACATCGTCCTCGACGTACTCTACAAGTACGCCTGCGAGGATTTTACACCTCCGCTTTGCTCTGAACAATTTCGCTCGACCTCGCTTCGAACATAATTTTGCAATGGGCTCATACTGACGGATAAAAGATAGGACACAGGATCAATAATGATTCGTGTGTAATAAGTCGAAGATGACAAATGTCAACCAACAATGATCGACTATAACGAACGTTCGTTCAGCATTTTAAAGCATCCTGACCGACTTTGACAAAAACATTGTTTTGAAAATGACTTATTACACACGAATCAATAATAACACATCAATCAGCGTAGTTGCCGGGATGTTTTCATCGTTCCGGGGCTTTGACACGGAATGTATAGACCGACCGAACACTCTACGTTCACAACACTCTTTTTTGTAGCGATAACTCTTTGTGGCGGACTCGCTGTGAGGTGCTCCCGAATTTCTCACAAAGGAATCCGTGTTAAGATACAATATCGAGAGTGCGGCGGGCGATCTCGAGTTCTTCGTTTGTCGGAACGACAAGTATCCTTACCGGACTGCTGTCCGCCGCAACATCCACAATTTGTCTGACGGACTCCTTATTCCTGTCATGGTCAATCCGGATGCCGAGCCGCTCAAGACCGGCGCAGGCCATTTCCCTGATAACCGGCACATTCTGTCCAATGCCCGCCGTGAACACAACAGCGTCCACCCTGCCGAGCACAGCATAGTACGCGCCTATATATTTTTTTATTCTGTAAGAATAAATATTCAACGCCAGCTTCGCTTTTTCGTCACCGCGCGCGACACTATCGAGCACATCGCGCATATCGCTCTTGCCGCAAAGTCCTTTCAACCCGCTTTGCTTGTTCATCAGGTTGTGAATCTCTTCGATAGTCATACCGAGGTTCTCGACGAGATAAAATGTAATATCCGGATCGATCTCGCCGCATCTCGTGCCCATCAGCAGACCCTCGAGCGGTGTCATACCCATAGATGTGTCGACACTTCTGCCGTTTTCTATCGCCGTCACGCTGGCACCGTTCCCAAGGTGTATCACAACCAGGTTCGCCTCGTCCAACCCGATCCCCATGAATGCTGCCGCTTCTTTTGCTACATAGAAATGGGATGTGCCGTGAAACCCGTAACGGCGCACCTTGTGCTTTTCGTAAAATTCATAAGGCAATCCGTAGTGGAAAGCATGTGGGGGGAGTGTCTGGTGGAAAGCAGTGTCGAAAACCGCGACGTGCGGCACATCGGGGAAAAAACTCATGGCCGTTTCTATGCCTGTGAGATTATGCGGATTGTGCAGAGGCGCAAGGTGGGCATTCGCCCTCACGGCCTCCGACACGCTTTCATCAATGACAGCCGGCGCGCTGAACAACTCGCCTCCATGAACAACACGATGCCCGACAGCCCCTATCTCTTTCCTGTCCCTTATTACACCATGTTTCGCATCGGTAAGCAGATCAATGATATCCGCAAGTCCCTTACGGTGGTCGCTCATCTCCAGTGTTTTCTCTATCCTCTCGCCGCCCGCAGTCTGCACGAGGCGGCATTCTTTTTCGCCGATTCTCTCGACTGTGCCCTCTGCAAGCAATGACTCGTTCCTCATATCGAAGAGCTTATATTTTATCGACGAACTGCCCGTATTTATCACCAGTATTTTCATGTAGTATCGGCTCCGTTTCCGCATATACGGTATAAATCAACTATCCTTTATAGCGTTCAACACATGCAAATATCAATTATTTATGCAGAAACTTACTTTCTTCCGCATTTTGCAATCGGCTCTGTAGAGACTCTTTTTACTTGATCTCACATGAAAGGATGTAATCATCGAGCAAAACGGGGGCACAAAAAAGCCTCGCACCTGCGAGGCTCTCTTATATTGCAGAATCAAACAATTGTTATTCGTAGAGCGGCAACAGGAAATGTGACGGGTGCTCCGCGTCGACATAGAAAGTTATATTTGCCGGTCGCGTATCGACCGCCAGGTCGGGCTTGCTCACATAGCGTCCGATATTTTCTTTCACAGCCTTCTCGAGTTCGCCTTCCTGGAGATCGAGGAATTTGCCGTTGTGCAGATTGATGTCGAAGCGTGGGAAGTTCGAGCCGGCAAGTGACACACGCACGCGGTGCCCTTTGTTGAATATCAGGCTTGTCGCCGTGACATTAACTTCCATTTCATATATTTTACCTTTCTCAAGCGGCGGCGCGGGACCGTCCATGCCGTTGCGATGGATCGCTCTGACGAGTCCGTCCGCGACCAGCATAGACCTTCCGTCGGGATAGACATCCATCAGCCTGACGGCTATATCGGTGTCGGGAACATCAGTCGAGAAGTAAACGATCGCCCGGAGGTCGCCTGTAACATCCAGTGGTTTTGTCAGTGCGGGCGTAGTGAAGACGAGTACGTCGTCGCGTTTTTCTATCTTGCGCTGGTCGAATGAACCGGCCGGGAGCGAAAGGTTGGCACCTCCTACAGTCGGTACGGGGTTCGCGGGGTCGGAAACGATTTTCATCACATCGTCGTCGGCAGCCGGTTTTTCGGTGGAGAGTGTGCCGTCGTTATGAAAATAATAGGATGTGGGCATCGAATTTTTCGGGGGCCATGTATCGGCCGAGCGCCAGGAGTTGCCGGGTGCGTTCTCGTCGTCGACATCGCCCATCACGTAGTATCTGACCGCCGGTCCGCTGAAGTAGCCTTTATCCTTTCCCTTGAGCGTTTCGTCGAACCAGTTCATCATTTTTTTTATGAGGTTATATTTCGAGTTCACCGGGTAGGTGAGCTGGCCCTGTTTTGTGCCCGCCATGCCGCACCAGCCGCCGTGTGTCCAGGGGCCGACGACTAGTCGCTGTCTGCCTCGCGCGCCTTCGGCGCCGTTTTCCTGTATATCCTGGAATGCACGGATGTTGCCTTCGAGAAATATGTCGTACCAGCCGCCCATGTGCAGTATGGGATAGTGTATATTTTCAAGATGTTCGTGTATGTTGTTTTTCTTCCACAGATCAATATAGTGCTGCGTTGAAAGCAAAAGTTTCAGTATTTTGATAGGGAAATCATTGCCGCCTACCCATTTCAGGACAAGCGCTCTGCGGAACCCGCCGCCTTCGTGGGCCGCGTCGTGGTAGAGGCTGCCGGCGGCCGCCATGACATACTGCGACTTCAGGTAAGGCGACGGGTCCGCCGCCATCGCGTATTGCGTAATACCCATGGCGGATATGCCTGTTGTTCCCACCTTGCCGTTGCACCACTTCTGTTTTCCTATCCAGTCGATCGTGTCGCGCCCGTCGTCCGTGTCGTCCATGAACGACATGGATGTTCCTTCCGAATCGAACCGGCCGCGTGTGTCCTGCACGACCCAGGCATATCTTTTCGAGAGCACCTGCGTGGCGAAAATAGCGCCCATCTCCCTGCCGTAGGGTGTCCTCATGAGAATAACCGGAAGTTTCTTGTTATTGTTTGACGGAAGGTATATATCGGTTGCCAGTTTTACGCCGTCGCGCATCGGAACCATGACGAATTCTTTTTCGTATGCCCACGTGCCGGCAGAGAAAAGCATCGTGATCATAAAAGCAGCAAAAACTGTAATGGAAATCTTTTTAATGATAAGTGCAGTCGTGAGTTTTTTTGTCAATGGATGTTCTCCGTTTAAAATTTCCTCTTCAGCGAGGTGACCGGCTATGTTATAGCGGAAACATGCTATACCGCGTTTTATGGTTGAGTCTGAATAATAGAAATGCAATCTAAATTGAAACTGGAAAATAATAAGACATTAAGGAACCTGCATAGAATCACAACGAGAGAACATCGGATTATATGCCTAGAAGTCTTTTGAACACACCAACAGCTTTGTCTTCGTCGAAGGGCTTGGAGATGACGCTCAGCGCTCCCGCTTCGAGAGCTTCGAGCAGTTTGTCCTGTGCACCGCCGAGGGAACTTACTACGATAATTTTAGCGCCTGGATCGGCGGCAATAATCTGCCTGATCGCTTCCATACCGCCTATGCCGGGCATCGACAGGTCCATCGTCACAAGATCAGGCGCGAGTTCCTTATATTTTTCGATAGCCTCTTCACCTGTTACGGCGTTGTCTATGACTTCGCAGCAGTCGATGGATTCGATGATTTCAGACAGCAGATGCGCTGCGACCCTGCTGTCGTCAGCAATCAGTATTTTTTTTGTGTCGCTCATAAATAATCCTTTCAAGCTGATTACTATTCAGATCACACTTTTGTAAGCACTGCAATTTCATAATTACCCATCGTCGTATATCCGGGAATTATCGTACCCTGTTCATTATCGTTGAATTTCACTATCGGCGCATCCTTATCCGTAAGCCCCACCGGCGGCACTATTTCGATAGTTTTTCCGCCTTCGAGCATCTTTGCCCGGACATTTCCACAAACAACATTTACAAATTCCTGTGATGTGTCCTTGATAAGTTCTCCATCAAACGGCAGATCGTCTTTTTTGAAAGTTTTCTTTGCTATCTGGTGCGCCACATCCCATGAGAGGTTGAGCACATATCTGGCGCTGATGTCGCCTTTGAGGTCCATCATTACTGTGATGCCCATGTTTTTCGACTCCTTCTGTTCGAGCAGGAGTTGTCCGGACTTCGCCTGCATGTCGCCGATCCGCAACATGAGTTTTTCTGTAAGATCGACAGAGACTTCCACCAGTTTCTTCTCCGGGATATTTTCCTTGATCATTACCTCAATCGGCGGCACCTGCTGCTGTTCTTCCTTGAACAATGAAAGTTGTTTCGCAAGATTCTCCTTATCCATGTGACCACAGGCGACAATCGACTCGCCGAGATAAATGTGATTGTATTTCTGAATCGTCAGAATCTCCTTGAGCTGGTCTTCAGTGATAAGCCCCAGCTCGACAGCGAGATCGCCAAACCGCATATCCGTGCGCTTCTGTTCATTATGGACTTTTGCGACTTCTTTCTCCGTCATCATCTTTTTCCGGATCGCAATTTCGCCCATTTTCAGAATTTTCGATTTCTGGTATTTGATCGCTTCTATCAGTTGGTCTTTTCCCAGTATTCCCTTTTCGAGCAGATACTGACCGAAGAATTTTGGTGTGATTCCTGCCGCCATTCGATTGACTCCTTTTGACTTTTTGTCCGCTTCAGCGAAACGCCATGTATGCCTTATTTACATATAAGAATTTCGTCACATAGATTTTATATATTATTACCTGACCTCGCAAACTGTCAACAATTACTTGATATTTGACTGCTCAAAAGTTGATGTTTTTTCAGACAAAAGCCATATTTGCATATATATTCACAACCATTTGAGTCAATTGAACATTTGTGTTTGCAACACGGAAGTTGTTTCCCGGAAGGTGTGTTGTTGTTCGTGTTGGTAAACACAGGGAGCCCCACATCATACCCGACGAAAATGCGGGACCACTCACCATTCGACTTTGTCGTCAGGCGATTGCAGCAGGACATAGTTTTTCAATTGGTTCTGTTTTTCAGAGTATTTGTTCAGCCACTATTTCAGGGTAATGCGAGCGCCTTGGAATTCGGTGAGTGAATACCTGAATATCTCATTGGCGGAACTTGTGGAGACATAGGCATAATCGGAAGACACGACGATGTCGATGGGGAAATCAGGAACTTCAGGACTGAAGAGAACTTTGCCTGAAGCGATATCTATTACAAGCATCACGCCCTGTCCCTGGCAGAGGACAAAAGCATAGGTATAAGTCGGGTCGGCGGCCATGCGGGTCGGCTTGTTGCAGGGCTCGGCGCTGTCGAGAGTTGAAACGATCTTCCCGGAGTTGGCGAGTCCGTCATCGTCCCACATTATCCGTAGCAGTGGGTCGCTTTCGTCTTCTGCGTTCGACGATGTGCATGTAACATAAGCGGTCTGGTCGGGCAGGGGCAGTATGTCGCGTGGCTGCTTGCATATACTTAGATATTTGAGGTCTCCGTTGATTTCTTCCGCATCTGTGGTGCTGTACGTGATCGATTTTTCCCTGTCATAGTAGCCTCTGATTGTTCCCAGGTATATATCGGTTTTCGTGGCGCATACTTTGCTGTCTGTCAGGCAGGTGCCGCCGATGCAGTCGGTGTCGGAAGCGCAGATGCAGCCGTCGGGATACTTGCTGCTGCTTGCGTTGCAGGAATAAACGCATTGGGGAAGCGCCAGGGATGTATCGCAGTCGCGGCTTGCGCAGTCGCTGTCTGTGGAACAGGCGCAGGAATTGGGCATATCTGTTCCCAGGCAATACCCGTTTTCCTGCGCATTGTAATAGGGCGAATCGAATTTCAGAGTCAGTGGATCTTCGATATCGAGCATCTCGATCCGCGCGTCTTCGTCGTCCACGACATAAAGTCTGTCGTTCGAGCTGTCGTACCGCATCGTTACGGATGAGGCGAGATCGCTTAGAGTATCCGTGTCGACGAGCGACATGGTGCTGTCGTCGATTACAGCGATGGCCCTGGTCGTCGGGCTGTGGACATATATGGCGTCGTTGTTTTCATCACTTGCTATCGACCGCGCGCCGGATATGGAAGTAATCGCTATTTCTTTTACGACTTTCCCCTCTGAAATGTCGATCACCGAAACATACGTGCCGTTGAGTTTTTCATATCCCGTTTGTGGATAGCTGCATGAGACCAGACTGTCATGAGTTACATAGAGTCTTGTGTAGTCTCTGTTGAATGTGATATATCTTGGCCAGCACGCGACCGGAATAGTTTTAATCGTAGCCATACGGTCGGTTCTGACGACAGATACCGAAAAATTCAGATTATTGACAACATAGAGTTTCGACGCGTCTTTGTTGAGTGTCAATCCCCATGGAAGACTGTATGCGCCTGTTTCGGTGAGGCCGCTGTTCTGCGGTGCCGCGCTCTGGCCGCATCCGGATACCCAGAAACACACACACAGCAGAAATGCTCCGGTCAGCAGCGTGCGGAAAAAACAGGTCGAACGTGGCGGGCGCATCGAATGTTCAGGGTAAACATATAGTCCTTCTCTGCGGCCTCTATATCTCTGTGCTCTCTGTGTTAAAAGCTTTTTCATTTCGATAGAATTTCAGCGGCGACTGCGCTCTGCACAAAACGCCGGTCTTATTGTTTCGCAGTGCCCGGGGACACCCATAATAATTTCTACAGCGTCCCGACCGGACTTAAGTATAATGCTTTTTCTATTAAGGGTAAAATCCGGTGGCGAATACGTTTCATTGCTTCAGCTTTATCACCTGCGGTCTGTCTGCGTGATCGAGCGGAAGGTCCGCGATTGGGTATCTGTAGATACTGTATTCAGACATACTCGTGACAAAGAAATAGTCATCGGAAGCGATAATGTCCGCCGGTGTCGATGGGACTTCCACAGATTTAAGGACATCTCCTGTAGACTGGTTTATAGCAAGTACGGCATTGTTGCCGAAACAGATGACAAAAACATATCTGCCCGACGGGTCGGAAGTTATTTCCGTCGGCCTGTCGCATTGCCTGGCACTGTCGAGCGTGACGACCGCACTTCCGTTCACCGCAAGACCGTTCGTGTCCCACATCACCCGCAGTAATGGGTCGTAGTCATCGTCGTCGAAATTGCCGTAACAACTGACATAAGCGGTATTATCGGAAAGGACTTCGACGTCCCACGGTTCATCGCAGAGGCCCAGGTCCGCCATTTTATTCGGTGATTTGAATTGATCGTCGTTGGCGTCATAACAGTCATCGGTATCCCTGTCACAATAGCCTTCAACATTGCTTACAAGAAGCTTGGTATATGACATGCAACTGCCTGAAGAACATAAACCGGACCTGCAATCCGAGTCGCTGCTGCATGTGCATCCGTCGGGATATCCACCGTTTGATTCACATGATGAGGCGCAGAAGGACAGAGTGGCGGTCGTGTCGCATTTTCTGCTCGCGCAATCACTGTCGCTGTCGCAGGCGCAGCCGTTTTTCCGCTCGGCGCCGAAACAATATCCCGTTTCCTGAGCGTTATATGTATTCAGATCAAATGTTTCCGATTTTGGGGCATCCGGTTCTACAAAATATATGCCGTTATTAGTGGGAGCCATAATGTACATGAGGTTCCTTGTATAGTCCATTATGAGCTTTGAAGGATACATGCCGGTAATATCAAAATATCCCGTACTGCTTGTGTAATTTGTAATAATCTCGTCGGTTGTACCGTCGATCATGCTTATGCCGTGGCTCGATCCTGAGCCTGTGACATAGACGACGTCATTTGTCGAATCATAAACAACATCTCTTGCATTACTGACCTGTGTCAGGGCGATTCCTTTTGTTACTTTCAGTGTCGACATATCTACAACGGATAGATAAGAGCCGTCCGACATCGCCCCGTGCGACAACTGTGAATAGTAACATTGATTGGTCCCGCCATTGACGCCTGAGATGTCGTGTGATACGAACATCCTGCTGTAGTCTGAATTAAAAGCCATTCTATATGGTTTGCATGTCGTAGTGATGCTTCCCACTTCCACCATCGCTGCAGTATTGTAAATGGAAATCGAATGCTGGCTGCTGTTGGCAACATAGAGGAGCGAGTAGTCCTTGGAAAAAGCCATGCCCCAGGGCCGCCTTGAAGCGCCAGTGCTCGTTTCAGTGAAATTCGTGCTGCCCGGCGCTGCCGACTGCCCGCATGATGCGATAAATATTACCATTATCGTTACAACAGCAAGCGCCGCATCTTTTAACGTTCCTGATATTTTGCAGTTTTTCTGAAGCATCTTACTCCTGTTGTTAAACGCTAAAATGTCGCCTCTAGCTGGAAAGAAACTTTCTGGCTGTCTATTACAGGGTACTTCGACGTATCGTCGCTGTCCGGCAACCTGTCATATTCTTTTTCGTAAGATAGCGATATATTGGCCGAATTCGTCAATTTGTATTTGAATGATTGTTTAAGCAGAAAATTCTTGCCATGCGGCGCGAGGGTGTTTACCGCATCTACGAAAGCGTCAAGATAATAATCGACGGATATACTGATGTTCCTGATACCGAATGTGGTCTCGGACTCGGTGCGCGAAGAAGTTCGCCAGTTTAATATATAATCCTGTGAATTGAAAAGGACGTCTATTTTTATATCCTTGTCGACACCGTTCGGATCACCACAGTCGAGAATTCCGTCACCTTTATACTGATCGATCAGGTTTCCATGATCGTCGGTGACAACCTGCGGCGTACTGAAATCCAGACATGCTTTCGGCAGATTAAGATTTGCCACGCTATATTTGAAATTAAGATTTATATCGTCGTTTAAGTAATATTTCAGGTCATTATTCCAGTATGTTATTTTCAGTGTTTCCGTTCTTGTGTTAATAAAATCGATTGTAGGCAGGAAAAGCTGAAGGTATGTTTCTTTTTCAAGGCTGCTGGTTCCATAAGCGACCGCGCCCGGATCGAAATACATTGGCTCGATTTCATTACCCCAGATGTAGTAGGTCGAGTACTTGTAATTATCTTCCTGCTGCTTGTCTATACTGAAGTTGGTAATGAATACCTCAAGGCTCTGAATGGAAATGGGCAGTATCGACAGACCGCCGCCACCCATCAGATCATTCATATCAAAGCCGGGAAGTCCGAAATATTTCGTCACAAATTCCGGCCCCAGTCTGGCGTACCCCAACGGGAAAACTTTTATAGGCCCCTTGTTGTAATCTAGCAATATGATAAAGCCGTCGTCCTGATCGCGGCGTTCCTTCGACGGGAAATATCCCTGAACTGTTGTATCGGCGTACTTCTTGGCCGGATCGTTCGGATCACATTTCACCTGTCCCGTCTTAAGGTCCTCGTCGGCTGTACTTTCAGGCACACAGTCCCTGTCGAGCATCACCGAATAGCCGGGCTTGTAGTATGTGCTGTGAGCGTATTCTCCAGTGAAATAAATATTCTTCGTCACCGGATACCTGATGAAAGCGCTTGTAACGCTATTCTTTTCCGGTGGCAGACAGAAAAAATCTTTGTAGGCTACATCCGAGTCGATCCCCTTCTGTCTCGAAGGGTCGTCTTCTATATCCATTTTCACCCAGTAACCAGTGTTGCATCCGGGATAATTCGTATATTTGTCGTCATACATCCATATCTTCTGAATATTACCCATGGATTTAGCTTCACCTAAAACCGACGACTGAAGATTTACCCCATATACATACCTGTCGTATTGAGTGTCATCATTTTCAACATAATAATCCAGAGTTCCGAAAAGACGACCATAGTGGTATGCGGTGCGCCCGCCGAAAACATTCAATGTGTAGTTGTTCAGTTTGAGGCTTGCACTTAATCCCTGGACTTTGAAACCGTACATTGTCAACGGTGAGTATGCGATTGCGATGTTACCTACAGAAATATCTCTTATCTTGAAATTTCTCGGGTTTTTCGGATCGTCCCGCTTGTCCTGAAACTGGATGTTGAAACTGCTCAGACTGAAAGCGGTGTTGTCGCCGGAGATATATCCGGGATATCCGGTTTTTCCTCCGATGATCGTATCGACTTTGGTCGTGCCTGAAATAGAAAAATCTTCAGCCGGGTCGGGCGTACTGTCGAAAGTGAGCGACAGGCTGTTGTTTATGGAAGTGGTCTCATGCCTGTTCTGATGGTCTCCCGTCACCGCGCCGCCCGATTCCAGCGAGAACGTGTCATTCCCGGTGATCCTGAAGCGTTCGTCTTCTTTCTTGAGATTTTCTATCTGGCGCTGGTTCTTCAGCGATATGCGCTGGACGTCTTTGATTTCTTTTTTCAGCGCTTTGTTGTATTTCTTAAGTTCTTTTTTGAATGTATTCACAAGTTGCTCGATGGTGTCGAGGTCTTTTTGCGTGAGGTCGATTTTTTCTTCGACTTTGACGATGCGTTCTTCCCATTCGGGTTCGGGGGGGGTGGGTTCTTCGGCGGCGGGCGTTTCTTCTTCGTGCTTTTCCGCCTGCTCTTCCTCGTCGTCGGCTACTTTCGGCACATCGGGCAGCACACTGTTGTCCGCCGGTGCGCTCCTGTCTTCGAGCACAGACATGTTGCCCGTGCGTTGCAGGGTGATGTGTCTGCCGCCCGGCGATGTGACTGTAATGTCCTGCGCCTCGGGAATGAGGTTGGGGCGTTTGGGCGTTATCACCATTAATTCTTCGGTATTGTCTGTTGTCGCAGGAACTACCTCGCGGACTGGCGCTGAATGTTTCCGGCTGGTTGCGACGACCGGTTCCTTGCGGACTTTGATGGTCTTGTACCTGACCACTTTGCCGGTGTTGTCCCATTCGAGATACCTTACGAGAATCTTGTTGACCAACTCCGCCATCTCATATCTTGTCATCGGCCTGTCGCCGTGAAACAAACCGTCGGGGCCACCCTCGATGAGGCCGAGTTCCGCAAGGTGCTTCACCGCTTTGTAGGCCCAGTGACCACGCGGGACATCCGCATAAGATGATTCCATGGTATTCTGAAAGTAGTCCAGGTCTTCGAACACATCCGCTGTTTCATCTTTATAAAGGTAATCGTCGTCGAGGAAATCGAACTGGTCTGCCGCACGCGCGGCATACGAACACAAAAACATGAGTATAACAAATAGTAGTAACGCGGTTGATTTTTTTCCCAACAGGGTTTGTTTCATGGACCTTATCGTTGTTCCGGTGTCCTTTTGCGGACACCGGACTGAATTGCCTCCGAGAGACTTTTCACACCGCAACTTACCGGTGCTGTACCATACGGCTACACTATCTTAACTCATTATCATTCTAAAGAGCAATGCAATTTTATATAAAACGTACATATATTTCAATAATTTTTTTCTAAAACACTTTTCTTTCAGGTGATATTGAAAAGATTTCACACCTCTGCTACAATTCGTGGTCTTGAAAAAAAGTAAAGGCGCTATTAGAATTACAGCGGTGAGGTGAGACAGCATGTCTGCAATTGTCCGGCTGGGAACAACCCAGGCAAAGGTAAGTGAAGGTGATCGCATAAAAGTGGAAAAGATCGACGCCCCCGCGGGCGAAACGATTGAAATCAAGGAAGTCCTCGCGCTGATCACGGGTGAAGAAACAGAATTCGGCGCTCCGACTGTCGAGGGCGCGACTGTCGAGGCGAAAGTCATCCGGCACGGTCGAGGGAAAAAGATCACGGTCTTCAAGATGAAGCGGCGAAAACGCTATCGCCTTAAACGCGGACACCGACAGGACTTCACCGAGATCGAAATAGACAGGATCATCAGACCCGGAGCGGGCGAGCCAAGGGCCGAAGAACCCAGGGCGGAAACACAGGAAGAGCGTAAGGAGGCCTCGAATGGCGCATAAAAAAGGACAGGGCAGCACCGGCAACGGGCGCGACAGCAACCCCAAGTATCGCGGCGTCAAGAAATACGGCGGACAGGTCGTAATACCCGGCAACATCATCGTGCGCCAGTGCGGCACAAAGATATATCCGGGCGTCAATGTCGGCATGGGCAGGGACTACACTCTTTTCGCCACAGCCGAGGGCACCGTTCAGTACGAGCGTCGCGGACGATCCCGCAAATACGTCAACGTAGTCTGAAGCCGGACACAGGACGTTCAGCCCCGACAATATCCGTTTTCGCACAAGTTAATGTTTCAACAGAAGTGTGTTTGTGCTGTGCAATGCGCAAAAACTGACTTTTTTGCACTCCAGTGTTTTCCCGATATATCATTTTTCATTTGATTCGCGTGTAATTAGTCATTTCAATACAGCCGTTGTTGTTAAAGTCAGCGGAAATGCACAAAAACGCTATTTGAGAATTCGCTATTGTCGCTTATTGTCTGTTGACAAATGTCATCCGTTACTTTTTACACACTAATCATCATTTTAGTCTGGATTAATTGTATTATTTGTCCAATTTAAATGTAAGTACAATTCAGGCGGCCTTTCCGTAGAGTTTTTCGTGCTGATGTCGGATATGAAACTGCATGAAGCCGTCCCAATCGAAGTTTTGTTTTATGGCGCGAAGATCGAGGATTGCCTGTGCGCCTTTTTTCGTCCATCTTTTTCCTGAGCCGTCCATTCTCTCTTTCACCAGTGAGCCACATGCGCCTTCTATGAGTCCTGTGCCGATGGGGAATCCGGCGGCAAGATATTTGTCGTATTGCATCATGTGACGGTGGTTGTCGAAGTATATTATGACCTTGTTGAGGCTTCTCTTCTGTGATGCTTTCAGCCTGTATCCTGTCTTGGTTAAGATCTGGCGAAGTCCTCCGGTGATGCGCCCGGCACCTCCTTCGAGCAAGGCGAGTGTTTGTTTGTAAACCCAGCGTTCGCGCCCGGCGTTTTTTTCTCCATGCAGCGCGGTCGCGGCCTCCCAGAGATATTCCATGACGTGAAATATGTCAAGGCAGATTCCGGCTATTCTGTTCTTCCAGCCTCGTTTCTTGAATTCTGCCATGAGTCTGCGTTCGGGGGCTTGCTCGCCGTCGACGATGATATAGATGTTTTTTGGTTCTTGCGGGTTGCGTTGTTTTATGCGTTCAGCGAGGCCGGCGAATGCTGTTTCTTTTCCGTACATTGTCGCTGAATACTGCTTGTTCAGGGGCGCTCTGGGGGGAGGCAGTCCGTGTTTTTTTCTTCTTTCTTTCTCTTCCTTTTCTTTTTGTCTGTTTTCCAGCATTTGTTTTCTCATCAGTATGTTTGCCATGTCAGGTGCTGTTCGCGCCTCGGGGTTGAATGTATAATCGCAGGTGACGACGGCGTCTTTTCACAGGCCTGTTTTCATTCCATTGCCCAAACGGGCCGCAGGTTTGTCCGGGCTCTTTTTCGCTTTTTCCGGCTTCTGCGACGCCACCATCCTCACACCCTTGCAGTCTGCTGTGGCGCATATCACTTCTCCTTCGGCTTCTCTCGCCGGCGCAGACGCAAACGAACCAAAGAACACAAACGCAAGCCTCGCGAGTAACGTACATGCGCACATACGCGGTCGCGCGTGCGTGCCGCACGCGAATAGCCACCGCCTTTACATACTTTATTCTACGACATTACCCGTCCCAACAGGAGGGCAATTTTCAACGCCGTTTGGGGGTCAAAATTCGCCGCCGCTTGACAATCATACTACACTTTTTCGACTATAAAATTTCTTTTCTTCTGAAATTGTCCCGACAGACATGGCAACATCTTTCCTTTGACACGCAATAATGTGAGTGTATAGAAATGGCAATGCTACCATTCATCATCTTTTTCATAACCGTTTCTAATCAGCCAATCTTTAATTAAAGGCTTTATGATTTTTTTGTCTTCTTCGCTCAACTCTGTTTTCCATTTGTTCACTGTGCTTTTAACGGTCAGTGAAGTTCCATGACTTTTGAATACATTCTTCCCCTGTTTTTGCAAATAGTCCAGTGCGTTGTCAACTTCTCCGTTTTCAGTTGATAATCCGGACATCCCGTATAAATTTGTGATAGCTTTCCGGGGTGAGGAAACGAATTCTTCATACCTGAAGATATTATCTGTAGTTGTTTTTAAGAATTCATCATGCACGACTTCAGGAAAACTTACCACTGGATCAACGCCTGCCAAATTCAAGACACCGTCCTTTTTATTGAGTCGGAACTTATTATGTCTGGATATCATGGCATCGCGGGGGTCTCTTATTGTTCGTATGAAGACCGCATTGGGAAATAAAGCATGGACATCGTCATAATGTTGCCAGCCTATCTTTTCGCAAATTCTCAGTGGTTCTGAATCGGTTTTATTTTCCAGGAAGATATTTACCAGTCGAAGTTTGAATTTATCCTTGATCGCAGCGGCATAGTACCTGAAAAACATATTTTGTGTTTCAGCAAGAATAGTCTCCGACAAGAGCATAGAATAGCGTGGATGTCCTATATACGTTAAGCTATCTTCTTTTGCATCATTTGAATATTTTCTCGGATTCTTATAACTGGACAGTACCAAGTTCTGGATAATACTTTACCCCTTTTTTACTGATTTGCGAAGCTTGGCGAGTTCGACGGATAGGTCGATCCATTCGCCGGTAAGTTTTTTGAATTGCTTATAATTTGCTATTTGTTTTTTCAC
>JAJRTR010000202.1 GCA_024278215.1 bacterium
AACCCGGCAAAGCCGGAACCAAACAGGCCGCATTTTCGTGCCCAAACAAATGCGGTTTGAGCACTGCACACAGAGTTTCATCGTTCCAAAGGTCTACCTTGGAAACGCCTGTAACTGGAAGCTCCAGCTTTCACCGATCTCTTTTCAGCATTTCTTTTTGCCATTCTGCGTAGCATTTCAATCGTAAAATACTACTGAACTTGTGCGAATTCGGATGAGAACTCCGGGGACATGACCGGATCGTGTCCCCGGGAAATTCTGCGCAAGTTTCAAAAACGCACTGTTTCTGCTCTTACAAAAAATTCACCTGGCAATACAGTTCGGTGCTGTCGATAAGCTGCTCGATGCCGCGCTGCGCGGCTTCGTCCTCGACCGGCTCCACTTCTGAAACGGGCGTCCCCTCCGGCGTGGACTTGTTTTTCCACTTCAACACATAGCCGGGCACATTCGCGAACCTGCAACCCGCTCCGCCTCCGCAGCACGACTTGTCAACCACCGCGTACCCGAACACCACCAGCAGTTCCCTGCCGCCGTAGTCCAGCCTGCGTTCTTCCTGCACGACGTAATGACCGGAAACGCTTTCGGTCTCCGTGCCGGGTTCACTGTGAATATAATCGACGGGCATTGACTGTATCGCCCCCGCGTTATCGAAACGCTCTTTATTGATTTATACGTAATGCACCTGAAAAAAATTCGAGAATACCGGATTGCTTATATTATAAATTCCCGATTGGCAACCGAATCGAGGAGTTTGTGTATTATATCACAAGAGAGGGTGTGTACGGCAAGAGCGGGGATAAAACAGTAGCGCGACAGCGAGCCGATTGCAAATTCTGATTCTGTTGAGGTCGACCGCAATTGCCCGGAGCCGCATTGGCGGCACGAGGGAGCAGGCAGGAAAAATGAGGCAAAAATGCGACAAAAGTGCGGCATTTATGCCACACCTGCACCTGTTTTCGGCCTGTTCGTCCCGGGCAGCCTGTTTTGCGAATTCAAAAAACAGCTTTCTGTAAGGGGGAAATCGATATTTCGCGTAAATGTATAAAATCGCGAATTATGGCACAAATATTGCTGTGTATGGATGGTAAACGCCGACGCTTTCGGTTTTATGCGTTCCCAAGGTGGACTCTGGGAACGAGAACAAGATTCAGTGAAGAGCCCAAAAAGCATTTCAGTAACATTGCATGTGGATGGTGAAGAGCGAAAAGAATCTGGATTTTTCAAGATTCGTGTGCCGTGCTCAAACCGTTTTTGTTTGGGCACGAATAATTAAATCTGAAAACATGAGGGGACCGATGACAATGTCACAGAAACAATGTCACAGATTACTTTCATACTTTATGGTTGTGGCTGCGTTTTTCATTTTTTGCGCCGCGACGGCAGCAGCCGATGATGTGGAATTCAACTTCTTTGTCCCACGCGCTCCTTACCCACCTGAAATAACATCGGTGAATAATTCGCAAGCGATACAGGGGTGGGAAAGTTTCACTGTTTACGCGACTATCGAAACCCGGACACAATACGAACCATGCTGTGACGGTGTGTGCGAACATGCCTGTGCGCCGAACTGTGACTTTTCCGAGTGCGAAACGAATGATTTCTATGGCGAACCCGACCCGCGCATTGTTCCGAACCCGCCCTGCATACCCAATATAAACGACACTTCGGGCGGCGCAAACGCGGATGTTTGCGGCAACAAACCCGGCAACCCGAAGCTGTTCTACTACTACAACGGAGACACTTCAAGAGGCGGAAGCGTCGATATGGTCTACGATCAGAATACAGGCCAATTCAAGGCGGAAGTGCCGATGTTGGGTTCTGCTCATGACACTGAAATAATATACTACATCATTGCGGCGGACAGCACGGGAAATGTGGTTTCTCAAGTACCCGATACGAAAACAGTTGCTATGGCAACAATCTCCAGTTGGTACCCGGATTACTCGACACCTGCACTGGACAACTGCACGGTCGCCAACAGCTACGAAAGATGCGGCCGGTATATAAGCGGAACACCGACATGCTTTTCTTCGGACTACACAGTGAATGACCCTGAAGACGACACATGCGATGTCGACGGCAACCCGACAGACGGTCTCGAGATTGACGACATACTCGGATTCTCGGTCAGTGCGGGAAAGGGCTTTTTCGATATGCCCTCCGATGACGTAGTTGCCGTACAGGTTCAACTCGGCGCGAACCCACCTGATCCCGGCACAAACAGCGGATCGATCGAGGCATATATTATCTCATTTTACAATCCGGATATACCCGACGCGAATCCTTATGACGTGCATATGCAAAATTCTTTTATTGTCACTTACCTGCCCGAAGCAGCCGGTTGCGACCCCAATCTTATAAAAGTGCTCTGGGACGGCGAATGTGTCACCAATCCCAACACCCCCGATTTTTTAGGATGCAAACTTATTGTCGGCAGCCTGAGCGAGACAACCCTTCGGACCGGCGCATCAGGCGGCAAGTTGAATGTCGTGGCGAAAAACGCTCTGCCTAACGGAGATACGATTATAGGCGGCGCGTCGAAAGAAGTGTATGTTAATGTGCAGACCGGCGCTATAGACCTCGCCGGCAGTATACCCTTCTGGCTTGTGGACAGCAGCAATGCGATGAATTTGATGAGAGAAAACCAGACAATTCAAGGAGATATTTGTATATGTTATGACTTCCCGCCTATAGTTATGTCGCCTGCCGAATGCAGACATCCGGACGGCTCTTCTTTCCCGGACGGCATCTGCGCGCAGAGCGACTCGGAGCCGGAGTACAACGAATGCTATCTCACAATCCATTCGGCTCCCGACGTGGGATTCGTCGACAAATACAACATATATCACACCACCATCGACGACCCCTACACCGCGACGCTGGTACACACGATAGATACGAACATCACTGGCACCAACTATTACACATACAGAGTGGGCGACGAAGACGACGAATCGCTGGACGGCAAAACCCATTACTTCTATCTTACCAGTGTATTCAAAAACGGCCCCTATGAAACAAGAATGTCGAATGCGGGGAGAACCTACTGCACCGTGGAAGACTGGGTGCCGTCTGCCGCGCCGACGGATATGTCGTGCGCCACGCCGTCCGGAAGCGAGGGCATCTGCGAATGCACATGGAAGATGAACACACTCGACGATCCGTCAGTTAACGGTTTTTTCATCAGCCGCGACCAGGTCAACATCAACGCCAGGCCACTTAGAGCAGTATCCAACCAGTCGAGCTACCAGTACAGCTACACGGACAAATCCGACTATCTCGAGACCGGCGGCGGCCCCTACACCTACAGGGTGAAATCTCTCGATGCCGGCAGCAACCAGTCCGCGCCGGCACCCGACGGCGGCGACTCGGCCTATTGCACACCTGAAGATTTAAAAAAACCCGCAAAAATCGACAGCATGAGTATTACCTATAAATCCGACATTTATGGCGTCGATCTTTCCTGGGAACCAGGTGCGGACGACGACATCGCCGGCTACAATGTCTACAAGTGTGAGGTAACTACAAGCGAGTTGGTCGACTGCCAGACAAAAGACGATTACCTGACCGGCGGCTATAACGAAAAAATCAACACGAGCCTTATCGCTCCCAACGAGCCGTTACAGATTTCCACAGAGAACTTCCCGCAGTCGGATGCAACATTCTGCTTCTGGGTGGAAGCCTGCGACAACTGCGACACAGCGGGGACATGCCCGAGCAACGGCGGCGAACCCAATTGCAGCAGCCACGATACATCCAAAGTCCACAGAAAATGTCTCGCACTGACGTTATCCGATACGTCGTCTCCGCCCGACCTGCCCGTGTCGGTAAGCGCGTCGCCACTTCCGGAAGGCGGCACGTGCAAAGTCTCTTTCAGCCGTGTGACAACCGACGACGAAGGCGAATTCGAAAATGCGAGCTACCCTATACCGACAGAACTAATGGGTTACTATCTAATGCGCACGGAAGCCATCGGCGACGACTGCACAACAACGCCACTGGGTAATCCCGGAGACCTCGGCGGTTCTGTAATAGCAAAAACCATTTCTGCCGCACAGCAACTCGAAGACACGCTCGACGCTACCGACGACAACGGCGGAACCGGCCTCACAAACGGGACTATGTACTGCTACACCGTTTACTCCTTTGACGCCGCCGGAAGATTCAAGACCGACACATTGACATCCAGCCGGATAGGAGCATGCACACCCTCGGACACAGAGCCGCCGGGCAAGCCGGAGATGGAACCGATAACCTGCGACGACTA
This sequence comes from bacterium, assembly GCA_024278215.1. Classification (GTDB taxonomy): domain Bacteria; phylum UBP15; class UBA6099; order UBA6099; family JAJRTR01; genus JAJRTR01. Next base: position 4,268 of record JAJRTR010000202.1, read on the forward strand.
CACCTTCACACTGGGCTGGATCGGCCAGACGGACAAAGACACGCTTACATACAACTTATACAGATGCGGCGACACGCTCGACAACTGCACCGCGACAGACTCCTACTCTCTGCTGCCGGAAGGCGCGGGCATCATCGACACTACACTTCAAGACTACAATGTCACAACCGGCGACAACTACACATACTGCGTAACAGCAATCGATGCGGCCGGAAACGAAAGCGCCGTATATGAAAGTTCCAGCTACGCAAACTGCAAATACAGCACTCCTTCGGACAGACCCGTGGCGCCTGACGCGACAACCGCCTGGCAGGTTTCCGTATCACCTAACTACGGTGCGAAGGCCTGCTGGACGGATTCCATCGACTACGATGCCGGCGGGCAGGGCTACAACATCTATGCCTGCAAAACGGATTGCAACGGCAAGGACGCTTCCTCCTGCTGTGAACTCAAGGTCGAGACAGGCTACACCGGCAGCCATGCCTGTACAGACGGCAGCGAATGGATGAAAAACAGTATTCCAGTGATCGAAACAACCGACTACTACATCGGTGTCACTTATGTCGACGACAACGGAATAGAATCGTTAGCGTCTCTAACGAGCAATACCGTTGATATTGCAACGCTGGACAAATGTTTTATCAATCCCCTTGCCTGCAAGACCACTGTTTCACTTACAAATCCAGTAACAAAGATGCTTGTCGAACCCTGCACGGGAGCCGACATCGGCGACGCGACCGCCTGCAAAGTCACCGGCGAAGCGGCGACCGGCGGCTCATGCAGGTCCAACGGCATAATGAGAAAATGCGACGTTCCCATTAGCGGCATAAAAGTGGAAATCGTGCCCGTAACCTCCAGCGGACCGGGCTCGACCGGCAGTGACTACGGCGCTCCCATCAAAACAGGAGTCACAAACGCCGGCGGCACAGTCGAATTCCAAGTCAAAGACTCGTATATCCAGACCGGCACGGAGTATGTTATAAGATTGCGCATCGACAACTATGATCCCGCCATTGAAAATATGTGCGACAACGACGCTGAAAGTGACGGTTTCTGCGGCATGGCCCTTACGGACCCGATGGAAATCGACACCTCCGCCGGTACTGTAACAATGGCGGGAACGCCGCCCACACTGCCCCCGGACTCCAGCGACGGCGGCTTCACTGGCGACATCGGCAACTTCAATGGCGACGGCAAAGTTGATGCACTCGATCTTGCAAAGATGAAACCCACATGGGGAAAGGTCAACGGTGCCCCATGCTACCGAACATGGGCCGATGTCAACTTGGACGGAAACATCAACGCACTTGATCTCGCAATCATGAAAAAATACTGGGGGAAAGTAGTGGATAAATCCAAAATAAACAGGAACGCGCCCGGCGCGATGGTAGCCGAAGACGGCTGGCCGCCACCCGAGTGCAAGTGAGGATATACACCTTGTCCGGGACTTGCGCCCGGAAGAGGTTGCGCAGCACGGAAAAGTGTAGGGCGTGATCGCCGCACCCCGCCTCAACCTGTGTCCGCACAAACAGTTTTCGCGCAATATGTGCTCGAGCGTGATACAGAGGTCCCGCCCGCCCTGCATACATCGACACAAAGTTGACACGACACTACCCCGGATGCCTAACAAAGAAATCCGGATGCCGCCGATTTCATCTTCCCACAATTGCCCCACCCTGAAAATAATTGTATGATATAATTTGGAATCATCACTAAAAACGGGAGCGTCGAAAAATGAAAAAATATGGTTTTGTAATAGTTGCGTTGTTTGTATTCGCGGCAGTAACGATAAGTCGGGCCACCGGGTCGGCAGCCCGCTACAAAAATAACGAGCGGCTGGGGAATGTGCTCAGCGATAAGTTCACGCTTTACTATCTGGAAGACGAACTCGGGGCGACGATTCAGACTTATCTCGACCAGAACGAGCCGCCGATGCTTTATAACCTGGCCATCTCGCCTGCCGAACCGGCCCCCGGCGACGAGATCACGATCACTGCCGAAATACGAAACAACCCGGTAAACACGGATTCGGAAACAATGACGGTCACCCTCAATTATTCATACGATGAAGGAGAAACATGGCTCGATATGGATATGGAAGATCAAGCAGGTGAAGGAAAATCATGGTCGGCTACAGTCCCGCCTATGCAAAACGCCGGTACGTTTCGCTATTTCTTTCTGGCCGAAGACGACGCGGGAAACTACTATGTGGAAGTCCCCGAGACAGACATAGAGTGGGCTGCTGATAAGGATGAAGGATATGTCGTTTCCATCGACGACGAAAATAAAATCTACAGGATAGTCCCCGACGATCTGGACATGCTGTCTCTTTCTCTGGGATACGACGGCGAGCTTCTGTACTTTAAGACTGTTGTCGAAGGCGACATAGCGGCAGGCACCATCACTCCGTTCAATGTCAATGTTTACTCGGTCGGCTTTTTCTTCCCGGACAGCCCGGGCGGCATGGGGCCAAAACCCGATTACGTTCTGATCCATTCCCAGCACGCGCAATTTATCGGCTTCCCGATCATCGGACTCCTTGATGTCGATAAAAACCTGAGTGAGATTTACGCGGCGGACGCGAGGTATTATTCACGGCGCAATACGCTGTATATGCGAATAAAACAATCTGTTTTCGACAAGCACGATTATGATGTCATAAGAATCGTTTTCGGCACGGCCATCGGGACGAGCGCCATGCCGATCGAACTGGAAACCAAAGACATATCGCGCTTCATGAATTTCGTGCCGGGCGGCCATTCTCTTGAGATCAGATGACCTGCGCCGCTTGCAAAAGTCTGTGAAAAGAATCTCCACTACAGATGCTTTTTAACCGGATTGGATGTTCATTATGGCGGAAAACAAGGTCTATATAGCTGCCGGATTCCACGTCAATTATAATCACTCCTGGCGTGGCGACCGAAACGATCGCACCGGCTTCGGGCTCGATTCGCAGGTCATCGAGGGCATCCTCGACACACTCGACACCGCCAATGAAAGCGGCCTCGAAGCGCGGGGCACATGGGACTTCGACAATTACTGGAGCCTCGAACACTGCATGCCCATGTTCGCGCCCGAACTTCTTCAGCGGATTCAAAAGCGCGTCATTGACGGCCCCGACGAAGTAATCCTCGACGCCTGGAACAACGGCTTGTACGGCGGCATGACCGAACACGAGTTCAGGGAAACACTCGCCCGCACTATCTCCAACGATGCCGGCTCCGGAATAAAAGACCTTTTCGGCAACTACTCACCTGTGATTCGCACACAGGAAACCATGTTCACGCAGGGCGGCATCGAGTTGATGAAGGAATTCGGCATCGACGCTATCGCCCTCTACTACAGCAGCATCCCCTTCGACTCCATACGCAACTTCGTCCGCAGACTCACTCCCACTGAAATGTACAATCCCCTATGGTTCAACTCCACCGAGTCCGACGCGCGCTTGTTGATGATCCCCATGTACAACCAGGGCGATACTCTCAACCACGGCTCGATCTCAAAATGGGCCAGAGAGCTCCATCGCCGTCAGGAAAAAGGTGAACTCGACGGCAACGCGCTCATCTATATAAACATGGACGCCGACGCCGATATCTGGAACGGACTGCCGCTGCCCGGCGTTCTGAAAAAGATTCCGAACACGCGCGGCCTGTCCGAATTTATCGAGACGGTTAACAAGCTGGATTACGTGGAATTCGCCACACTCGGCGATTATATAAGAGATAATGCGCCAGTCGGAGACCTGACCGTGTCGCAGGACCTCGCCGACGGCTCCTACACCGGCTATAACAGCTGGACGGAAAAAGAAGAGAACCATCGCCTGTGGCGCATCGCTGAACGCGCGCGCCGCCTGGCTGGCATCGCGGAATTCGCCACGGAAAAAGCGGATGTGGCGGACGACCGGCGGGCTGCTGCGCAAGAAGAACTGTACGATTCGCCCGACTCGTATTTCGAGAACAAACTGCGGCTCCTTTCGACAACTCACTTCGGCATGCACGCGCCCGCCGTCCACTCGGAACGCGCGCAAGCGGGTTTCCATTACGCGCGAAATGCCTTCGAGAAAGCGATGCGACAAGCCGAAGATGCCGCCGGGTTGCTGAACGGGGACGCCGTGCCGGATGCCGATCCGCTGCTGTTCGCCTTCTCGATACTGAACCAGCCGAAATACAACAACGCGCCGGCCGCAACATCGCGGGCGAACATACTCGCCCGCGTACACTTCGGTCCGCTCGATAAAAAGTGCAGGCCCACCGACCTCGAACTCGTTGCCGCCGACGGCTCGCCGTGCGCCTTCGACATTCTTAATCCGGTCATGGACGAGGCGGGCAATATCGTTTCCGGTACGCTCGTGTTCGTTAACGACGCTTCCGAACATCTCGCTTCATTCGCGCTTACTGTGAAAAAGGGCGAGCCTCCGAAAGATGAAATAAAAGTTTCAAAAGCCGGCATGTCAAACAGCAGGATCGACCTGAAACTCGACGACCGCGGCAGAATATATTCACTGAAGATGGACGGCAAAGAATTCTCTTCAGAGCAACTCCTTTCCCTTTCAGCGCTTTACAGGATCGACAGAAACAAAAAAACATTCTCTCCGCGCACGTATAAAGTCAAAACGGTGGAGACAGGCCCCAAAGGCCGCCTTGGCAGGCTCGGACTCGAAACACAGGTCGTGATTTTCTCGAAAGGAAAGAACTACACGATCAAAGCAGCGTATGACATAATGCTGTTCGATAAACTTCCTTATGTGTTTGTGGACGCCGACGTCAGGTTCCCCGACACGCCGCGCGGAGGCGGCGAGAAAGGACTGGCAACCGGCTCGGAACGTGAATTCGACACAAACTGGTTCGAGGTCGCCCCCGCTCAGATAGCGCCGGGCATCCACAACAAGCCGGGTAGCTTCCTCAAGGTGTGGAAACACAATTACATGAACAAAACAAATTGCTACGAATTCAATTACGGCGAGATACACAGGGGCAACAGGAATGTGGACGCATGTAACAACCACATAACCGACGGCTGGGTCGCCGTCTCGAACGCTGACAGGGGATTCCTCCTGAGCTGCGACGCGGTAGTGAACTCCTCGGCAGCATACTGCCCGATGCGGCTGCGCGAGCGCGGTGGCAGGCAGCATGTGTTCCTGAACCCGTTCGGCACGTATCACGGCGAACAGTTCACACACCTGAACGACGGCTTCAATCTCGCGGCGTATATCACGACACTGGTGGGCGCGCAACTCAAATCGGTCGCGCCGTCGTATAACAACCGTCGAGTACGCATAAATATGATGTGGGCACCATACATGGGCGACGAGCCGCCGGCGCAGACAGCGACAGACGCCGACAGGTTCAGCATGCCGCCCGCTGTGCTTCTGCATGAAGACGGCGCCACAAAGCTATATATCGATCCGGTTGCCGCTGAAGAACTGAGGGAAGCTGTCGAAGAATATAATCTCGATCAGTGCCGCGGCTGGTCGTATAAAGACTTCCTCGAAGAAAGAAACAGGGGATTGCCCAAAGGTGTACCGCCGAAAGACAAAAGCGGCGACAGGTTTATCCACCTGATTAAAGGATTGTTCGACGGAATGAAACATTAGGCATTTATCGCGCCGTAAGCGACGACATGTTGTCGCTTAGCAGATGCAGATAATGAAGGCGAACACAGAGCATCCAGTCGTTGCGTTACGGGTCTGAGCCCCGGAACGATAAAACCCCCGCCCCCCGCTTTTGGTTCAGTACGATTTCTCCCGCAAAGAACAGGTTTATTAAGATTACCGATAAGGGAACAAAAGTCGGCGGTGTTGTGTTTTTCATAATAATGTAAGACAATATTATGGCTTTGAATTTCAGCACGTAAAGATCGGATTTTCGGCGTTGTAAAAAAAACGGCGTGAAACACGATATTATTTAGTGATACTGCAGCATGATGTTGACAGTTTTTTATTGGTAAAATTATAATTTATCTGTATGTGTTGGAGAGGACAGCCGGTTGCGTTATGACCGGATACAGACAGACATTTCGAAAAATTCCGGAAAAACGACGGAAAAGAAATGTTGGCTTTAGACAGGCCGAGCGAAGAAGGCTTTGCATACGGCTGTCTGCTGTTTATTGGAAGAGCAGCTAGGATACGCAGCGTTGAAAATGACATAAAAGCAGGTAATATGCACACTAAGAGGTCTGTTACAATTCAGGTGTGAACGACTCTAAACACAGAGTTGGTTTTGTAAAGAGGAAATTTGGATAGACTGCTCAAAACAGAAAGTGTCGTGGGTGTGGACGTAGCGCCCGACTATATTCGAGCGACGGAGATCGAGCGGGTCGGCGAAGACTACTATCTGCGCAACATCGGCCTGAAGGCGACCCCCGAAGGAGCGGTGGTCGATGGACTGATCGTCGACACCGCGGCGGTTGCGAAAGCGCTCAGATCATTGTTCCGCGAGCGCCGATTCGAGTCGAACCGGGTGGTGGCGGCTGTTCGGGGCAAGGGTGTAGTGAGCCGGATCATCACCCTGCCTTCGATGCCCCAGGACCGCCTCAGCAAGCTCATCGAAAACGAAGTCAACCGCTACGTCATATTCAGCGAACAGGACAAAGTAGTTTTCTATTATCCACTCGAAGAATTCGACGAATACGACCGCCGCAAAGTCAACGTGCTGCTTGTGGTAGCGCAAAAAAATATTTGTAATTCCTTCAACGAGGCTTTCAAACAGGCAAAACTCGAGCTGGTAGCTCTTGATTTCAGCATTTTCTCGATTCTGCGCGAGCTCCGCAACAGCACACAGCACCTGTCGCAAGGCAACACGATGACCGTGATCTTCGACCATCACGGCGCTTCGCTCAACATCTTCCATCGCGACATCATGCGCTATACGAGAACCATCAAGTTCGATCCTGAACGGTTCACGTCGGCAAGCAACGGTTTCCTTGACAGGATTATCGCCGAAACACTGCTTTCTATGCAGTATTACCAATCCGAATCAATAGGTCACGAACCCATATCGCGAGTTGTGCTGAGCCTTGGCGGCACGGGCAGCACAGAAGCGTATAATGCAATCCAGGAATCCATCGACGACATCCCCGTCGAAGCACACGCGCCGTTCTCGAACATAAAAGTCAACATGGACGATTTCCCGCCCGACATTATGGAACAGGTGGACACAAGTTTTATCACCTCCATCGGGTTGTCTCTAAGGGGCCAGGAACTCTATTTCCTCCCCTTCCAGGTCGACCTCATGCCCGCGGAGATCGCAGAAGGCAAAAATCTCAGACAACACATAAAATGGCTCGCTGTGATCCTCGGCATCATTTTATTGGGATTCATGATTCCGGGCGAATTCATCCTGCCCGCGCAGGAAAGAGCCGCAGTAAACGAGCAAACCACCCTGAAAATGGACCTACAGGGCAACGAAGCAAAGCTTACAAAACTGAAAAAACAGCAGGAAACCGCCATGCGGCTCAACCCTCTTGCTATCAACGTGCCGCTCACCGACAACTGGTCTCCCATGCTCGAAAGCATAAAACAGGTGATTCCCAAAAACGTGCAGCTTACCAGCCTTTCGATGGAACCGCCCAACAGCATCGAGTTCATGGGCATCGCCGACTCGAACCCGTCGATATTCTATTTTGTTTCTTCGCTGCGGAATTCGCCGAACTTTGCAGATGTCGAACTTGGCCCGCGCAACGCCGTGCCCGTCTACGACAAGCCAATGGTCAATTTCGTGATACACTGCAAATATACCGGGTCAATGGAATAAGGAACAGAAATGATCGCGCTCTACTCGAAAATGACTATGCCCCAGCGGATCATCGCCGCCGTGCTGATCATAGCCGTTGCAGCAGCAAGCCTCTTTTTCCTTTATCTCGATCCGAAAACAAAAAATGTCCATGCGCTCAAACAAAAAAATGAAAAAACATCAAAACTGATACGCCTCCAGGAGGCGCAACTGGCAAGAATCAAAAACCCGGGTAAAATAAACGAATTCCTGCCTCCCGAAAAGCTCGAAACCCTTGCTTCTTTCGACAACAAAACCCTCTATTCGTCGGAAATACCGGTTCTCATCGAACTGCTCGAGCAGGTTGTCGAGAAATCCGGTGGAAAAAATATCAGGATAGAAGAAGGCGAATCGTCGCCCGTATACATAAAAATGGGCAGACGAAACCAGATCTATGAAATGAAAGCCCTGCCGCTTCTGGTGGTTTTTGACGCTTCTTACGCTTCTGCATCCAACTTCCTTTTCCAGATCAAGGCGATGCGCAGAATGCTCAAGCTGACAAAAGTCGAATTGCGGTCGGAAGACCTCACGGGTAAAATTAAAGTGATGGCGGATTTTCAATTGTATTTTGCCGAGGAGCAATAAGACGTGGGAATAAGCAGAAATTCATGGATTATCGCTATAATACTGATCGTGATGATACTAATAGCATGGTCTACCGACCCACGTCGCAACAAAATGAAATCCGGCGCAATGAGACCCCCGCCTAATCCGCTCATGCAACAGTTCGCCGCCGCTCCACAGGAACAACAACCCAACAACGCCGGACAACAGGCTTCCGGGCAGCAGAAAAATCGCAAAAAGACAAACAGCAGGTCACGCCGCCGGCAGGGCGCTTATGACGCAGCCGGATTCTCCGACTTCGAACTCCTCAACGACAGGTATGGCCGTAGTGATCCCTTCGCGCCTTTCTACGATATTCCGGAACCCGATGAGACGCTTCTCGATATACCCGCCATCGAGCCGCTGCCGCCCATGATACTCGAGAGCCCCGCCAATATGAAGCTTACCGCCGTTTCAATACAGGACGACGGTACAGGCATGGCCATCATCAACGGTGAAATCGTTCGCGTCGGCGACTACGTACTCGGCTTCAGAGTTCACTACATCTCGCAAAACCGCGTCGAACTCATCAACGAACTCGGCGACAAAGCCATTCTCCGCATCAAACAGGCTGTTCCCACAGGCTACGAAGTTACTCGCGGCGAGATCAGCAACATCCAGAAAGTGCCGGAAAAACAACCCCAGCGAACTGTCATACCCACAAGACAACAATCGCCACTTCCGCTACCGCCGTCGAACTGGACAAACCTTCGCCCCGACGAACTTCCATCAGCACCGTCCACAAGACAGCACAAAAAAACAAAACCGAATATCAGCATCACTCCGGACCCGCAGCAGGAAGCGCTCGACGAGATCCGGAAAATACTCTCCAATCCCGAAAATCTGCCTCTGAACTGAAATCCCGCGGCTACCTATCCATAAACAGCTGCGTGTATCCGCATATCTCACAGCCGCCGCAACGGACGTGGAACAAGTGTTATCGCGATTTTGGCGCCGCGCTTGTGAAATATGTCGGCCAACCCGCGCAGGTGACTTATGCAGTACATGCTATATGCACTTGCAATATTGAAAGTAGATCGGAAAACGACTATTATATTACTCTGGTTTATATGTAGTAATTTACTTGCTTGGAGGAAATTAACGTGCAGGTTGTTCCGCAGGGCGACTGGAAAAGAACACATAATTGCGGGGAATTACGCGAAGGCAACGTAGGCGCGAAGGTGTGCCTGATGGGCTGGGTCAACCGGTATCGCGATCACGGGGGCGTAATATTCATAGACCTCCGGGACCGCTACGGACTCACCCAGATTGTATTCGACCCGAGTGATTATCCCGACATTTTTGATATAGGCGACTCGCTTAGAAACGAGTACGTTATTGCGATAAAAGGCAATGTCCGCAACAGGCCGGAGGGCATGGCCAACCCTAAACTGCCCACAGGCATGATCGAGGTTCTTGTCGGCGAGGTAAAAGTACTCAATGTCTGCAAGAGTCTTCCCATCGCGGTGAATGAAGAAGGCGACGAGGACGAAAGAGTGCGCCTGCGATACAGGTTCCTCGACCTGCGCCGCGAGCGGATGCAGAAAAACCTCATATTTCGCAGCAAAATGAACAAGGTAGTGCGCGACTACTTCTCGGGCAAAGATTTTCTCGAGATCGAGACCCCGGTGCTGACGAAATCCACGCCCGAAGGTGCCCGCGACTTCCTCGTGCCGAGCCGCCTGAGCAAGGGCTCGTTCTATGCGCTTCCGCAGTCGCCTCAACTCTTCAAGCAGATTCTGATGGCCTGCTGCTACGACAAATATTTTCAGGTGGTGAAGGCATACCGCGACGAAGACCTGCGCGCCGACCGGCAGCCGGAGCACACTCAGATCGACCTCGAAATGAGCTTCCCCGACGAAGAAGACATCTTCAGCCTGATCGAAGAACTCATGAAAAAAATGTTCAAGGAAGGTCTGGATATCGACATCGAGCCACCTTTCAGACGCATGACCTACGAAGAAGCTATGCTCAAATACGGTTGCGACAAACCGGACCTGCGCTACGATCTCGAAGTAACCGACGTGACGGAAGTCGTCCGCGGCTCCGACTTCAAAGTATTCGAGAAAGTTATCGCCTCGGGCGGTCGCATCAGGGGCATCAGGGTACCCGGCGGCGCGGCTATGACACGAAAGAAGATAGACGATCTTATCACATATTCACAAAAACTCGGTTCGACCGGACTCGCATGGATGAAGGTCAACGAAGAAGGACTTCAGTCCAATATCGTGAAGTTTTTCAACAAGGAAAAACAACAGGGCTTCATAAGAGAGTTCGGGGCGCAACCCGGCGACCTGCTCACTTTCGTCGCGGGCAGAGCAGCGGATATATGCCCGATACTCGCGGCCGTGCGGCTCGAAATCGCACGCCGCATGGAAATGAAACCACTCGAGGAGTTCGCGTTCGCATGGGTCACCGACTTCCCGCTCTTCGAGTGGGACCCGACCGAGAAACGATGGGCTCCCATGCACCACATATTCTCGATGCCGCGCGACCGGGACATGAAACACCTCGTGGACCCGGACAGCGACGATTATGATCCGGCAAAAGTCTACGGTCGTCTCTACGACCTCGTGCTCAACGGCGTCGAACTCGGAAGCGGCAGCATCAGGATTCACAACACCGGTCTGCAACAGAAAGTGTTCGACGTGATCGGCATCGACGAGGAAACAGCGCAGGAGAGGTTCGGGTTCCTGCTCGAAGCGTTCCAGTACGGCGCACCGCCCCACGGCGGCATCGCGCTCGGACTCGACCGCCTGCTTGCCATTATGTGCGGCGAGTCTTCCATCAGGGAAGTCATTCCGTTCCCGAAAACCTCGACCGGCACATGCCTCATGACCGGCGCGCCCTCCACAGTGGATAAAGCGGCCCTGAGGGAAGTCGGCGTGAAAGTGAATATTCCGCAAGAAAAACAAGTCGACGAAACATAATGTAACGGGTAGCTTTCACAGGCAGTCTTTCACATGTCTGTATCAATAATAAAGCACAAATTTAAGGGAGGAAGATAGAAGATGAGCGAAGAAAACTATTCAGACAGGATCAAGGACCTTGTCGAGGAGACCGTTGACAAGGTAAACGAAGTATTCGACGAATTCGGAGAAAAGGCCGGCGAGATCATCAAGGATATCGCGGACAACGAAAAAGTGGAAGACATTATCGACAAAGTGCTCGAAAAGCGCAGAGACATTGCCGAAAATTCCGGCGACCTGATCAAGAAACTTACAAACGCCGTCGTCGACGCAGGCGACACCATCTCCGCAATGTTGAACAAAGATGACGACGACGATGACGACGATTTTTTCGACGATTGACTTTTCACAGAACTACTTGATATTCAAATAAGCCCGGGGGCAACCCCGGACTTTTTTGTATTGTATTTTACTAATCCGTATCACGGGTAATGTAGTAGAAGAAACAGAAAAAGTGTAGCGTGGGATACGGTGACCCCGCCATGCAAGTACAATGTCAACACAAAGTTGACACGACCCTGTGGACGGTTTTCTGCATGACGGATTCATTTCAGACCCTGGCCAAAGTGCTCGCAACAGACATGAAAAGTTGCGGTGGGAACGAATCTATCCTGTAGATTGTTAATATTTTCTGAATTATGCCGTAATATATAGTGTAAGGTTGTAAACGCAAAGAGAAGTGTACTATGGCTGAGGCGAAAAGGACATGCAGGTATTGCGGGCGTGAGGTCGGCGTGACGGAGTGGCAGTGTCCGGCATGCGGCAAAGCGCTTGTCGCCCAGCTTCATATAAACAAAGAAAAACCCGCAAAACCCACGCAAAACACAAGCGGTCCGGGGCTCATTGTTGTCGGTCTGCTTATCGCCATCTTTGTTTTTCTCGCGTATCAGTCGTGGGTATACCCGAATATGATGGTAGATGTGGAAGTCGGCGAGGTGGAGGTGTGCGTGGGCACCGGAGAGAGACGAGTCAAATACATCGAACGCAAGAAGGTCAGGAGAAAAGAAGCGCAACTACCCAGGAATAGTGTTCGTGAGTTATACATAAACTGCGAATCCGGCAGTAAGGTCGCCTCAGTATCTTCAGACGCACTCGCGGAAGTATCCGACATAAGTGACGCCGCTCGACAAAGAACATCGGCAACCGAACAAGATGATCTCGCAGCTACTCCGGATCGAGGCGGCGAACGCCCCCCTGCCGCCGCCGCTGACCTGCCATACGAACCTCTCGACTTGAACATGACCAACGAAGCTGTTGTTTCCGCCTGGGGCGCTCCCCTGAAGGTCGAGTACATGGTGAAGGGGTCAGTCGAGGTCGAGCGATGGTATTACGGCGACCCGCTGTACGGGCTCCTTATTTTCGAGCGCTACGTGGACTTTAAAAACGGGCGTGTCATCGGCTTCCACACAGACACCGAACTTACTAATCTCTATGAACAGGTCCTGGCCGAGCGCCGCGAAGGCGTTTTCTGATTTTTTCAGTTCCGTTTACATCATAGCAACCACACAGTAATAATCTGAACTTGTGCGTTTTTATAAAAGGCAGTGCCATGTCAACAAAGAAAAGATGTAAGGTGGGGTAGTGTGAAAAGTATAAAAGTGTGGTGCGGGGACACCGTACCCCGCCTCAACTTGTGCCTGTAATAACCGTTTTCGCGAGAAATATATTCAGGCGGTGTACGGTGCCCCCGCCCTTGTCTACACCTTCCAGCGACATTACAAGCCTGACCTGGCAGTAGTAGAATTCACTGGGAACACGATCCGGAATTAAAGGTCAAATTTCAGTCATGTTCCCAAAATTCTCACAATATATTGAAAAATGCACAGGTGTAGTAATAATAATCAAACAACCATATTTTCGAGTCGTGCGATGCGCTCGGCGGTGGGCGGATGTGTCGAAAAAAGGCCTGTTATGCCGCCGCTCTTGAACGGGTTAACGATAAAAAGGTGAGCTGTGGCAATGTTCCCACCTGCTACAGGGTGTCGATGTGCGACCATGTCGAGTTTGCGAAGCGCACGTGCGAGTCCATCCGGATTTTTCGTAAGTTTCGCGGATGTAGCATCCGCCCGGAACTCGGCGGCCCTCGATATTGCCATCTGGATCATCATGGCGCAGATGGGCGAAAGTATGGCCAAGAAAAGAAGTTCCAGGATATTGTTGTTTCGCCCACCCCTGCCGAACCCGCCGAAAATCGCCGCCCAGCGCGCCCAGGTTGCAAGCATCATTATAGCGCCCGCCATCGCCGCCGCGAGACAGGAGATCAGTGTGTCGCGCCCCACGATGTGTCCCATCTCATGGGCCAGCACACCTTCGATCTCTTTCTCATCCAGCATCTCCAGCAATCCCCGCGTCACGGCAACCACTGCATGATTCGGATCACGTCCCGTTGCGAATGCATTCGGCACAGGCATCGGCACAAGATACAGTCTCGGCTTCGGGATGCCCGCCGCCGCTGATATTTTCCGCACCAGCCTGTGTACCTGCGGTGCCTGGTCTTGAGTCAGCTCCTGCGCCTTATACATCGAAAGCACTATGCTGTCACTGAACCAGTACATTCCGACATTCATAACAAGCGCAATCGCAAACGCCATTATCACACCCGATTGACCACCGATCACCGCGCCGACCAGCATGAAGAAACCGAACATGACTCCCATAAGAAATGTTATTTTTAAAGAACTCATTGTTTGAACCCTCCTGTTACAATCATATTGTCATGCTGTCTTATAACGAAACCCTCGGACGAACATAATTTTGCAATTGGCTCTTATTATTATAGTCAACCGACCTGAAAATTACTCGTCGTCGTGCTGATGTCGAAAACTCCGGAGAATCAAAGGAAAGACGTAAAAAGTAGTTTTATTTCTGCTCGGGGGCCGGCACATCGCGGTAATGATCGTAGTCCGCATAGTACCTCATTATATGTTGCCTGTTGCTGTTCGATGTGTTTTTTATTTCGACAAGGAGAAGTTTTTCATCCCACGCGGCGCGGACAACGCTTGCCCCACAATCGATTTCCGCCGGAGCGACATCTGCGCTATTTCCAAACAATCTTACAACAGTACCTTCCCATTCAAGTTTTCCGCCGACATACATGTCAGGGAAACCGACATCCGCGTTCTTTTTACCTGTCGTATTATTCTTTATGGTGTTGATTCCGGCGCGTTGTGTCGTGGACCTCGCGGTTGATTTTGTCTCGCAGGTATGACGGCATTTTTCGTAGCCTTTGGCTGTATCGTTTCCCGTATCGGCGACACATCTCCTGACACATTTCATAAGGTCGTTTCCGTTTTTATCAAACGCACTGATATTATCCGGTCCACTTTTGAAAATCACAGGTTTCAAAAGCAGCGATGCAATGACAAGCACGGCGACAACAGATGCTGCAATCAGGGATATTCTGTTGCCGCCGGGTTTCTTCAGTTTGACGATATCGTGCGATGAGCCGAAACCGTCTGACAGAGACACCTGCGGCCTCTTTTTACAGTCGACCTGTATCGTTGTTGCCGCTTCGACATCTTGCCTGTCCGCCGCTGCCGGACTGCTATGAACCGGTTTCCCGACGGGGAGCGCCGGTGCATCCGTAATCTCAACCGAGACTATCCAGCCGAGTTCACCCACCGATCCAATCGGCATCCAGTTGTCCATGCCTTCGCGCCACACGTATGTTGCTTCGGTCACCCTGCCCTGCATACGCAGTTCCTTGACCTCCGGCACAGACAGGGGGCCGGACTGCTCACCATCTGTTGCGACGAACCAGATTTTTATCATTCGGTTTTTCTCCCGGCCTGCTTTCCGCTATAAGCGCGGTTTGTTCTCTAACCCGGCAAAGCCGGAACCAAACAGGCCGCATTTTCGTGCCCAAACAAATGCGGTTTGACCGCGGCACACAGAGTTTCATCGTTCCCAAGGTCTACATTTAAAACGACTGTAACTGGAAGCTCCAGCTTTCACCGATCTCTTTTCAGCATTTCTTTACCATCCGGCGTAACATTTCAGCCGTAAGATACTTTTATGATAGCCATCGTATAAATATAAAAACGTGTAACACTTTATTTCTTTTTGTGGAACCTGCTTTCGATAGGCCGCCGGAGTATTTTCAAGTAATTGCGCACTTCAACGACGATGTTGCGCTGTTTTCTTGATGGAGAATTGACAGACGCGACAAATTTCTCGAAAAGCATATCCATCTTTTCAATGTCGGCTTCCCGCTCCTTTATTATCGAGTGAAACTCTTCTGTGCGAACTTCGAGTTTTCGCTTCTCCTCGGTCAACTCGCTGTTTACTGAAGTGAGTATTTCGTTGAGAGCGGCCGTATCGCCGAGTTTGACAGCTTTTCGGTCTGTATCCAGCAACCGCCTTTTTTCACGCGCAATAATAAGATTGGCCGCCACCAGAACAACAAGAAGAAACAGTGCCGAGAATGAATACTTCGCAGCCAGCCCCGCGAGGAAAGGTGTACTCTTTATCTCGAACGCCGCTCCCACAGACCATACACGGCCACCGAATTCTATCGGCGCGTAAGCCAGCATCCATTTTGTGTCTATCGAACCGGTTTTCGTGTCGGGCGAATAATAAACACCGTCTCCGATTTCGCCTTTCTTCATCTTTTGTATAAGTTTATCAAAATCCACATAATGTGACAGGCTGAAAGCTGCTGTTGAATCCGCGCCGATAAAGTTGGGGTCGGGATGTGAAAGAAGCAACCCGTTATCCGACAACATGAATAACAGAGAATCATACCCTTTTCGGTCCGGCATCTGCGCGGCTTGTCCGAATTCCCGAAGGTCTGTCAGCGCTACAAGAAAACCGTTTTCGACAATTGATTCTCTCTTTATCACCACTCGGTCAGGTGGTGCAGCCGGTTCGGAATCAGCCGCATCGGTTTCATTATTGGTATTTTCAGCAGGATGCGCATCTACGCAGGCGATGTCCGTGCCTTTTCCAGCGACCGTCGCTTTGCCCGGTATTGTCTTCTCTTCGCCGCCTGATTCTTTTTTACTTTTATTGTCAGGCGCAGCCGCTGCCGTTTTGCTTTTATCTCCAGGAACATCCTGTTTGCCGCCGTCACCCTTATTGATTTCGTCGTTGACGACAGCATCGGATTCTTTTTTACCCTCATCATTATTCGTGGAAAGCGCGGGAGGCGGACGGGTGACCACGACTTTTTTCCCGACCACTCTCTTAAATGTCACAGGCACTGCAATGAAGGAATATGCGAAATCGGGTGAATCCTGATCGGGGCCGGGAATAGAGAACACCTGCGACATATCTGCCTGCTCGTGTAGTTCGCCGCGTGTAGAGTTAATAAACTCCCATAGTTTCGCCGCCGGCCAGTCTTGGGGCAGACCGGGATGAGCTTCAGCCATGGGCGGCCCGCTTTCGCCGAAAAGAACAAGTCCTTTTATGTTGCTTTTTGAAAGGGCGGCAAGCCTGTCGCTCAGCATGGTCGCCAGTTCATCCTCCGACATTCCTTCTTCCATCATGATTGAAGATGCGATGCGGTCCATCCTTGCTGCAGTTTCCGCAAGTTTCTTGTCACACATCGCAGCCACACGCAACACAAGCTCTTCCTGGTGCGAAAGGTACATGTCGATTATGTGGCCCCTGTGCATCTCGTAGAGATAACGTGTCCAAACGGCAGCAAGGATGAAGACAGCAAGTGAAGCCGCGGCAAGGATGAAAGTTGTTTTCCGAAGATTCGTTTTACTGACCATTTATGTTCCACTCGCGATCAAGAATAACGCGGCGCGCGGTGTCTGCGTCGCCGGATTCGAGTTCGCCTGATATTATCATGTCTTTGAGAAAATTTGTCACGTGTCCCACAACCGGTCCGGGAGTCACGCCAAGCAACTGCATGATCTCATATCCGTCCAGAGGCGGCCTGGGGTTCAACACGACTTCACGCTCGATGCCGTCCACACGCTCGAGAAACCTGTCGACCGATGCGAGCCGTTCGGCTACTTTCAGGCGGTCCGAACTGGTGATGTCCGCACGCGCAAGCGCGATAAGTTCATCGAAATAGCGGCCCATATCGTGGACAGCGCGCCGCACCGCCGAGTCGGTCCATTCGTTGCTGTATTCAGCTACCCTCGAGTGTTTTGCAATCACGGAGACAATGTGATCGCGGTCGACATTGCTCCAGCGCATTCGTTCGCAGACAACACGGGCCTGCTCCGCACCCTTCTTCTCATGGCCGTGGAAGGAATATTCGCCGTTTTCGAGCCTGCGGGTTTCAACCTTACCGATGTCATGCAGCAGAGCGGCGAAACGGAAAGCTGCGTCGCGCGGGCCGGTGGCGGCGGCTGTATCAAGAACTTTTAATGTGTGCTCGAATACATCTTTATGGTGTGTTCCCGGCTCCGGCGTCATCTCCGCAAGAGCATCCACTTCGGGCAGCCATACTTTCAACAGTTCCCAGTCTCTCATCAATGCAAAATAACGCGAAGGCGCATCGTCCAGCAGCATCTTCTCGACTTCTTCGCGCACACGCTCGACGGCAACACGGTCGAGCCAGTCGGTTTCATTCACTGTCTGGCGTACAGCCGCCACGAGCCCGGCGTCAGGATCGAGACCGAAACTTACGCAAAACCGCACAGCCCGCAACGGTCTCAGCGGATCATCCCGAAAGGTGGACATCGGATCAGCAGGTGTGCGCAGAACACCATTCTCGAGGTCATCCGCCCCGCCGAACGGGTCAAAAACAGTTCCCGAATCATCCGGCGACAGAGAGACAGCTAAAGCATTAATGGTAAAATCCCTGCTTCCGAGGTCTTCGTCCAGTGTGGGGCAGCCCCGCGTATTCTCCATGAAAATTGCTCTTCGAAAGGGGGTTATTTCAATTTCAACGTCATTACTAAGCAATATACCCTGTGTTTCGTAGCCTTTTGCTCTTGATTTGTCAAAAACCGCCTTCGAAACTGATCGAATAATATTGCGAATCTCGCTTGCAGCAGCAGATGTGGTGAAATCGAAATCCGAGGGGCTGCGACCCGTGAGAATATCCCTCACAGCGCCGCCGACAAGATAAATATCTTTCCCGGCATCGGCAAAAAGGCGACCGATCTGAAAAATATTGTTTTCAATATAATGTTCTAATTCTATTTTTCTACTCATCTATTATATTGTCCGTGAACAAAACTGCCTGTTTCAGGGTACAGTCGACAGCAGCGGCAACAAAAACACCATACCTGTGCATTTTTGAAAATCGATGTATTTCACTTCCTTCAGCACAACAAGACTATTTTAGTCGTTGCCGGCCACATGCACAAGGAATCTTTTATGCAAAGTTTGTGCCGGGTGCTTAAAGTTTTCCCGGCGAATGCCGATAATAGTAATGAATTAAAACTTGGAAGGGGGATTGAAGACAATGGAAATACCTTATGTACTAAAAGCATTTCTTCAAAAAACGGAAATCCCTGAACAAGTGCGTCCCGCCCGGTCGAAACAGGTTGCCGACGCTTATGCGTCTGGAACTGGAACTGTGCAAGACAAAAGGGACGAAGTCAAGATATCCTCGGAATCCAGGCTCCTGCAGAAACTGCAAGTGGACTACAAAAAACTGGAAAGTGTAAAAAACAGCACATTCGAAACCAGAGTTGACACGGAAAATCTATCGCTGAGTATGTCGGCGGAAGACATTGTGGAAGGAATCCTGAAAGGCACACTGTTCGAAGTTATTTAACCTGCATTGGTGAAATATGCTGTTGAACAGGGTTTATCACGAATAGAATTGCCCACCTGATTTCAGAGCAAAATATTTCTCTTTCCTTCAGAATCCCTATAAGATACAAGTGGTTTATAGGATTCATCATTTCGTTAATCAGGGCTATATATCATAAACTAACAGGCATAATAATCTCCGGTGTTTTCCGCATACTCCACTATTTTTCTGGCAATATCATTTACAATTGCAATTTACCCGCATATTGTGACCGCGCCCTTGTCTTCACTTTTTCTGTTCTTTCCACTAAATTATTTTCTTACGTCTTTTCATCGTTGACACGACAATGAAGTGTTCTTGCCTTTGTACATGATAATCGTAACTATACGTATGCAATTATAAATAATAAATGCTATATACTTACACGTATGAAAATTTAATTCATTCACAAACACAAAAAAGCCGGCTCGTGGCCGGCTTTTTTTATGTCAATGAAAAGTCACTCCGGGATCATTGATCCGGTTCCGGCAGCGTATTCGCTGTAACACACACAAAGTTACTGATGTGTCCGTAATGATTGATGTAGAACGAGTTATCCACGGTCCTGATGCAGATTGCATATTCAGTGTCGGGCGAAAGGCCTGTCACATCCGCGCTGGTTGCGGAAGCGCCGTAAATGCCGGCAATATGTGTCGGCGGTGTCTGGTCGTCGGGCATCTGCGATTCGACATAGATAATATACTCGCCACCGGCGGGTGGAACTTCGGGATATGACAACGCCTGTCCGGATGAGGCCGGCGGGCAATTCACAGGTTGCGTCCACGACAGTGTTGCCGAATAGATATCCGGTGTAGCGGTGACATTCTGCGGGACCGGCGGGCGCTTGAAATATTTCCATGTATCGGAATATATCCATGTGAATCCGCAGTCTCCACTCGCGTCTGCGATGCTTGCTCCTACTCGCCAGTAGTAGACTACTCCGTTTGTCATCGGTATGTAATCCGTCGTATCTGCCTGGTAGCCGTTATAAAGTCCTGTTGAAGTTTTCAGGAACAATGATGGGTCGCTCGTGTCGGCGCTCATGATAAGGTTTCTGAAATCAGCCGTATCGGATACATCAATCTTGTAACATGATAACCCGAAGGCATCCGGTATGGGACTCCAGTAGAAAGCCTGGTTGAGACAGTCCACGATTGTGCATTGTGTCTGTATGGTGTCTGGGTCGTTATATGGATCGCAAACATCGCTGTTGTCCGGTGGCGAAGCAAGCACAACAGGTGGTATAAGCACTGTGAACTGGTTTATGGACGACCACGGGCCGGGGTATCCGGTTCCGGACTGTGTGCTTTCGCCCGAGGCGTCTCTTGCTCTGACACGCCATGTGAAGACATCGCCGTTGACAACGGACGGTGTGGACATATCACAGAATGTATAATTCGTCGGTGTGAAAGGCGGATCGGGCGGGTTGCCGGGGTCGTAGGTAAACTGCGGTGTGCAGAGGAACGGCAGGCCATTCTTGAGAATTTCAACATCGTAACTTTCTGCACCGATTATGCCCGGTATTTCCCTGACAACATCATTCTGATCGGTATATGTGCCGCCGTTCCAGTCAAAGTGCAGACATAGCGTCGAGGACTGGCTATCGCAATTGGTAACGAGCAACACCTGCTGGCCGTCGAGCGGTGAGATCAGGTCGGGTGCCGGAAGCCCTGTAATAAATGTTTTCGCATTATCCGCATCATAGGGAGATTCTCCGGCTGTAATGTTCCATCTGAATTTGCGACCGGCTGAGAACGGTATCACGTCGCTGCTGCCGAAACCGCAGTTTGCATTCACATCGAACTGGCCGGCGGACATCTCGCCTTCATATATCACGACGATATTCGGGTCGTCCGGGTTGGATGCGTCGTCGGACGCCTCTATGTCCTCTATCCTTATCGAATAAGAGTCTGCTCCTATATCGCTCCACCTGAATGTTATCGCGTAGTTGTATGTCGGATTTCCGTAGAAGTCCTGTGTCAGCGCACATGACACGTCAGGTCCTATAATCTGGCCGTCCGCGGGGATAATCAGTTGCGGCGCTTCTCCGAATACTTTATAGAATAATTCGCGGTTGACATTTTCCCAGCTTCCGGATGTCGCTCCGTTTGAATCATAAGCACGGATTTCCCAGTAATATGAGCCGTCGATGGAGCATGTCGCGTCGTTTGAAATGTCACACCTGTCCAGATCGGATGAATTATAGGAATAGGAAGTTGTTGTTCCCCCTGTGACATCGGTCTGGAAAACAATAGGCAGTGAACGGCAGTCTGTGCCGCTGCCGACCCGTTTGCATATCCTCAGCGTATAACCCGCCGCGCCCGGTGTTTCCGTCCACTGGAATAAAATAGTGTCCGTGACAATCTGTTCGGGTGGCGGACTTTTCGGACTGACAGTCAGCGGCGGCTTGAGGTTTTTGTAGAACTGTGACGGGTTGGAACACTGCGGAATCGTGTAACGATCATTCATCGAGCACACTCTCCACTGGTACTGGGTTCCCGAAATATCCGGGTCCGATGGATTCACCAGCGGGCTTTCCGCGGTACCGTCCTGGTTGAATGTCACCGTGTAGACTCCGCTGCCGGATGTCGAGAGAGAATATGACCACAGCAGGTCGGTCGAATTACTGAATGTGTTCGGTTTTTTCACCATCTGCACGAGATATTGCGTGGCGCCGTCTTCCCGAAGGAATGTGAGTTCCGGCTCGGGAACATATATCACCTGGTCATAAACGGGGGTGATGAGGGTCGGCCCCTTGAGCAGCAGAACAACTTCCAGGGTATCCGACTTGTCGCTCACCCTGTCTTCAGAAGTGGAACTGTTCGGGTCGCCCTTGTCCACCGCCTGTATATTGTAGTAATATGTGCTGCCGCGTTCGAGATTGGTGTCTTCGAAACAGACGACTTTTGTCTTTGTGCCGCAGGCCACATTGTCCGCTGTAGATACGAATGAGCTGCATATTCCGGACGTATCCTGACAGCGGTAAATGCGGTACTCATCGACATTATCCGCCGTGGGTTTTTCCCAGTAAAGTGTAATCGAGTTGTTCGAAGTGCCGGTTTCATAGGGGTCGGATTGCTGCCCGGAACAATATGTACCGCCGCAGAAATAAGGTTTGTCCGGCCTGTTAGTAGCCTCGACTTTTGTGAATCTGTACGTCTGGCTGTCCTCGGATTGCTTGAGGTCGTTGAACGCCTTGACCGTCCACCTGTAGCTCTTGCCTTCCTCCAGAGCCGGCGCGGATGAAGTGTCATATTGCTTCGACGTGCCGCTTATTGTCGGCTGCCAGATTATTATATCCTGTGCGTCGTCATACAATGAAAGTATATACTGCACACTCGGCCCGTTTATCGGGAACCACTGGAACAGCGGTTCCTTTTCCGAAACATTCTCGGCGGTGACGTTGCCCGGCCCGATAAGTTCCGGGCGCTGCAATTCGAGTGTGATCGACTGCAACACGCTCTTGTCGCCCGCCACGTCGCCGGTTTTCACCGCGGCGACTTTGTAGTAATACTTCGTTCCGTTATCCACACTGATGTCGCAATAGCCGGGGTTGTTCTGCGTGAACGATATCGGGCAGTCCGGGTCGGGCATGGGACCGCCGAGTTGCGTTTTGTATACTATATCTATAGGGCTGCTGGAGTCGAGTTGTGTCGGGTCCTCGGTCCTGTAGATCGCGTAGCCTGTGACGATGGTGTCTTCGATGCGCACCCAGTTGAGAGACACAAGCTGGTCGCCGCCGATCAGCGGCACCTTGCCCGTGCCCGATGCCCATTGCGGGATCGGCAGTTCCGCCACGCCCGGTGTTACTTTTGTAAATTTGAAACTCTCGCCTATCGCTGTGTCGCCGCAATCGTTTCTCGCTGTGACATACCAGAGATATTCGACATCGTCTGTAAGGTCCACGCTGCTCAGGCTGGTTGTAGTACCCGTCTCTGTTTTCTGGTACACCAGTTGTGAACTCTCGTTGTAGACTGAAACGTCGTAATACGTCGCACCGTCCACTGTCGTCCACACGAGCGTGGGATTATCCGTAGTTTCCGTGCCGTTATTCGGCAGCAGGTTTGTCGGGCCCGATGTCAGCACGACACATCCGCTTTCCCCATTGTAAACAAAGGTAAAGGGCAAAGCCTCCACCGTCGATCCCGAGTTCTGGTAACCTTTTACACTCCACCTGTAAGTTTTCCCGCTGTCGAGGTCGCTCCCACCATAAGTAACACTGTAATTCTTTCTTACGGGCGGATCGGTGTCGGAACCTTCTCCCGATATATTGCCGCTGTCGTATATCACATTTCCTGTTTCGACATCCGTTACCTGGAGAATATAGAAGTCCATATCGCCCGCGCCGATGAACTGGAATTCAGGCGTCGAGTTTGTTGTTGTCGTTCCATCTTCCGGATATATCAGCGTAATGGTATGCTCCTGGCAATCTTTCGGATCGGAGGAAGGGGTCGTGCATTTTATCTCGGATTTGCTCGCGTCCTGTTCAGTGTTTGAACTCATGCCCGAAACGGCGTAGCATACTTCCACACCGTTGGAGACACCGGTTATCGTGGTCGAAGTTTCGGATGTACTGTATATTGTTTCAACCGGTGTCGCCCCGCAACTCGTTTCCGTCTTTCCCGGACAACTGAATACCTGATAGCCGATATTGTTTGTATCACTTACCTTGATCCAGCTTAATTTTACAGTCTGATTATCACACGAGATGTAAGTGGTCGGAGCAGATATGGGATCGATCCGCTTGTCGATAACGACAAGATAGGGCGTGAAGTGCGACACCGGGCAGGTTACCCCGTACTTGTCGCCGAAGTAACTTATTTTCTGGTAAGTCGCGCTTATCAATTCCCAGCCGCCGGCATCCGTGCATGTGCCGCATTTCAGATCGTTGAGATCATTGCTCGTATAGCCGTTTGTCTGACCCAGATAATCTTCTATTTCAAATGATATGTAATAGCTGACTTCAGGCGGAAAATCCGGTGACTTGGGACTTGTCTGGAGTGAAAAGTTGAATGCCGTGTCCGGCAATTCATCTATCGACGAATTCGATTGGTAGCATTCCATTAATGAAGACAGCGCCGCCGGGTCTATTTTTATCGGTTTTGCCGGAATGTAATCGGGATCGAAGTTTGTCGGGGAATATACAGCAGACATATTGGCACCAACCACAACCGTTCCGGTCGATGGGGTAGGCGTAACCGTGGTCGTATCATTCGGCCTCAAGTTATCCATTGTAGTTTGATTTTCAGCTTTATTGCCGCCCCTTGATACCGCGGCTATCACGCCGACTGCAAGAACACCCAGAAGCAATGGATTGAGCTTCTTCTTCTTCGGCACACGCTTTGTAGTGCCTTCCGTGCGCTCGAGCACGACCGGCGTGTACACCAGCCTCACCTTATCACCTACAGAAACGGTTGTCCCCGTCTGTTGCCCGATGATATTGGCCCTCGAGTGGGCAATTGTGACTTCTTCGACTTCCAGAGACGCGATCTGTGTATTTGTGCCTCGCTTCAATACCGCGAGTTCCGCTCCTTTGCGCACATTGTCGCGGTCCGCCAGGCTACAGAGGATGTCGTTCCCTTTTACGAGTGTCACAACTCCGAATGTCGTCAGATTTTCAAATATATATCCGGCGGCATTGCTGACACCGTCGCGGATGGCGAGTTCGGCGAGTTCGGCAAGCGATCCCGAGAACCCGAGACGGGTACTCCTGCCCTGGACGACTGCCTCGCTCATAAGACTGCCGTCGTCGACTTCGTACATCGACAGCCCCACTTCGATCACCGCCTGCTCGGTGCCGTCAAACTCCAGGTTTGACACGAAACCCACCAGCACCGCACTTGCACCAAGCGCGCGGCCTACTGAAATCGCCACGTCCGGATTCGGCTTAAGGTCTCCCATCGCCGCCATTACATCATCCTGCGGGAGGAGCTTCACCCCTTCAATACCACTGATATGAGCAAGCAGTAAGTTGACACCATAATCTTCTTCAAGCAATTCGTACTTGGTAAGATTCTCGATGCCTATGGCGGCAAGTGTGATGTCGAGCGGCTTCTGCCTGGCCTCCGCTACCCGTGGACTGTTGACGATTGTCATCGTCATTGTAAATGTTACTATTAAGAATGCGGC
The DNA here is from genome assembly GCA_024278215.1 of bacterium. GTDB lineage: Bacteria > UBP15 > UBA6099 > UBA6099 > JAJRTR01 > JAJRTR01. Next base: position 29,440 of record JAJRTR010000202.1, read on the forward strand.
AAACGCGCGTATGCCTCTCATCCCTAAAATCCGACCGAACATAAGAATCCTCCGCAGTGTTATTTACGTGTCCTGAAAACTTCACGCTTACTGCACAAATGCTGAAAGCCGGCACTATTCCAACGCCTGGCTGTCATGATTATCAGTTATAATTTTTGTTCGCACGAACAACTTCTGTTGACGGAAAGCAACATTTCTATTCTTTCCTCTGACTCCCCTGTTATGCTCATATTCCCGGAGGCTGAAGTCTTACCAGCCAGAACGGGATGTCTTCCCTCAGGTGATACCGGCAAAATCTTACCAGCACTTTCGCAAGCTCTCGCGTTTCATATCTTCTGCCTGCCTGCCGTTCTGCGGCAAACCATCCGGAGCTTATTCCTTCAGCTTCTTCCATTGTTTCTATCTGTGATCCCTCGAGGATGTCGCATAAGCTTTTCACTCGTTCACTGTATTGAACCACACCCGGACTCAACCTGCTCATCGTCTCTCCATTTTGCGGTGTGCAGTTCGGACAGTAGACGGCGCCTTCTGCAATATCGAGCAGGAAATCACCATCCCCACTTTCAGCGCCGCACTCCGCGCAGACATCCAAAACAGGCAATATCCCGGCAACCTTAAGAAACTGCCATTCAAACAGCGTTTTAATTATATCATGATGATTGTTAACTTGTAAAAGAAAATGTATATTTTTTATTATATTGTAGAGGTGAATTTCACTGCTGCGGGAGGGAAGCAGGGTAAGAACGAATCTCGACATGTATCCGATCAGGGCTATCGCGTCAGGGTCCTGCCTGAGACGGTTGAATTCCACCAGCGGTGCCCACTCCGTCAGGAGATCGACAGTTCGCCTTTCCGCAATAAAAAAAAGACCTTCATGCAGAAAGTCAAGCGCGGGTCTGAGCGAACTCGCGACTTTTTTCGTGCCCCGCACTGCTACTCTGAATTTGCCTTCCTCCTCCGAGAAGAGTGTAAGTTGAACTTCGTTTTCTCTCGTGTCGATACAATCTATCGGGATAGCTTTTACGCGGTACGTTCCCATTGGCGTTTATAACCGTTCGTTTTTTCCCACTCAGTCCGCATATCTCAACAATACGGGGGGAAAAGTGGGTAAAACAACACAGATACTAATACGTTATTACGGCATGGAAATCAGAAGGCCTGCCTGCGCGTCGTGTGTGTTGCCCGTCAGGATATTTATCTGTATTTCAGTGTGAGCTTGTAGGGTGCGACAACATACTTGAGCCTGAGTTCGATGGGCTTGCGCCATGTTGTCGGCGATGGACCGTCTCCGACAGACCTCTGGACATCAAGGTAAAGAGTTCCGAGATTGTTCAGTGCGTCGGTGAAGGTCGGATCGATCTCGAGCGCTCTCTTGTACGAAAGCGCGGCCTGGTCCAGCAACCCGATATTTGTATACATGACACCAAGGTTATACTGAATTACCGGGTCGGTATCGTTTATTGCGCGGGCTGTTTCCCATTCCTGGATGGCAGCGTGATACATGCCCCTCTGTGCGTATACGATGCCGAGGTTCATGCGTGACTTGAGATACCTCGGGTCTTTCGACAGCGAAGTCTTCCAGGAGTTGATCGCTTCGTCGATCATCCCCTTCTGGGCATAAGCTACACCGAGGTTGTTGTAGTCGTGTTCGTCGCCGCCACTGATGGCGATGACCTGTTTCCACTCACGAATCGAGGCGTCAAAGTCGCCCTTTATCAGGTGGTTGACACCGAGACTGAAGTGCGTGGGAACATAGTCGGGGTTCAGGCTGCTTGCGCGTCTCCAGGCTTCTATGGCGTTATCATGGTCGCCGGCTTTGTTGTAGACGGCACCGAGCACGTAGAAGCCCATCGAGTCTTTCGGGTTTTGCTTGAGGAGCTCGCCAAGATGATAAACCGCTTTTGCATACTGTCTTGCGCGGGTGTAAACTATTGCAAGATTATATCTTACCGTATTATTTCTGGGGTCCAGTGCGAGTGTTTTTTCCCATTCCTGAATTGTGCCGTCGAGCAGATTTTTCTTGAGGTACGCGGCACCGAGATTGTAGTGCGCGATGGGATCGTTGGGGATTATCTCCAGAGCCTGCTGGAGCATGACTATGGATTTCGAGAGCGGGTCGCCCGACTGGTAGGCTTCAACAGTGATCTCGGGGGTTGCAACGGAGATGTCGCTGGGCGGTTCGGGATAGAATGTCTCGGACTCGGCAGGCTTGCTGATTGTCGATTCGACAGGCGTAGCCCGCTTTGTGGATTTCGCGGTTTTAAGATTATTGGCGGCTTCTGTGTAGCCGGGATCAATTTCAAGTGCGATTTCCCATTCGGCAATCGCCTGATCGATTTTGCCCTGTTTGTAGAATACTACTCCGAGGTTGTTGTGCGCGTCGACGTTGCCGGGATCAAGTGCTACAGCTTTCCTGTAGTGGGCGGCGGCATTATCAAGGTCGCCAAGCTCATCATACACAATGCCCATATTATTCTGGATTTCGGCGCTCTTGGGTTTCTTCTCAAGAGCCGACTCGAATTCCTCGAGAGCTTTTGAATACTCTCCGGCATTGTAGTATGCCACACCCCTGTTATTATGCTCTTTAAATGTATCCGAAAACGCTGTAGTTGCGCCGAGCATTAGGGTTAAAAAGACAACCGCCGTCGTGAAAGTGGTGGCGTATCTGCGATGCATGCCGCCCTTTCCTCCGTTCTTCATAGTCTTCAGGATTATATCACCTCAATTATTATATTGACAAGAAGTTGTAAAATAAATTGAATAATAGTATTCGCTTCTTCTTTTCCTGCTTCCTTCCCGCCAACCTGTGTGATATAACTCCGGGCATTATCGAACCGTCTTTCCGGTCCATCTATAAGAATTCATTCCCCCGGTTTAGAATAGTATCCAACTTTGATGAAAAACTTTATCTAATTATTTTTTTTGTCGTTTTTCTTTCTGATTTGTTTTTCTTCATACTATTCCGAACCCGATGATTCTTTTACCCTATTTGCTTTAACGCAACAACTCTTTTCGTAGTCGACCCTGTATAAATAAAGGCCCTGCGGCCCTACCGTCCGGCCCGCGAGTGTCCGGTCTCCCGACTCGAGCACTTCGCGTATCCACCGCGTGTCCCGCTTCCCAAGCCCGACTTCCAGCACCGTGCCGACTATGTTCCTGACCATTTTATACAGGAAACCCGACCCATATACAACAATTTTTATAAAGCAACCTTTTCTTGACGCCCCGGTACGGTATATTGTCTTTACCGGGTTCGCAGGTGACGAACCTTCATTCTTCAGTGCGGAGAAATCGTGTTCCCCCTCTAAAATCGTTAGCGCTTCCGCCATGGCTGCGCAATCAATTTCGCCCGGAACGAACAAAGCATAATTCCGGAGCACAGGCACCGGCGCGGCAGACTGGTACAGATAGTATCCATACTCTTTCGCCCTCGCTGAAAATCTTGCGCTGAAATCCCCGTCAACCTCAATCGAGTCGACTGTCTGTATGTCTTCGGGCAGATACACTCTCAGGGCCGACGCGATTTTCACTGGCGGTATTCTTGTTGTTGTTTTAAAACTCACCACCTGCCCGAGCGCATGAACACCGGCGTCTGTTCTGCCCGCGCCCTCTGTCGGTGTTGTTTCCCCGGTCAGCCTTTCGAGCGCTTTCTCGACTTCTTCCTGGACTGTTCTGGGTCCATCTTTCTGTTTCTGGAAACCATGGAAAAGTGTTCCGTCATACTGGATGACCAGTTTTATATTTTTCTCAGGCGATTCCATGTCAAGGTTTCAGGATATAACCACTATTCGCTCCGGTGTTCCGCCCCTGTATGCGACAACCTGTTGTTGTAAGTGTAAATATCGGCTAAAAAATGTATTTTTTAATTACCGCGAAATTTCTTTTTCGTGTAAGAGCCAACTGCAAAATTATGTTCGTTCAGAATCTTGCAGTTATCGCATAAGCCGGTGTTTTCAGTCTTTTCAATCACAGGGCGAACCCTGTGATCGAGCATTAAAATATTTTTTCTTTGCCGGACTCCGGGCAGAGTCTTCCGGGTTCCGTCTTCTCTGTCGAGCTAAGTCTTGAAAGGGACGTAGTAATTATATTGCCATAATGCTGTCGTGCCGAGTCCGGATGTATCCTCCGGAGAAACACTCAGGACTGTACGGGGCCGTATTTTCTGTCGACCACGCATGTGAAAAACTATTCAGAGTCTACGAAAGTAAGCATGGCCATGTCGGCGGCGTCACCGCGCCGCGGCGGCAATTTTACGATGCTGATGTATCCACCGGGCCGTGTTGCGTATTTGGGCACGTATTCGCTGAATATTTTCTTGAATGCTTCTTTGTTGTTGATGACGCGGCGCACCCGTCGCTTTGCGCTCAGATCGTTTTTCCTTGCTGTGGTAAGCGTTTTCTCGGCCATACGCTTTGTTGCTTTTGCTTTGGCTTCGGTTGTGGTCAATTTCCCGTGCAGGAACAGATTGGTAACCTGGTTCTTGAGCAGGGCCATGCGCTGGTCCGTGGGACGCGCGAGTTTTTTTATTTTTTTTCTGTGTCTCATTTTTCAATACCTGCAATTCAAAATAATGTGGTAGCTATTCAGCATCGTCCGGAGCAAGATTCAGCCCCATGGAGATAAGTTTCGCTTTGATTTCCTTGAGTGATTTTTCGCCGAAGTTGCGCAGTCCGCGCAGCCGGGTTTCGGACCATGGCAGAAGTTCTTCCACCATGTTGATATTCGCATTCTTTAGGCAATTGTAGGAACGCACCGAAAGGTCGAGTTCGTCGATGGTCTTTTTGAGGTCCTGTCCCTTTTTCTTTTGCTCTTCCTCTTTCTTTTCCTCTTCTATAAGGATGCGTTCCTTGAAGTCGACAATGAAGCTGAATTCCTTGATGAGTATGCGTGCGGCCTCGCTGAGAGAATCGGCGGGCAAGACGGAACCGTCTGTGTACACCTCGATTGTGAGCTTGTCGAAGTCTGTCCTCTGGCCTACGCGGGCGGGTTCCACGAAGAACCGTGTTCGCACGACGGGCGAATAGTTCGAGTCGACGAGAATTACACCGCGTTCGGTTGGAATATCCGGATCTTCCCGGTGCCATTCGGTGGGTACGTATCCACGCCCCCGGCGGACTCCCACTTCCATTTTAAACTCGATAGCGTCGCTGGTCACTGTGCAGATCGGGAAGTCGGGCCTGGGAAATTCGACTCTGTCGTCGGCTTCGAAATCACCTGCGGTTACCACGCCGGTTTCGCCTTTATCGAGTTTCAGTACGACCATTTCATCGGAGTTCACTGCAATCGGCAGTCCCTTGAGGTTCAGCACGATGTCCGTAACATCCTCGACAACGCCTTCAAGGGCGGTGAACTCGTGGAGGACACCTTCGATTTTCATGTACACTACAGCCGAACCTGTGATCGAAGAGATCAGGATTCGACGAAGTGAGTTTCCAAGGGTGGTTCCAAAACCGCGGATCAGAGGCTGGATTTCGTATCGACCGTAATTTCCTGTTCCGTCTTCGTTGCTTTTCTCTTCTATAATCTTGATGTTCGGTCTTTCAATCGTGTTCATTTATCCTCCTATTTGTTATCGAGAATAGAACTCAACAATCAGGTGATCCTGTACCGGAATATCGAGTTTATCGCCTTCCGGCAGTTCAAGAACCGTACCCTTGAGTTCGATGGGGTTGGTCTCTATCCATGCGGGTATTCTGGCCCTGGTGCTGGCCGAATTCGCGGCGTCGCGGATAGCCTGTTGTTTCTTGCTTTTTTCTTTTACCTCAATTACGTCGCCTGATTTAACGGTGAAGGAGGGAATGTCTACTATTCTTCCGTTGACAGTGATGTGCCTGTGCCTGACAAGCTGGCGTGCCATGCGGCGGGATGCGCCGAACCCCATCCTGTAGACTACGTTGTCGAGCCGTCGCTCGAGGTACTGGAAGAGCATCTCGCCGGTGATGCCGACTTTCTGCGATGCTTTCTCGTAACATTTATGAAACTGCTTTTCGCTTATTCCATACATGCGCCTCGCACGCTGTTTCTCGCGTAGCTGCACGGAATATTCCGATGCGTTTCTCTCGCGCCTCGAGAAGCGGCCCACGTGTCCCGGGGGATATGTTCTTCGCTTGTAGCCACACTTGTCGTCGTTGTAGCAACGCTCGCCTTTAAGAAAAAGTTTCATGCCGGCGGAGCGGCATTGCTTGCACTGTGGTCCTGTATCTTTTGCCATTATCCGGTACCTCTATCTAAAAATCTATTATACTCTTCTTCTCTTCTTGGGCCTGCATCCGTTGTGCGGGATAGGCGTTACGTCTTTAATGCTGCGAATCTGGAAGCCCTGTGCCTGGAACGATCTTATGGCGGACTCCCGCCCCGCGCCCGGCCCCTTTACGTATATATCTATTTTCTTCAATCCAAGGGCGATTACTTCTTTGCCGACGGATTCAGCAGCCATCTGGGCGGCATAGGGGGTTCCTTTTCTGGAGCCCTTGAAACCGACGGTTCCGGCGCTTGCCCATGTGACTACGTTTCCATTCATGTCGGTTATGGTTACCAGCGTGTTGTTGAAGCTGGATTTGATTCTGACAATACCCTCGGATATTGCAAGCTTTTTCTTAGCTTTGGTTTTCCCTCTGCCTTTTTTCGCCATGCTTTCTACTCCTTAAATATTCGCCGCGCACGTATCCGGTTTTTCCGCTTGCATCGTGTCTGAAAAGCTCACGTTGTGCAAGTCGCAAGTGTGGTGCGCGCTATCAGCCTTTTTTGCCTACCTTGCCTTTTTTCATGCCGACCGGTCTGCGGCGGCCTTTCTTCGATCTTGCGTTGGTGTGGGTTCTCTGGCCGCGCACCGGCAGGTTGAGCCTGTGCCTCAGCCCGCGGTATGAGCCGATCTCTATCAATCTTTTTATGTTGTTCTGCACTTCACGGCGCACTTCGCCTTCCACCTTATACTTTGTTTCTATCTATTTGCGCAGCCTGGAGATCATTTCCTCGGAAAGGTCTCGAACCCTTATGTCGGGGTCTATGTGCGCATCGCCCAGTATCTTCATCGCAGTGGTGTTGCCGATGCCGTGTATATAGGTCAATGCTACTTTGACCTTCTTTTCTCTCGGTATGTCTATTCCCGCTATACGTGCCATTGTACTTCCTCCTTGCAGGTCGTATCAGCCCTGCCGCTGTTTGTGTTTCGGGTTTTCGCAGATCACGCGCACTACTCCGCGCCGCTTGATGATCTTGCACTTTTGACATATCTTTTTCACTGATGCTCTGACTTTCATGAATCATCACCTTATCTGTAATATTTTTTGTTTTCCCTGCCCTTTGCAGGGTAGCGCCATGTTATGCGTCCGCGATTGAGATCATACTGGCTGAGCTCCATTTTTACGCGGTCGCCGGGCACTATGCGGATGAACCGCATCCGTATCTTGCCGGATATTGTGGCAAGCACTTCATGCCCGTTCTCAAGTTCTACCCGGAACATCGCGTTAGGAAGTGATTCCGATACTGTTCCGTCTACCTCAAGCACATCGTCCTTACTCATATAACTCCCTTTTATGCTTTTGCTTCCACCGCCCGCGCGGCTATGGAAGTGTCAATATCTCCGGTCCGTCCGCCGTGACAGCCACTGTATGTTCGAAGTGGCAGGATAATTTCCCGTCGGTTGTTACTACCGTCCAGCCGTCGGGAAGTGTTTTTACCTTATACGTGCCGACATTTATCATCGGCTCTATCGCGATTGTCAGACCTTCGCGCAGAATCGGTCCCGTTCCCGCCTGGCCGAAGTTCGGCACCTGGGGTTCTTCGTGCATTTCCGTGCCGATCCCGTGTCCCACAAGCGCGCGAACCACCGAGAATCCTTTGCTCTCGGCTTCTTTCTGGACAGCGTTCGAGATGTCGCCCAGTTTGTTGCCGGCACGCATCTGTTCGATTCCTTTGAACAGGCCGTTGCGTGTGGCTTTCATCAGCTTCTCTATGTGCGGCGGAGGTTCGCCGCCTATATAGAAACTCTTTGCCATGTCGGAATGATATCCGTCGAGTATCACCCCGCAGTCTATCCCGAGCAGGTCGCCGGCTTTCAGCTTTCTTTCGCCGGGTATTCCGTGTACCACCTGCTCGTTGAACGAAGTGCAGATGCTGCCCGGGAAACCGTTATAGCCCTTGAAGGAGGGCACACCGCCGTGATCCCTGATGAATGTCTCGGCTTTCCTGTCCAGGTCGCCGGATGTAATGCCCGGCTGTGCCATCGACTCGAGATAATCAAGTGTCGCTGCAAGCACTTTACCCGAGCGGCGCATCGCTTCGATCTCGTCGGATGTTTTGTATTTTATTCTTCCTCCCAAGGTGATTCATCCACCGGAATTCTCACTCGAAGAGTGTCATTATTTTGTCTGATGTTTCCTTCGGCGTACCGGTTCCGTCTATCTCTTTAAGAAGGTCCCTTTCTTTGTAATAGTCCATGACGGGACTGGTCTGCTGATGGTAAGTGTCCAGCCTCTGGCGAATGACTTTTTCATTGTCGTCTTTGCGGATAATGAGCACTTCGCCGTCGTGGTCGCAGACACCTTCTTTTTTGGGCGGTTTCGCCGTGATGTGATAGATCATATTGCATGCGGGGCACATGCGCCTTCCGGTGAGCCTTGTGACGATGTTTTCGTCTGGCACCATGATGGCGATTACAGCGTCGATGCTCCTGCCGAGTTTTTCGAGCATTGCGTCGAGCGCTTTTGCCTGGTCGAGCGTGCGAGGGAACCCGTCGAACAGCGTTCCCATATCTTTGTCTATTGAAGCTACTTTTTCTTCGACGATCTTGATTACTACTTCGTCGGGCACGAGTTTGCCGGCTTCTGTGTACTGTTTCGCAAGCTTGCCGGTTTCAGTTTCGTTTTTTATAGCTTCCCGAAGCATGTCACCCGTCGAGAGGTGGAACACGCTGATTTTCTCTTTGATGACTTCACTCTGGGTGCCTTTGCCGGCCCCCGGTGGTACGAAAATTATTAGATTTTTACCTGCCATTTTCGCCTCCTGTTTCGCGAACGGCGCCCGGCGCCCCCGCTGTTGTTGTTTATGTTAGAATCCTTCGTAATGCCTCATTAACAGTTGCGCTTCGATCTGGTATACCGTGTCGAGCGCGACGCCGACAATGATCAGAATGGACGTGCCTCCAAGCCCGAAACTGCTGAGTTTGGTCAGTCCCACCACTATCGAGGGCAGTACCGCTATCGAGCCGAGGAACAGAGCGCCGAGAAATGTTATTTTGACCATGATTCTCTCGAGGTACTCTGCTGTCGGATGTCCGGGCCTGATACCGAGTATGAAACCGCCCTGTTTTTTCATTCTGTCCGCTACGTCTTTCGGGTTGAAGATTACTGCCGTGTAGAAGAACGTGAATACGAACACGAGTATGAAATATGAAAGGTTATACCATACGGCCGACGAGTTGAATTTCTGGGCCATGAGTTGCAACGGCGGGTACGGCACGAATTGCGCGATGGTCGCCGGAAACATCAGCATGGATATCGCGAAGATGATGGGGATGACCCCGGCCGTGTTGACTCGAAGCGGCAGGTATGTCGTCTGTCCGCTGATTACTTTTCGCCCGATGATACGCTTTGCGTACTGAACCGGTATTTTCCTCTGCCCGAGATGGACAAAGATGATGAAGCCGATTGTTGCGAACGAGATAATAATCAGCGCGACGAGTCCCATGTAATTGTTGTTTAGCTGAGCCTGCTTGTATGTCTGTATTATCTGCTGCGGCAGCGAACCGACTATGCCGATGAAGATAATAAGTGATATTCCGTTGCCTACGCCTTTTGTCGTTATCTCTTCGCCGAGCCACATGAGGAAAGCTGTGCCGCCTACCAGTGTAAAGATGACGACGAAGCGATAGGGCCATGAATCGCTCTGCAGGATTGTACCGGTCTGGCTGAGCATGATGTACATGCCGATGGACTGAAAGAATGCGAGCGCGATCGTGAGATACTTGGTCCATGTCGAAATAACTTTCCGACCGGTAGCGCCTTCCTTGGCGAGGTCTTCGAGCTTGGGAACAACGACTGTGAGCAACTGCATGATGATGGAGGCGTTGATGTATGGCGTAATACCGAGCGCGAAAATGGAGAATCGTCTCAGCGAACCGCCGACAAACATATCCATCATGCCGAAAAGCGTATCGCGCCCGATAATGTTGCCTAATGCGACAGTATCAATACCCGGAACAGGTATATGCGCACCAAGAGAATAGATAAAAAATGCGAAAAGCAAAAACAGCAACTTTTTGCGTATATCAGGTACGCTAAATGCGTTAACAAGTATCGTCAGCATATCAGTCGAGTTTAATCAGCTCTGAGCCGGCTTCCTTTGCTTTTTTTTCCGCCGCAGCGCTCCATGCGTGCGCCTGGATTTTAAGTTTCTTTTCGAGTTCTCCGCGAGCAAGTACTTTTATCAGCTTATCGTTTTTCCTTATTATGCCCGCTTCTACAAGTTTCTCGTGCGTGACTTCCGTACCGTAGTCGAACATGTTCAACGCTTCGAGGTTTACCGGTGCGTATTCTTTGCGGTTGATGTTCTTGAAACCGCCGAGCTTCGGTACGCGGCGGAACATCATGAGCCCGCCGCCCTGAAAATAAGCGGGGATATTCCCGCCGGAGCGGGATTTCTGTCCGTTGCTGCCGCGACCTGCGGTTTTTACTGTTCCGCAACCATGTCCGCGCGCAAGCCTTTTTCTTTTCTTCTTGCTTTTATCTTTCGGCAGTTCGTGCAGTTTCATTACAGGCACATCCTTCGATCTGTTTGTTTTCCCGTTTATTTTATCTTATGTCAGGCGTTGGTTTCGCCGCCGACAGGTTCTTTGCTATCCATCTGCACCGCCGGGACAGGCGCTGCTTCGGGGGCGGGCGCTTCCGGAACCTTTTTGGGCGCGTGCTTAGCAGCAGCTGTTTTTTCCCGTTTCGGTGTCTGTTCCCGCTTCTCATTCTTTTTCTTCTTTTTAGAGTCTTCGCTGTCTCTCGACCTGCGTATCCTGAAATCTTCCGCAGATTTCAGGCTCCTGAGTCCTTCAATTGTGGCTTTAGCGGTGTTGATATGGTTTTTCGTGCCAAGGTTCTTTGTAAGAATGTCTTTTATTCCGGCTGCTTCGACAATAGCCCTTACCGCACCGCCGGCTATGACGCCTGTACCGGGTGACGCGGGTTTGAGAACAACTCTCGCCGCGCCCTGGTGGGCAACAATTTTATATGGGATCGTGTTTTCACGCAGGTTGACTTTGAACATGTTGTTCTTGCCGTCCTGAATGGCTTTCCTGATGGCTTCCGCGACTTCGTTTGCCTTGCCGAAGCCCAGCCCGACCATTCCTTCGCCATCGCCCACGACAATAAGTGCGCTGAAGCTGAACCTGCGTCCACCTTTTACAACCTTTGCTACGCGGTTGATGTGGATCAGTTTCTCTTTTATCTTGTCTTCGGGTTCCGCGGCTTTGTCCCTGAAAAATTTCTTCTGCATCCCGTCTACTCCTGTCTTATTTGCAATTAACCGTGTCTCTCGGAATTGTCGTCTCGTTTTCTGGGATGTCGCTCAGAATTCGAGTCCGCCTTTTCTTGCTGCATCAGCCATAGCGCTGAGTCTGCCGCTATAGCGATAACCGGATTTATCGAATACTACCTTTGTGACGCCGGCCTCTTTCGCGAGTTCGGCAATTCTTCCGCCGATTATTGCAGCGATCTGTTTTTTGTTTTTGCCTGCGACCTCGGCTTTGAGCGGTTCCTGGAGCGTGCATGCGGAAACAATAGTTCTGCCGGCCACATCATCTATTATCTGCGAATATACGTGCCTGTTGCTGATGAACACGCACATACGGGGCCGCTCGGGTATGCCCTTGATTTTTCGGCGACTTCTTTTGTGCCGCATTATTCTTCCTTGTTCTCTTGTTCTCTTAGACACCGCTCTTACCTTCCTTCAATCTCACTTGTTCGTCCTTGTAGCGAATTCCCTTGCCTTTGTAGGAATCGGGCGGCCTGATGGCTCGTATCTCCGCCGCCACCTGCCCCACCTGCTGCTTGTCGATTCCCGTTATGGTTATGTTGTTCTGTTTGTCTATTTCGGCCTTGATACCGGCAGGGATTTTATACTCTTTGGGCTGAGAGTATCCGACGTTGAGCACGATCATGTCTTTTTTCATGTCTGCCCTGTAGCCTACGCCATGGACGGCGAGTTCTTTCTTGAATCCTTCGGAAACGCCCTGCACCATATTCGCGATGAGAGCGCGGGTGAGACCGTGCAGCGCGCGGTCCTCTTTATCGTCGGTTGATCTTGTGACACTGATCTCGCCGTTTTCGCTTACCACGGTTACTTTCGGGTGGTGGTCAAGATTCAGTTCGCCGAGCTTGCCTTTAACCTTGACGGCCGTGCCCTCGATCGCGGCTGTTGTGCCTTCCGGCAGTTTTATTTTCAGTTTGCCTATTCTGGACATTTCTGCATCCTTATCCTTTCGACCCGTCCGGCCCGCTGCTTACCAGATGTTGCAGACTACTTCTCCGCCTATCTTTCTTCGCCTGGCTTCGTGGCCGGTCATTATACCCTGTGATGTGGACACCACCGTGATGCCCATACCGCCCGCCACCAGGGGGATATTGTTCTTGTCGACGTAGACCCTTCTTCCGGGCTTACTTATTCTTGTGATGTAGTCGAATGAGGGAACACCTTCGTCGGTGTACTTGAGGTATACCTTGAGCACGTTGTGCCCTTTCCTCTTGCGCACGACGAAATTTCTGATGAAACCTTCTTTCTTGAGCATCTTGAGAATTTCCATTTTCATTCGTGATGCCGGCATTTCCACGGTGGCGAAGCTCTGGTCTTTCGCGTTCCGCATTCTTGTCAGCATATCACTGATGGGATCCACCATTGCCATAATTAAACACCTCGTTGCTGTTGGGCGCGCCGTGCCGGTATGATTACCAGCTGGATTTCGTCACGCCGGGAATTTTCCCCTCGTGCGCCAGCGTCCTGAAGCAGATTCGGCAGATTCCGAACTTGCGGTAGTAGCCCCGCGGCCTGCCACAAAGTTTGCAGCGGTTCCGCTGGCGGGTCGAGTATTTCGGTTTTTTCATCGCTTTGTTGTAAAGTGCTTTTCTTGTCAAAACAACACCCCTAGCTTATGAAGCGAAAGGCATGCCGAATCTTCTCAGCAACGACACGCCTTCCTGATCTGTTTTTGCTGTTGTTACTATCGTTATATCCATTCCCCTGACCTTATCGACTTTGTCGTATTCGACCTCGGGGAAAATAAGTTGCTCGCGAATTCCGATGGAATAGTTGCCGCGTCCGTCCATTTTCTTTGTCGAGTAGCCGCGAAAGTCACGCACACGCGGTGTGGCGGTGTTGATGAAACGATCAAGAAAGTCAAACATCTTCCAGCCCCGCAACGTAACTTTTGTGCCTACCTGCCATCCCGCACGTATTTTGAAGTTCGATATGGCTTTTTTCGCGCGGGTTATTATCGGTTTCTGGCCGGTGATAACGGTCAGGTCGCGCACGGCATTTTCCATGGCTTTAGGCTCGTCCTTGGAGTTGCCGACACCAATGTTGACAACGATCTTCTCCAGTCTTGGAACCTGCATAACGCTGCTGTAGTTGAACTCTTCCACCATTTCCTGCACTATCTTATCCCGGTACATCTTTTTATACCTGGGTTCGGTCAGCGGTGCGGCGGCTTCTTTCGCCTTCTTCTGTTTTTTTCCATTTTTATCAGCCATCGATCAATTCACCACATTTCCGGCACTTCCTGCTTGTCCGGCCTTCCTTGTCTTTCATGTAGGTGACCCTCGCCGTCTTCGAGCAGCGCGGGCATATCAACTGGACGTTCGAGACATCCATGGGCGCGGGCAATTCGATGACGCCGCCCTGCGGGTTCTTCTGCGGATCGGGCCTCACGGCTTTCTTCATCAGGTTGATCTTCGCGACCGAGACTTTGCCTTTTTTCGGGTCCACTGTCAGCACTTCGCCCTCTTTGCCCCTGTCTTTTCCGCATATAACCCTGACTGTGTCGCCTTTGCGGATTTTTATCTTTCTTCTCACTGTTTTCGTTTTTGCCTTCGCCGGCATGACTTGTCTCCTGTTCCTGCTTAAAGCACTTCGGGTGCGAGTGATACGATTTTCATGAACTGCTTCTCCCTCAGCTCGCGGCCCACCGGCCCGAACACGCGCGTGCCGACCGGATTGCTCTGGGCATCAATTACAACAGCGGCGTTGTCGTCGAATCTTATGTACGATCCGTCCGCCCTGCCTGTCGCTTTTTTCGTCCTGACTATCACCGCCTTGATTACCGTCCCTTTCTTGATGTTCGAGTTCGGGATCGCCTGTTTAACCGTGGCCGTGATCACATCGCCCATTCCGGCATATCTCCGGTGACTTTCACCGGGGATCCTAATACAAAGAATTTCTTTGGCTCCTGAATTATCGGCTATCTTAAGCCTTGACTCCACCTGTATCATCTGTCTCTCCGGTTTCCGCTTCCTGCTGTTCTTCTATTTCCTGAGCTTCAGGCTCAGTTCCGTTTTCCGTCTTTACTTCTTCCGGTTCCGCTTCCGGCTCCGAGTCTACTGGCGCGGCTTCGGGTTCCTGTGCGTCTGCTTCCACAGCTTCTTCCGCCACTGCCTCTTCCGGCACGGTCGTTTCTTCCGTTACTTCTTCGACCGTCTCTTCAGCTTCCTGCGCTTCTTCCGCCGCAGCTTCAGGTTCCACTTCTGCTTCAGGTTCTGCCGCGCCCGCGACGCTTTCCGGCGCTTCAGTTTCCGGCGCTTGCGCAGCAGCCTTCTGCACCGGTTTCTCTTTTTTCATTACGAGTTCGTCTGTTTCCACTATCTCTTCGGTAGATACATATTTACGTCGCAGTATCTCGACGATTCTCCATCTTTTATCCTTGCTCAGCGGACGGCATTCCATACATGTCACCATGTCGCCCAGTCTGCATTCGTTTTCTTCGTCATGCGCTTTATATCTTTTGCGCCGTGTTATAAATTTCTTGTATCTCGGATGTTGTTTCCGAGTCTCGGTCTGGACAATAACCGTCTTGTCCATTCTATCACTTATAACCGTTCCTGTGATCGTTTGCCTGCTGGTGGTTCTCATCACTTGGCTTCCTTCCGGTTTCTATCATTCATTATTGTATTTATGCGGGCGATATTTCTTCGCACTTCGCGTGCCCTTTTCGGATTCTGGTTCTGATGTGAAGCCGTCTGCCACCTCAGGTTAAACTGCTCCTTTTTGTAACTTGCAAGTTTTTCTACAAGTTCAATATCGGTCATTTTATGCAATTCTGCAGCTTTCATGTCGAATCCACCTTTTATCTTTCTACAACCCGGCACCTGATGGGCATTTTGTAGCTGGCGAGTTTCAGCGCTTTTATCGAAAGGTCGTGCGGCGCGCCCGCCAGTTCAATCATCATGGTTCCCGGTTTGACAACCGCTACCCAGCTCTCCGGTGCGCCTTTTCCTTTTCCCATGCGTGTTTCCGCGGGCTTTTTGGTGATGGGCTTATGAGGGAAAATGCGAATCCACACTTTCCCCCCCCTTTTGACGCATCTCGTGACTGCGATACGGGATGCCTCTATCTGCCTGGCGGTTATCCAGCCCGGCTCGAGGGCCTGCAAACCATATTCGCCGAAGGATACGTCCGTACCCTTGCGTGGGGAACCCTTCATGCGGCCCCTCTGCACTTTTCTGTGTTTAACTTTTCTTGGTTGAAGCATGGCCGTTCTTTCCTTTTAGTCGTTGAGGCCCAGCGCAAGGTCCGCTTTGAACCTTTTGGGGTCTTTTATTCCCTTAAATATCCATACTTTTATTCCGATTTTCCCATAAGTCGTGAAGGCTTCCGTGATTGCGTAATCGATGTCGGCCCTGAGCGTGTGCAGGGGCACACGTCCCTGTCGATACCATTCTTTTCGTGCTATCTCAGCGCCGCCGAGCCTGCCGGAACAACATATTCTGACTCCACCGGCACCTGCTCGCAGTACCCTGTCCATCGACTGCTTGATGGCCCTCTTGACACTGAACCGCCGCTCGAGCATCATCGCTATTCCCTGCCCCACAAGGTTCGCGTCGAGGTCGGGCTGTTCTATCGGCCTGATCTTGATGTCGACATTCTTGCCGGTCTTGTTGCGCAGGTTCGATGTCAGCGCCTCGATGGTTTCTCCGTTTTTGCCTATGACGATACCGGGTTTGGACGTTTTTATATACACGGTAACATTCCTTGCTTTGCGCTCTATCTCGACCTTCGAGATGCCGCTGAAGCGCAGTGTGTCGCGCTGGTAGCGTTTGAGCGCGCGGCCTGTGAAACCTCTGGTATCGCCTCTGTAATTCCATTTCTTCACGATGTCGTTCAGCATAAAATCTTCGTGAAGATTTTCCATATAGTCTTTTTCGGCATACCATCGGCTGTCCCAGGTGTCTATGACGCCGAGCCGCATTCCTCTTGGATGTACTTTCTGGCCCAAAACCAAGCCTCCGTTTATTTCATTTTTTGATCTGTCAGCACAAATGTTATGTGACATGTGCGTTTTCTAATTCGGCACGCTCTGCCCATCGCGCGAGCTCTGATCCTCTTCTGCATGGGCCCTTCGTCCGCAATCGCATTTTTTACATACAATGCGTCTTTAATCATATTGTGGTTTTCTTCCGCGTTCGCTCCTGCCGCAGCCAGCACTTTCAGCAGTTTCGCCGATGTGGGCGAAGGCTGGAACTCCAATATTGATATTGCTTCAGAAAACGGTTTGCCTTTAACCAGATTCATATAGCGCCTGACCTTATTGGCCGGAACGCTCAGATATTTGGCTGTCGCTTTTGCTTCCATGGTTGACGCCTGCCTTATCGAGCTTGTTTTATTGCTTTTCCTTCCTTACGCTTAACGAACTCTTGATTTCTTATCCGAACCCGCATGGCCCCTGAATGTTCTTGTCGGTGCAAATTCACCGAGTTTGTGGCCGACCATATTTTCAGTGATGTACACAGGCATGTGTTTTCTGCCGTTGTGCACGGCTATGGTCAGACCGACCATCTCCGGAACCACCATTGACGCACGGGACCATGTTTTGATCATTCCGCCGCTCTTGTGCTTCTGGGCGGCCTTGACCTTTTTCATCAATTTCTCGTCCACGTAAGGACCTTTTTTTAATGACCTTGGCACTACGTTGCTCCTATAGTGTATTTATGCGCAATAATTAACGTCTGCGTTTCTTGTGTCGCGATGTTACGATCGCCTTGTTGCTCTTGCTCTTCTTGCGCCGCCTGCCGCCTTTTGCGGGTACTCCCCATGGGGATACAGGATGCCGACCTGCTGTTTTATTCCTGCCCTCGCCGCCGCCGTGGGGGTGGTCGCACGGGTTCATGACCGTGCCGCGCACTGTGGGGCGTATGCCGAGCCAGCGTTTCCTGCCGGCCTTGCCGATTGAAATGTGGCTGTGATCTTCATTTCCCACCTGGCCGATTGTGGCACGGCACTTGATGCTTATCAGCCGCACTTCGCCCGAGGGCAGTCTGACATGGGCCATTTTGCCTTCTTTGGCCATTATCTGCGCGTACATTCCGGCCGACCTGGCGAGCTTACCGCCACCGCCCGGCCTCATCTCCACATTGTGGATATATGTACCCAGCGGTATTTCCGACAGTGGGAGCGCGTTGCCTTCCGCGATGTCTATCTCCGCGCCTTCTCCGGCAGACATTATCCTGTCTCCGACCTTCATGTTCTTTGTCGCGATTATGTAACTCTTTATTCCGTTCTCATAGTGAATCAGCGCTATGCGGCTCGAGCGGTTCGGATCGTATTCTATCGCTGCAACTTTTCCTTCGACACCGTCGCGAACTCTCTTGAAATCGACGTCTCGCAGGCGTCTCTTGTGCCCGCCGCCCCTGTGCCTCACGGTGAGTTTTCCGGTGTTATTGCGGCCACCGTTTCTTTTCTTTATCCTGGTCAGAGATTTTTCCGGCTTGTCCTTGGTAATATCATCGTTGGACAGCGCGATATAAAATCTACGGCCCGGGGTTGTCGGTTTATGTTTTTTTACGCCCATCTCGCAACCTCTCTTACATGCCTTCGAAGAAGCCCTGTATCTTCTGGTCTTTGTTTATCGTAACTATTGCCTTTTTCCATTTCGGGGTGAAGCCCGAGTAACGGCCCATGCTTTTTCTCTTACCACGCTTGTTCACTATGTTGACTTTCTCGACTTTCACCTCGAACAGTTCCTGTATCGCTTTCTGCACATCCGTCTTTGTAGCGTTGCGCGCGACTTTAAAGTAATACTTGCTGGACTGCAAGTCATGGTGACTCTTTTCAGAAATCACCGGCGCGATGATTATATCTCTCGGATCGACTTTCATATCTCAACATCCTCAATCAGTTTGACAGGTTGTACTGCTCTGCTATGGCGGGCGTTGTCACCAGCCAGTCCGTGCGGAGCAATGCCTGCATATTTATCTTGTCCGCGTGCACCATTATTACGTTCGGCAGATTCCTGGCGGATTTTATCGCATTCTCCAGTGCTTCGTCGCTGTTGTATATGAAAAGAACTTTTCCCTCGATGTTCTTTTCCTCGAGGAAGCTCCTGAACTGCTTTGTGGAAGGCGCTTCGAAAACAAAGCTGTCGATCAGGACTCTTTCCGTGTCCTTCTTCCATTCGATAATAGTTGCCATGGCCTTGCGGCGCACCTTCTTATTGATCTTGCGGTGGTGGTTCCTCAGTGATGTACCCACCGCGCGACCGCCTCCGCGCCACTGGACCGCTCTGATGCTGCCCTGCCTGGCGCGACCGGTGCCCTTCTGCCTCCACGGTTTCGCTCCGCCGCCTCTGACCTCGCCGCGTGTCTTCGCTTTCGCCGTGTCGCGCCTCATGTTTGCGCGCTCTATCCTGAGGCTCTCTGCTATCAGCTTCTGCTCTCTGTCTCTTATCATTTTGTTTTCAGCCATTTTTGTCACAGCCGTCCTGTATCATGTGCTTCCGGCAATTACATGTTTTCCAGAATTACCAGCGAATTCGGTTTGCCGGGTATGGAACCCCTGAGCGCTATAACGAACTTTGTCGCGCCGCCCTTTTCCCTGCTCTTTTCTTTCTTTTCCACCTGCTCGCCTTCAGCAGCTTTTTCCGGTATTTCGACAGGTTTGGGCGCGTCGAGAGCTTTTATCCGTACGATCCGGCAGCTCTTCTGGGTCACCTGCACATTGCCCATGTGCCCCGGAGACTTTTTGCCCTTGAAGATGCGTGCGGCATCCGTTGCGCCGGCGCTCATAGGGCGCCTGTGCACTCTCTTTGCGCCGTGGCTCGCCGGCCCTCCGTGGAAACCGTGTCTCTTCATGGCTCCCGCGAATCCTTTGCCTGAACTTGTCCCCGTCACTTTCACCAGGGCGGATTCCTTGAACACGTCTTCCGCGGTGATTTCCGTGCCTACTTCCAGGTCCGGTGTTCCATCCATAAGGAATTCCCTGAGCACTTTGAATCCGCCGTCTTTGCAGGCTTTCCTGAAGTGCCCTTTCATGGGCTTGTTGAGCTTGTCGGCCTTTACAGGCTGGAAGCCCAGCTGGACGCTGTTGTAGCCGTCGCCGCCATCGCCGGATTTTATCTGCACTACCGTGCAGGGCCCGACCTCGAGCAACGTGACAGGAATATTGTAGCCTTCCTTGTCGAATATCCGGGTCATACCCAGTTTTCTGCCAATTAGTCCTTTAACCATGACCCTTACCTTTTAATCTCGATATCCACACCGGATGGTAGCTCCAACTGCTTGAGCGCTTCGATGGTGGCAGGTGTGGGGCTGTCTATGTCTATCAGCCTTTTATGCGTGCGCATCTCGAAATGTTCTCTGGATTTTTTGTCCACATGAGGCGACTTGAGAACACAGTATTTCTGAATATCCACAGGCAGCGGTATCGGCCCCATGGCCAACGCGCCCGTGCTGTTCACTGTGTCTACAATCTTCTCCGCGGCCGCATCCAGAATGGTGTGGTCGAATGATTTAAGTTTTATCCTGAGTTTCAGCTTCGCCATAATGTCTTCTCTCAGTCAACGATCTTTGTGATGACGCCGGCGCCGACTGTTCTGCCGCCCTCTCGGATAGCGAACCGCAGTCCCTCTTCCATCGCTATCGGCATTATCAGATCCACTTTCATTTCTATTTCGTCTCCCGGCATTACCATTTCCACTC
>JAJRTR010000203.1 GCA_024278215.1 bacterium
TAGTTTTCTCCGCGTCGGCGAGCAACGTATCCTACGGCGGATACAGCGCTGGAGCTCTGGAGACATCGGGAACGTATGGCGACGGCCTTCTCGAATTGAACACAATAGAGTTGAAAAGCGGCGGCGGCTCGGCAAGGGGGCTGGGAAAAGTCATCATAGGCACCGGCGGTTTCGAGAGATACGAGTTTGCCGGAGAACTCGATAGATTTTCAGCAGCCGACATCATAGAAATGGCGGGTCTTGAAAATACGCAGGGGATCGACGGAGCGGTGTCCGGCTATATTTCAGTATTCACGGGTGAGGACGGGTCGCCGACAGTTGTAGGCTCGCTGCGGGCGGTCGATATCGAAGGAACGGCGCTGGACGGTTGCAGCGCTATCGCCGGTTTCAATTACACGGGCAACACCCTGAATATCGAGAATTTCGTAATGAGCGGCACGAATAAAGATGTGGTAGCACGCGGCACAATCGACGAAGGAGGCCGGATGGACATAGCAATCGACGGCGGCCTCGCTCCTGTGAAAACCCTGCTCACGCTCGCCGGCAGAAGCGATCTGGAGGCTTCGGGCACTATCCGCTTCAACGGCGAGATTTCAGGCAAAGTTTCCGACCCCGTTCTTACGGCAACTTTCGAAAGTGACGCCGTGCAGGTAAGTTCATTTGCGGCGGACCGTGTGGCGGGTGAACTCTCCTACGCGTCGAACAGGCTGACGCTCGAGGACATCTCGCTGTTCAACGGCAGCGACCGCCACGAACTCGCGGGCAATATCGATTTTGAAAAGCGGACACTCGCCATGTCCGTCAACATGGACGACTCTTCCATCAAAAACATGTCGCAGCTTGTGTGTGACGCATTGCGGCTCGATGTCGAGCTGCCCGAAGACCTCGACGGCCGGTTCGACGCGCAATTGCTTGTCACAGGTTCTTTTGACAAGCCGCTCGCCGCTCTTTCGCTCGAAGCCCGCGACATTACCGCCTTCGGCGAGAATATCGATTCCGTTTCGGCGTTCATAGATTATTCCGATATCGTAAGCATACGTGAAGGAACAGTGATAAAGGCCGCGAGCACAACTATCGCCGTGTCGGGAAGCGCAGGTCCCGACGGGCTCGATATCCGGATAAATGCGCCGGGCATCAGAATGGAAAACATCAGGCGCCTCGAACCTTACCGGCTTGCCGGTTTGCTGGATGTGAACATATTAATAAGTGGAACACCCGATTCGCCGGAGATAGACGCCGGGGCGTCATCGGGGCGGTTGACGTTTCGCGACACAGCCTTCGTCCTCGAGGAAACCCGCGTCAATTATAAAGAAGAGTTCCTGACGGCGAAAAGAATACCGATAACCCGCGGCGACGAAAAATATATATTAAGATTCGTATACGACATGGCGGCCTCGAGTGTCGACATAGCGGGACAACTCGAACACGCCGCGATGAAAACATTCGCCGGTTTTCTCCCGTATAAAATCCCCGAGGGCACAGGCGGCGTTCTTGACGGCAGGTTCAGACTCTACTACATTGCCGACGAGATGTCGGGCGCGGTGATAATGAACGGAAAAGACCTTTCCATAGGTACATACCCGGTCAGCAAGCTCGCCCTGGACGGTTCGTTCAACGGCAACATTCTGACGATAAACAACTTCGAGGCTCTGAACGATGTGTCAACAGTCACGGCGGACGGAACCCTGGACCTGCGCGAGAAATCCGCGGTGAAGATGAATATAAACGCAAGCGGCATTGAGCTGTCGAGGCTGAGCGAGATGGGGCTGGTCGGGGCGCAGATTGATGGTTTCGCCGACATTGTCATCGAGATGATCACGGAGAACGGCGAGCAGCTGACACTCGGCTCTTTCGATGCCTACGACCCCACTTTCGCAGGTATCGCTTTCGACCGCGGCAGGGGACGCTTCGAATATAACGGCAACATATTAAAACTCATCGATCTTCAGTTCCTGTCCGGCGGAGACCGTATTTCAGTATCGGCGGACATACCCGTAACGGACGATGCCAAAGATAGTTTCCGGATCGTGCCGTCCGGGAAAAATGTCGATGTTTCGATCATCAATCCGCTGCTGGACAGGATCGGCCTGGAGCTTACCGGCAAAGTCGACCTGGACAATATAGTTATCGGCGGCAGCTTCGACCGGCCCCGATTCAGCGGGGAAATCAGCCTCAGCAACGGGACGGCCGTATACGAGAAACTCGAGCAGCCTGTCAAGCAGTTGAGCGGAAAAGCAGTGTTCGACGGCGACAGGCTGCTGCTCGACAACCTGTCGGGAACAGTGTCCGGCAAAAAAGCGGATGTCGCAGGCGAGATCATACTTGACGGTTTCGTGGTCGATTCCTTCAATTTCCAGCTCTCGGATATTGATAATGTACAACTCACTTACGGAGGCATGTTCGACGGAAGGATCGACTTCAAGAACGTCGGCATAAAGGGAACAGGCAGCAGCGTCAGCTTCTACAACCCCGCGACAGGGGCGATATCCGTCAACTTCCACAACGGCACATTTACAATCCCGCAGTTAACAGACGAGCCGGAAGAAAAAAAAGCTGAATCCGCCGGCGGGCCGCCCGTGTTGCTGTTCGGCGACAAAGGAATCATTGCCAGGGTCGGCGACGGGCTCACCGTCCGCACCGGCACAAACAACCTGAGTCTCTCGCCACACGGAGAGTTGCAACTCACCGGTAGCCTCGCCGCACCGCAGGTCAGCGGCTGGCTGGTCAGCACACGGGGCTATGTCCGCGCGTTCGCAAATACTTTCAAGATGATCGACGACACATACATCGGTTTCTATACACTGCCCGATGTCGGCGTGATCCCGATTTTCTATGCGATAGCACGCACACGCGCAGGCGGCTCGGAAATCACAATGGAAATCTCCGGCCCGATGGTAGACCTCAATCTTGTGCCGGCATATCGCGAAATATGCGGCGACTCGAGCGAACTCGGCGGCGCGACCGGTATCGGCGTGCCCACAATGGCGCTCGGTCCGGCAGGCGAAATGACTGTTCCGATATGCCCGCGTGTGAATTTCACCGCCTACGCGGAAAACGACCCGGCCGCCACTCCGCTCTCCGAACAGGAGATCATGCAGAAACTCACGCACACCGACGCACTCATCGAACGCAACCGGGAAATAAGCAGATCGCTGGGCACCGAAGCGCTCGACATCTTCTCACCTTATGTCGGAAATATCGTGGAAACAAAAGCTGATCTGGAAAATTTTGCAATAAACCTTGACCCCAACAAGGATTTACTGGTAGAATTGGAAAAGCGGGTATTTGATAAATTTTATATCAAATACAATAGAAGATTCTCGCAGAAGGTCGAAGAAGACCTCGAAGTGAGATACAAGTTTCAAAACAGAAGCTTCTTAAAATGGGGGATAGATCAGGATAGCCAGTCTGACTATCAGGTGGAATACAGGCTCCGGTTCTAACCGGACAAATATGATAGAAGCTTACATGAACGAACTCTCCAAGGTTCGGGTCTTTACACCAGATGAAGAGGCCGAGTGTTGGAGGCGGTACAAGTACGACGATGATGTCGAGGCGCGTGCGCGCGTCATCGAAGCATATCAACCCCTCGTATACAAAATCGTCAAGAACATCAAAGCCGGTAATGAGGTTATGCTTGACCTTATTCAGGAGGGCACTGTCGGACTTATTGAAGCTGTCGAGCGTTTCGACCCCGGCAAAAACATCAAGTTCACGACTTATGCTCCCTTCCGCATCAGGGGCCGCATCATCAACTATCTCGAGCGCAACAGAAAGAACCCGAGCATCACCATGGACCACAGCACACAGGCGATGCAGGATATTCTCGGCATGGCCAGTCTGTTCGACGATCCTACCGACACAAAGAAAAACGTCGAGAAAATCGCCGAAGACGACATGCTCCTCGGCATTGTGCTCAAAAGCATGTCGCGCCTGTCCGATAAAGAACGCGCTGTCGTAACGGGAATCTACATCCACGACAAAAAAGCGACAGACCTCGCTAAAGAACTCGGCATCAGCAACTCATACCTCAGCAGGCTCCAGAAAAAAGGCGTGCGACGCCTGCGAGGTATGCTATCGAGACTCATGAAGGAAATGAAATAAGCAGCAATAAAAGGACTTTTTTATCAATTCACATAAAGGAGAAACACGCATAAAAATACTATACTCGAATAACAGGAATATGATGTTTCAAGAACCTGTTCCTTAAAACCTCATCTGCCGGATATTTCGAAGAAAAATTTCGTAACAGGCGGAAAAACGCAGATAATCGCAGGTTTCGCAGTATATTATAAGGAGAATATGTATTTTATCCCGTATTATCAGTATACATTTCATTTTTCAACGGGATAATATCTATAAAGCAGTAACTACTATTATTAGAGTCGACTAGAAAGCAATTCTTTTCAGCGGCGGGGGATGACATGAAGGACCACCACGTAGACGCAGATCAAGTCTGCAAGCACATCAAGTACACCGAACACTGGCTCGAAAAGGCCAACAGGGATTTCGAGGAAAAGAACTTTGCCAATGGCGGCATAGTACTGAACATCGCCAGGGCGGAACTCACTGCTGCCTGGGAAGAGGCAATGCAATTGAAGGCCCAGGTCTTCACAGCGCTGCCCCGCAAAGCCAGGGCAAACTGGAAACCACTCACATCCGTGGGTGCGCTTGCCAGCGGTTTTCTCATCGCTTTCGTGATGATGAAAGTCATGCCGGGCACTATTCCGGGCAACAACACGCAACCGGCAATGGAAACGACCCGTGTGGTCGCGCCCGCGCCGGCCGACCTCGAACAGGCTCGCTCAGCCACAATAGAAGAATCTGCGGCAGCAGTAGTGGCGGACCAGAAAGTAGAAAAAGAAGTTCAGGTGAAGACTTCAGAAACAGCCGGGGAAACCGCACAGCCGGTAGCCCCGACAGCCGTTGAAAAAGCAATAGAAACGGCGGCTGTGGCGCCGGTTGTTGTCAAGCAACCGGCCCCTGCCGTACGCCGTTCCGACCCCCAACCCCGCACAGCCCAGGCCCCGGCAGCGAAGAAACACATCGCCGCCTTTGCCGCCCCCACGCAACAGACCGAACATGCCGAAACGGAAACGCAAGCGAAACAGCAAGCCGTTTCCGTCATGCCGGTTGTCAAACGTGCGCCTCTGCCCTATTCGCCCATCGCGGGGCAGTCCACCGCATTCAGGACACACAATCAGACCGCGGAGAAAAAAGAGAACAAAGAACTCGGCCAGGCCGAAGTAATCGACCTCTACCGCACTGCCGCCCAGGCCCTCGAAATGTAACCATTCAAAAGCGCCGCTTCAGCATTTTAAAAGAGTTTCTCTTTGTTTCCATTTTTCTGATTCCTCTGTAGTGTCGTGTCAACAAAGAAAAGACGTAACTGTTCACGGGGGAGCATTGAAAATAATACTTTAAACACCTGTAGATACTTCGCTTCGCTCAGAATGACAAACCACGGATTTTGAGTATAACGGCGATAACAGAAAATCCTGGAATGCAAAAACGTCAGTTTTGCGAAATGCGACTTCTTCACAGTTGCAACGACACAGTCGTTGCATTCCAGGAATTTCAGATGTACTGTTGCGAACAGTTACTTGTGAACGGATACGAAAAGACGTAAGATGGTTGATTCGCGTGTAATAAGTCGAAGATGACAAATGTCAACCAACAATGATCGACTATAACGAACGTGTGTTCAGCATTTCAAAGCATCTTGACCGACTTTGACAAAAAACGTTGTTTTTGAAAATGACTTATTACACACGAATCATGGTTAGCATAACAACGATAACAGGGGCGGGGTCACCGCGGCCCGCCTGAACTTGTGTTTTTGTTCTGCACCGAAATAACCCGAATGTCTTGCATGAAAAAAGCCCCTTGTTATGACGCTGTTGATAAAATCTGCTTATCGGCCTTTGCTCAAATTTTCATTTTGAAATTTTTTGAGTTTTTCAGACGTCCATCGAGTATTTGTCGAAATGTTTCGCGTTCTCTTCTTTTTCTGTCGTGTTTTTCCATTTTTTTGTTCCTTTCACTACTCCCCCTTTGCTAACTTTGCGCTACTTTTGCGCACTTCCCGTTTTTAGACGCATTTGTGCCCTGTTCGTGGTATCGAAGTTTCACCCATCGTTTGAGA
>JAJRTR010000204.1 GCA_024278215.1 bacterium
AAGTATCTATACAATTGCCGGTATTACAGACAAAATCATCAGCGTATATTGTTCCATCAGTACTTCCGACGCAGGCGTTGCCGTCGTTGTCTATACATAAGAATCCATCGTAGTTGAGAATGTCGTAGTTGCCTTCCACGTAGATGTCGCCACTGAAATTCGCCGTGCTGGTGCTGTAGGCCCAGTGGAGGACTTCGGTATCCACGCCCGCGTCGCGTCTGTATATGGAAATATCGCCCACGGACATGCCGGACGCGGGCGTGCCGTCGCCGTCGTAGATCATGCCGCCGCCGTAAGTCGCGCTCTGCCCGAGAAACAACCTGCCGGTTCCCAGCGAGGAGCCGTAGGCGGTTATGGACGCTTCGTCGGTGTCTATGTCGTAGGCGTGTATGTCGCCCTGGCCTGTGTCGAGGTTTCCGCCGCCGTCGCCGGTTACGTATAATTCTTCGCCCACTGTCACATAGCCCGTGTTGTTGTCATATATCGCGCCGTCGACGTTCAGGTCGCCGGTCACTTCGAGCGTGTCGCTCACGGTGACCCAGCCGGCCGTGTTCTGTATCATCCCGCCCGTGTTGTTGAAGAGAATGTCGGCGCCGCCACTCATAGTGAGGTTGCCGGTCATCGTGTCGCCCGCCTCGTCGACCCATATATCCGTGACACTCTGGAGATAGCGCCCGTCGGCGTAGCCCAGGTTGAGCGCGTCGTCGTTGCTGTTCGGATTCGCGACGCCTTCTATCCTGTTTGTGCCCATATTCAGTATGCCGCTCATCGTGTCGCCCGCGGTGAGCACATAAATATCCTCGATTTCCGTAGCGTTGAGGCAGTCGGTGCAGCCGTCGTTGACATATCTGGCGTCCGCATAGTCGCGGTCCATAGCATGTGTGCCGGCTGTGGGGTCAGCTACGTTGTCGATGGTGTTTCCGTTCATGTTGAGCGTGCCGCTCATCGTGTCGCCCGCATCGAGCACATACTGCGGGTGGTCGTCGTCGAGCAGTCCGGAGAGAGAGCCGTGGTCGATACCGCCCGCCGAGGCTGTAATAGTAATCGTATTCGCACCGTCATTCGGTGTTATCGTGATACCACTGCCCGCCACCAGGTCGATGTTGCCGCCGTCGTTTGTCACACCGTCCACGCTGCTCACTACATTCACCAGCAGGTCCGCCGCCGTCAGCGTGTTGTCGGTGACCTTGGCCGAGTTGACCGTGTTGTCCGCGATACTTATCGCATACATCGCGTAAGCGACGCCCGTAAGCTGCTGCCTCGGCGAGTAGGTCGTGCCGTCCACAGTAACTTCGAGCCACAGGTCCAGCGTCCAGTCCGCGTCCGAAAGCGGATCGGCGACAGAGCCAAGCACAACGCTGAACAGACCGTCCGTTACCGACACGGTCACACCCGTCTGGTCCCATTCGAGGGTCCCGCCGGTTGCGGCATCGTAAATCTTGAAATCCATCGTCTTATTGCCGTCGCTCAGCGGCACGCCGTTACTGTCCGTGAGCCGGCCCTGATAGTTCAGCTTCGGAGTGACCGCAGCCGCGAATGCAATGTTTGAAGCAAGAACAAACATAACAATCATCAGAATCCCTATTTTGTTTTTCATATTATTTGCGCTCCCGCTTTAGTCCTACAATTTAATTTTAGTACTACATGAAAATATTAATCACCTAATTACATTATACCGCAAAATAGAGGCCACTTGAATAAAACACCGCAAACGTATTTTTTCGGGTTTTTCTGTAGAAAATTATAGCTATAGTGTAGCGTTTTAGTAAAAGGCTAAGAAAAATGACGATGAAATCATGATTTATAGTGTTGTATACATTTTATAAACAAAGATGGTTGAAAAAATTTACATGCACATTGCAATTATTTTCATGGAAAAATCATTGAAATAATTTCTTTTCCAGATTTCTTTGTGAGAAATCCGGGTTATTTATATTGCAGTTTCTCTCGCAAAGAGAGCGATGCGAATACAATTCCAAAAGCGATGACACCACCTAGAAAACCGAAAAGAATATGAGTCCCAAGAGCGTTCCATTTACCGAAAATGAGTGCCCATGAAAAAGTTCCCGTCCATGTTTTTACCATCGCATGAACAATAAATCTCAGTGCGTTGGCGGCGGCTCCGATTCCTCCCCAGGATACACCGGTCAACCATGTGCTTTCATATTTTCTGTAAATGAGATCCACTATGAACCCGGCGATAAAGTATTTCCCTACAAGCCCTATGCCTGCTCCGAATCCTATGGCACTGGAAAAGAACAACCATGTGGTTGATCCGGCCACGAGCCCCATGACAGTTCCCGCCCCCTTGCCCATGCCATAGTGGCGGTTGAGCAACAACAGCGCCATCCAGTATATTCCGGAACTACCTGGAATCCGTAAACCATGAGACGCCAGAGCCTGTCTCGTCATGACAAGCCCTATGGAAAAAAGAAAAGTAATTATTATCCCGCGCAACACTGAAGGGGATACCGATTCATCTGTTATATTTCTTACGCTTGCTGATGATAACTTCATAGCTTCCAACTCCTCTGCCGTTATTTTTTGCAACTTTTAATATAATCAGCCCGTTTTTCAGCTCGGGCCGGACCCATCCCATCGTGTTGACTTTCGTTTCCGGGGCAAGCGTCTGCCCGTCGGAACAGACAACCTCATCTATCCCCTGTTCCAACAGGTCCGCTACTGTTACCGTTTCTCCCAGTTTCCGGGCATCATTCAAGTCAATGAATCGTCCGTCATCGCCGGACGCGCGCAGAGCGCACGATGAGAGTGCCCCGATGATTCCCTGTCCATTACCTCCGTGCTGAGTGAGGCTGATACCGGCAGTCGCTGCGAGTTCGATTGCTGTTTCCATCTCGAGAACTATATTCTGTGCATCCCTTGCATATCGCAGTACATCGGCGCCAAGCTGCGCCTCCCCGGCAATACACAGTCCCGGGTCGCTTCCCGAAGCGCTCTCGGATTCCAAAAAATCGACTGCCGTATCTTTGACTTCCGATATGTTTTCTTCAGGCACATCAAGCACCATACATGCGCCACTGTTGTGGGAAGTGAACGGGATATCGGGATGTATGAGAAACTGATGGCGTGTCACCCCGAGGCAGGGGTAAGCCAGACGGCGGGCAAGGCGTCTTGCCATGTTTCCAGTGCCTCGGCTTTCCTCGTTGTCGGTATCGTCTATGCCAATAAAATATTTCATTGGAACACTCCTCATTCACGATCAGTTGAAGTTGTAGCTGAATCCTGTTCTCCAGGTGAATCCGGGAGCCGGGAATCCATCGCTTTTTTCATAGTTTTTGTCCAGAATGTTTTTCAGTGTAACGAACGCTTCGGAGTTGTTATGGATTTTCTTCTTGATGTTCATGTTGATAACAGTGATGGGTGGAATAGACTGAATGTTGTTGTTATCGTCGTAATAAACCTGGGTGGATAGATACTGTCCTGAAAGATTCAGTTGCCATTCGTGAGGCAGATCGAAATACATTCTCAAGTTGAGCGTGTTCTTCGGTCTGTACTGCAATGCGCTGATAGTCGTCGCCGGAGACTCGTCTTCGGCATCCAGGTAAGTATAGCCTATCGAGCATTTTGGGCCGTCGAAACACACACCGGCATAAACTATCTCACTACCGGTTATTTTCGTCGAAACGATGTTCGCATAAGCCGCTTTCCTGCTCGGCTTCTGTATCATGTCGGAAATATCATAGCGGAAGATTGAAATATCCAGCGCGGATGATTTTCCAGTAGCGAGATTCCAGTTGAACTGAAGGTTGTCGGATTTCTGAGCGCTGAGAGAAACATTGCCGGCGTTGGAATCATACAGGTCACGCAGATTGGGGAAGCGCCGTTTTTTTGCGAAAGATACATTTAGTGTTGATCGGGTGCCGGCGATGTAGGAAATACCGATCTGCGGGTCGAAGCCGTCAAGCCGCCTGCCTGTCGTCAGGCCGTCCGCAAAGTACGGATTGAAAACGTGAAAAGCCGCTCCGGGTGTTACCGACAGTCTGTTGCCGGCAGCTATCTCCGCCTCCGCCGCCAGGCTCATAGTCGAGGTTTTCACCAGAGTTGCCGAGGCCGTACTTTTTGCTATAGAGCGCATTTTGTCGCGTTTTATGTCCAGCCCCCACTTTACAATGTCCCCGCGGGCCGACACATGTGTACCGTGAAGAACAACCCCCAGGGAATCAATATCCCGAATTTCCTCGTCGAACTGTGAAGATTTTTTACCCGGTGTCACGAGAGTCGTGTAAGTATCATCGACATAATTCATGAGCGAGTAGTACGAATCGGCACGGTAAACTTTCGTGCGGATAGTGTTGCGTTCATTCAGGTTCCAGTCGGATGTAAAATCGATAAAATGATTATACCAGTCGTCCAGAACCTTGAATGTGGCATTCTTTGCGCCGACTTCCGGGGGAAGCGCCTTTTCGTTGTAAAAGCCCTGAAAGTTAATGGAGTAATTGGCGGCACCGTAATTATTGGAATATTTCAATGAAACCGCATTTTTATCAAACCAGCTTCCGGTGCGCAGGTCGGATGTCTGGTTCAGAGCCGGTTCAAAATCGTCTGAAAGCGAAAAACCGTCACTTTTCCTTCGAGAAACCGTGACCGCGAGGCTTTCGTCGTCCCATGCCAGCGCGGCTGCGCCGGAGACACGATACGTCGACTCATCTCCGGCGGCAAGTTCTAATCTGCTGTAACTGTCGTCGGGGCGCCGGGTGATGATATTGACCGTTCCGCCCATTCCGTTGGGGCCGTAGAGCGGGGAAGCCGTTCCTCTGGTAACCACTATTTTCGACACATTGTCCAGCGGCAACTGATCCATGTCGATCTGCCCGTCCCATGGAGAATAGATTGGCATTCCATCTATAAGCACAGACACCTCCCGCTGGCGGAATCCCCTCATGCGCAGGTAAGCCTCACCCCTGCCTCCCCTGCGGGTGAACATTCCCGGCATCAAATTCAGTGCCTCGTCGACAGTCGTTGCACCTATGGCTTCAAAATCAGCTTCGTACAGCGTCACTACATCGTATACCTTGCCGTAATCCGGTGCTGGTGAGGTAACCACAACCTCACCCAGGTCTACCGGCTCCGATTTTTCCGATGCACCGGCCACTGTCGCCAACACCAGTATTATTACCGTCGAAACAACTGCTGTTCTGCAAATGCCGATCAAACTGTTCGGAATGAAACTTTGCATGACAGGACACACTCCACCATAAAATATTTCTCCGTGTTGCCCGCATACGAGGTTGAGGAAACTGGCCCGGAACGTATGTAAAGAGTCCGCCTTTTCGTGCCCAAACAAATGCGGTTTGAGCACGGCACACAGAGTTCTTATCTGCTTAGCGACAACATGTTGTCGCTAAAGGCGAACAAAGGGCCTAGTCTGGTTCAGGGGAAATAAAAAAACGGCTGCCGCCTGATACACGCGCAAGCCGATATGGTTTTTTGTTTCATTTACTGTCTCCTTTCCAAGCACGGGAGGTCGGCGGATTTCCCCGCCGGCCCTACAGCCCTGGAACCTTAGTCTTTTTCGACCTTAGGCCATCAGGGTCGGAGATTTTCAGAGTGTAGTGTCATTATCTTCAAATGTCAACATAAGAGCCAATTGCAAAATTATGTTCGAAGCGAGGTCGAACGAAATTATTCTGAAGCAAGGCAGAGGTGTAAAATCCTTGCAGGCGTACTTGCAGAGTACGTCGAGGACGATTTTGCGCCGACAACGCAGCTATGGACAATAGCAGCCGACCGCAGCCGAATCAGAATTTTACAATTGGCTCATAAGAAAAAAAGTTTGTCGCCGGGCGCGTCATTTGCCCGAAAAATATTTTATCTGCAACCATTCTTTCAGATTGTCGCGTGCGTCCTCGACACCGATGAGTGAGTACTCCGCCTGCCAGTTGCTCTTCTCGGCAAACAGCATGATATATTCTTTCCCGATAATGTCTTCGTCTCCGAAAAACGCCGGGAGAGCGCCGGACTTGACATATATGTCCTTGCTCAGGATCTTGCCCTCATACACTTTATCAATGTGTACGTCGAGAATCCATTTTCTTATTTTGTACTCGCCCGGCTTCGAGTCTTCCACCTTTTTGCTCTTTATTTCGCCGAGAATTATGTATCCGGCGCGGCGCAGTTTTTTCGACAGCTTCGGACCGAATGGGGATATCTCGATCCGCACGTCAGACGCCAGTTCACGTGTCGTCTCATACAGCAACTTCTCGCGTGTACGGATGATGCCGAGGAGTTTGGAGCGGAGCCTCGACTCGTCACCTGTGTCGATATGCGCGAAAAGTTTTGTGTTCAGGTAGGGAAACGGCCTCTCGTACATAACGAGTGTGCGTGGCTGGAAGTCGGGTTTCTCGAAATATATTTTTATTTCTCTTAATTTCGGTCTCATCACACGGAATTGTATCCTGCCGACGCCGCCGTTTTCGCCTGTACCGTTTTCGAATGCGTCATTGTTGTATGCCGCGATCGAAGGATACTCGGAAACGATTCCCATGATATCTTTATGTATAGCTTTTATAACTTTATCCGCGGCGGCACTGATTTTATTCTCATCGAGAATCCGTTTCGCGTTGAATGTCAGCCTGTTGGACTCCGACAGCCCGGACCACCAGTTTCTCGGTTGCGGTTCGACAACCCGGTAGTCCGCGCCATACTCGACACGCAGGGCGTGTTCGCCTTCGAGCACAGTAAGTACTGTCAGCGTCATGATCTTTTCCTTCTCGCCCGGGTCCAGCCTCATCGCGTCCGCTGTCTCGGCGGATTCCGGTGGGTGGCTTTCCTTTTTTACGATACCCGTTCCTGTTGTCGCCTTGTCGTCGGTGAATATCTGGAAATAAACGCCTTCTTTCTTATTTGTCGTCCATATCCTCTTGAAGTAACGTGTGTCTTTGCCGTTGTTTTGCAGGTAGACATCAATCACAGGTGTTTCTCCGGGCTCGTAGACTGCTTTTTTGCTGGTCAGATATATTTTCAAAGTCGGGTCGTACTGTTTTTCCTGCGGTTTCTTGTTTTTTTGCTTGCCGTACCCCTCCTGTTTTCTCTTCATCACGTTGCCGGGGTCCTCTGCGTGTGAAAGAGTCGAGCACATCAATGCAAGCGTAGCTGTAAACAATATGACAAAACAAGCAATTCTCATCGCGCTGTTCTTCGAGCCCATAATCTTTTCCTCCACCATCTAATGATACCACAACGACAATGATTACACATTTAAACTTAACCGTTTCGAGTGCGCAGGAGCCGTGCGACCGGTCCGAGAAAGGCGGCGAACACTGTCAGACAGGCCGGCAACAGCAGTCTGAATGAACCGGCCACGCCGAGCAGCGGGAAAAGGATCGTACCCATAAGCAACGCTCCCGTACAGGCCCCGAACAAATCTGCGGCGTACAGGAAACCCGCCGCGCCGCTTTCCGTCATTCCTTTCCGCACGTTCCACAACGATACGGCACACGGATAAATAAATCCTGGTGCCGCACCCCCCGCAAAGATGAGAAATGTGATCGCGGCGGCATCGAATATCGTCGATCCGCTGCTCAGGTATGTATATGCGTAACCTGCGGCGGCGACCACCGCCAGGCCACAGGCCGCCGCGGGCAGGCTCCATGCCGCGCCGACACCGCGCCCCCGCGCGACACGCGCCCCGGCCGCCCCGCCGACCGCCGCGCCGCCCAGAAATGCCGCCGTCAGCAGTCCCAGGTATTGATATACAATTCCGAAAACCGTCTGGAAGTGAAAAATCAGCACAAGTTCCACAAGTATTCCCGTGAAGCCGACAATGAAGACTCCGCCGGACATCGCGACATGGCTTCCGGGTCCGCCGGAAAAACCAGCCGCGAAAAGAATGGCGGCGGCAAGCAGGAAGTAAATCGTGATGTTTCCCGTTACAATACGCCTCGCCGAGCCGATAATCCTGTATGCCGGAGACCTGAAATATGTGGAAGTAAAAACGGAATGCAGAAAAACACTAACAGGCCGTTTGTCGGAATCCGGCCGCACATCGTCCCGGCTTGTAAGCCATTGGAAAGCGGCCCCCATTTTATCGTCCGTCATTGAATATTCCATTATGTCGTCGCTGAACTGCGACAGCGCGAACCCGATCCGGCCGGCGTCGAAATAATACGCCGCCGAATCCGCGCTGAAATGTGCGGACTTTATTCCTCTGGCATTGAAACGCGCGGCGGCCTTTTCCGCGGAGATTTCGAGTTGTCTTCCGGGCGACCACAGAAGGAATGTCTTCGGCCCCGGAATGAGCAGTGGCATGGCGGCATCGAGTTGTTTGTATGTCGCGATTATGCTCCCGAGCAGCGCGACTTCGGCGCTCCCCATATAGTTTTCAGTAAAGGGTACACTGGTTGCGGCGAGCCCCGATTCCGACAACCTGGCGCGCAGCAGCGAGAGGAACTCGACTGTAAAATAACGGTTTTGCTGAAGAGTGCGCGGCGCATCGGCTTCAATGATTATTACATCATATTTACGATCCGTTTTCGCCAGGAAGCGACGCGGGTCCCGCACGATTATGTCGACGCGCGGGTCGTCGTAAATCCACTTCAGATTATCGGGACACAGCCGCCTTCTCACAGCCTGCATCCGTGGATCGAGTTCCACCACGTCGATTTTTTCGATGCCGTGCTTGAGCGCTTCGCTGACGGTTGTCGCGCTTGCGCCGATTGTCATTACCCGGCGCGGGGCGGGATGCGCCAGCAGGGGTATATGCGCGGAATACTCACCGAATACACTGTCTGGCACAGCGCCCGTGAATTGGCCGTTCGAGAAGATGCTGTACTGCTCGTCATCTTTCAGCACTGTTATGTTGCCGTAGCCGGATTCCATGCTGAATTCGATGTTCCTGCCCCAGGCCGTTTCACGCGTGTGTTTTTCGACCCGGGCTATCCAGAACGGCGAAGAAATAAGCAGTACGGCAGCTACCGCGAGAACAACATTCCGGGTCGCGCCGCTTAAATTGAATGTTCCGGCGATAATGACGGCGAGTCCCGCAAGTGCGGCACACGAGGTCGGCGACAGCAGTTGCACGAGCAACAGGCTGAAAGTGACGCCCCCGACGACAGAGCCTGCCGTGTCGAGAGAATAAACGATGCCCGCGCCGCCCCGCCCGCCTTCATCTTCGGCAGACCTGCATAAAACGGAGAATAGAATGCCTGTGAATACACTCACCGGCCCGAGCGCGATAAGCGCGGCGAGCAGCGTCGTTCCTACCGGTATCATTTCACCCTGGTGAAAACCCAGAAGCTGCCCCTGGCAACGCGCCCAGAAAATGGAAAAAGGTATCAGGAGCCCATACACGATAAGGAGCCACGCGATCGCAGAGGGCGGGGGTTTGAAAAACTTCACCGCAAGCCCCCCGGCCGTGCTCCCGACACCCACCCACAGCAGCCACGCGAAAAACACCAGCGCTATCGACAGTTCGTCGCCGCTGCTCGCGACCATCAACTCGCGAGCGAGCAACAACTGCGCTACCATCGCCCCCGCTCCGACTGTAGCTATGGTCAGTGCTCGTTTATTCAATGTGCAATCGGCTCAACTATCTTCGATTTGAAATATTGCTCCGCCTCAATCGGACAGCCAGTCGGGCATCTCCAGCGGGAAAAGTATCCGCACATGTGTCAGGTCCTTGAGCGCGTCGTCTTTCCTGCCGACAAGACCCGGCATCGGTTGCCAGTCTCCACCATTCAACCTGACATCGACGATGAACATATCCAGCAACTGTTCGGTCGTCTTTCCGCTCACCGATTGCTTGTAGTAGACCGGCCTTAGGAAATAGCGGAACAGCGGCGCTACGCCTTCGGTCGACGGATCGGTCACCGACGGCGGCCCGACAACCATCCACTGTGTCAGCAGTCTTGCATAGATCATTTCCGGGCTCATGCCGTGGTTGTCGGGTAGTATCTGGAATCCGCCGATACTGCCCACCGGCGATGTCGAGATGCAGATCACGCCCGTATGGTTCGCCCTGATGCGGCCGACGCCCGTGTAGAGCGATCCGCCGAAGCGGCCCGTGCCGAAAATGGGTTTTAAAACCTGCCCTATGATTTTGCTGTCACCGTCGGGATACGTTACTGTAATGAAGCCGCCGAACCTGTTTTCGAATACTATTTCCGCCGGATAGCGCACAGGCCGCTCGACAACTATTGTCAGCCTGTCGCCGTTTTCCGGGTAGTACATCTCCGGCAGCGGTTTCGGCGCGCCGCCGTCCCTCTCGAGCAGTACCCGGTTGCCGACGAACGGGCTTTCCGCGCCGCCGAAAAATCGCTCGCCCGCAGGGATGTCGGTTATCATCGACGCGCTTTTGGCATAATAAGAATGGTAGTTCTCCGGTTGCTCCATGAAGTCGGCGGGCAATATACTGAGCATCACACCGCGGTCCGCGTTCTGTCGCACTTTGATATGCACCGCGTTCACCGCCGTCGCGGCAACACGCCCGCGCGGCGCCCAGCCGCTCGCCGTATATCCTTTCTTATTAAGCAGCACGATGGGAACCTGCACCCTGCCGTATTCCGTCCAGTTTTCACCGCTGTCGCGGCTGATCCCGATCTCTCCATCGAAAGTGTTTTCGAATCGAATACGGAAAAGCTCCTCGAGCGCCGGATCGTTTTCACCGGCGACAACTTCCGTCGGACCGCGCTGGTCCTCGATCACGCCGCGCGCAGTCTGCGCCGCCGCGCACATCAACAATACACACATCAAACCCGGTAAAAATATTTTCATTACCTTATTGCTCCCAGTTCGATTATTTCCGCTTTCCTTTTTTCCATGTCAACAATGCCGACTGTGCATTTCCCTGTCAGGTATCCGCAGCACTCGCCGGGGTTTATCACGATAGGTTTGCCCTCACGCGCGACGACATCGTGCGTGTGACCGAAAGCCACGAGGTCCACCGGAAGCGCCGCCATCACATCGTCGGGCATCGGCTCGTGCAGCAAGGCGATCCTGTAACCGCCCACCTCGAAAAACGCGGGCGGTTTCAGCAGTTCGCCCACAGGCTCGAACATCTGTTTCAGGAAGAGCCACTCACCATCGTTGTTGCCGAAAACAGCCACGCACTTCTCGAAACAATCATCATTAAAGAGCGGCACGACAAACGGAGATATGATATCACCGCAGTGCAGTATACATTTCACCGCGCGCCTCCTGAACACATCTACCGCCGCTTTCGTGCGGTCGAGGTTGTCGTGCGTGTCCGAAATCATTCCTATCAGCATGTTTGATCACCTTCCCGGCGGGACTGTCATTTCATGATACTCGAATTCTGTGCCGTATGGAACAAATCACCGCAAAATGTAGCCTGAAATCTTTAGAGCGTTTCAGCCGCGGCCATCCCTTTGAAACCCTGCATCGGTGTGTTATAATTCGGAATCGTTAGACCTCGACGATCTCGGAGAAAATAAAAATGAATCTGGCAGTTATTGGAATAGGCTATGTAGGACTCGTCACAGGCGCAGTGTTCGCGGACCTGGGCAACATGGTGATCTGTGTCGACAACATGGAAGAAAAAGTCAGGATGCTCGAGAACCATGAGATGCCGTTCTATGAACCCGGCCTCGAGGAAATAGTGGCAATCAACCACGAGGACGGGCGGTTGTCTTTCTCGACCGATCTCGCAGATGCGGTCCGGCGCTCCGAGATAATCTTTATCGCCGTAGGCACTCCGCCCATGGACGACGGTCAGACAGACCTCTCCTATGTCGAAGCGGTGGCGGCGGAGATCGGGAGAAACATCAACGACTACAAAATAATCGTCAATAAGAGCACAGTGCCCGTCGGTACCGGCGAAATGGTCAAGGATATCATCAACCGATTCAAACCGTCGAACATAGATGTCGATGTCGTGTCCAACCCGGAGTTTCTTTCCGAGGGAACAGCCATATCCGATGCCATGTCGCCCGACAGGATTGTAATCGGCGCGCCCAACAAGCGGGTGGCGATGAAACTGATCGAACTCTACTCGACGATGGAAAAACCGATGGTGATCACATCGGTGCGGAGCGCGGAAATGATCAAATATGCCAGCAACGCGTTTCTTGCGACAAAAATATCATTTATAAACTCCATCGCAAACCTGTGCGACAGGGTCGGCGCCGACATAGAAGAAGTCACCCGCGGCGTGGGACTCGACAGCAGAATAGGCAATAAGTTTCTGCGCGCCGGGATAGGATTCGGCGGCTCGTGTTTTCCCAAAGATACGGAATCTCTGCTATATGTGTCCAGGAAATACGGCGCGGAAATCGAGATTATCGACGCAAGCATCAGGGTGAACCGAAAACAGCCTGATATCCTTATGAAAAAAGCGGCAGACGCACTCGGCGGACTCGAGGGGAAAACCATCGGCGCACTGGGGCTCTCCTTCAAACCCGGAACGGATGATCTGAGAGAATCGAACGCTCTGGCGATAGTATCCGCATTGCTGACGGCGGGTGCCACGGTCAGGGTCTACGATCCGATGGCAATGGAAAAGTGTAAACCGATGTGTCCGGACGCAACATATTGCGAGGAACTCTACAAGGTGGCCGAAGGCGCGGACGCTGTGATGCTGCTTACGGAATGGAATAAGTTCAAACACCTGAACTTCAACAGGCTGCGGGAACTGATGAGTGGCGACATGTTTTTCGACGGTCGGAACATATACGACCCGCAGGTGGTCAGAAGAGCGGGCCTGAGATATTACGGCATCGGCAGGGGTGCGGACGGCTGATACAGTCGGTGAAGGTTTTGAGAACTACAAAAGAAAAAAGAACGAGGTGTCGGTTTTGACAGGAAACGCGGATTATTCAAGAGAGATCACACTTGAGCTGGTAAGGGTGACGGAAGCTGCGGCGCTGAGAGCCAGCAGATGGATGGGAAAAGGCGACAAGATAGCGGCGGACCAGGCGGCGGTCGACGCCATGAGGGGCATGCTGGACCTCGTCGACATCCGGGGCACAGTCGCAATAGGGGAAGGCGAGAAGGACCAGGCGCCCATGCTGTATATCGGCGAAAAAGTAGGCGGCGGCGGCGTGCACAGCCCGGAAGTCGATATCGCTGTCGATCCGCTCGACGGTACGAACCTGACCGCCAAAGGCCTCCCCAACGCTATTGCCGTCATGGCTGTCGGCGACGCCGGAACCCTCAAATCGTTCCCGGGTTTCTATGTCGACAAGATCGCTGTCGGGCCGCGCGCCCGGGGCTGCATCGACATCAACGACACTGTTCGCGGCAACTTGAAACGTATCGCGAAAGCATACGACTGCCGGATGCCCGACCTGACGGTTATGCTGTTAGAAAGATCAAGACACGAAAAATTAATAAACGATATTCGCAAGACCGGCGCACGTATAAGAATGATAACGGACGGCGACGTCGCGGGTGCCATCGCAACGGCTATCCCGAGTTCCGGCGTCAATGTGCTGATGGGCATCGGCGGCGCCCCGGAAGCCGTGCTGGCCGCCGCCGCGCTCAAGTGTCTGGGCGGCGAGATACAGGTGAAAGTGTGGCCGCGCGACGACGACGAAAAAAACAAACTGATAGACCTCGGCTATAAAAAAGGCGATTTCGACGCGATATATACTACCGACGATCTCTGCCGCGGCGACAGCGTCATGTTCTCCGCTACCGGTGTCACCGGCGGCGACTTCCTTCAGGGTGTCCTCTTCGAAGGCAACACCGCCACCACTCACACTGTTGTTATGAGGGCAAAAACCAAAACTGTGCGCTACATAAAAGCAGTGCATAACCTTTCGACGAAAACTGTGCCCTCACGCAGCGAAAGCAAGGAAGTCCAGATATAACCGCTGTCATTCCACGGAGTGAAAACTCCGGCGCAGATGTCAACATAATAATGAGCCGATTGCAGCAGAATCAGAATTCTGCAATCGGCTCTAATAACGGATGCTTTCGACTTCATAAATAAAGGGATCGTATACTACTGAATGTCGTGTCAACTTTGTGTAGACGTATGATGTCAATGCAAAGTGTTATGGCTCCAATCTCTGAAAATATGCTCTGATAGTATCATGTCAACAAAGAAAAGACGTAAGAAGGGCAATCGTAAAAACGAGAAAAGAGACAAGGGCAGGTCACCGTACCCCGCCTCAACTTGTGCCTGTATAAACCGTTTTCGCGAGAAATATGATCAGGCGCGGGTCGGTGACCGCGCACTATACATCTTGCGCATTTACAAGTGTGACACGACACCAGTCGCTTTTTGCATTTCTGCCGTTATCCGCCCCCACAGATTCCACGAAGGAAACAATAACTTGATATTTCAGGATATTATTTTTTAATTGTAAACAGAACGATGGGAAAGCATGTTAGGGAACCTCTGATAGAGGGTATAAAGTAAGCAGGGCAATATGCTGGTGAGGGTTTTGTGCCATGATGGAGACGCAACAGGACATACTGGATTTTATCGGAGACAGCTTTGCCGATTCAAAAACAAAGGTCTCGCTGATATTGAGCGGGGGAGCGGACCTTGCGGTTTTTTTCCAACTCGGCGCTATAAACATCCTCCAGGATCACATGGGGATGAAACCCGAAGACCTGCACCTGATCGCGGGCGGGTCCGGCGGCGCAATATCCGGACTTCTGACAGCCGGCGGTGTGAATTCGGACAAAACCAGTCTTGTACCGTCTCTCGAGCAGGTGCTGCAGGAAGAAAAACGCGGCAAGAAACGCTTCGAGAAATTAGGTTTCTACTCACAGGACGGCGTAGTCAAACATATAGAAAACATGCTCGGAGACAGGTGCAGGCATTTCAAAGACCTGCCGGTCGACCTGCGCATCGCGTCCACCATGGTGTTCCCGCGTTTGAAGAAAGTTATTTTCAGCCGTGACCACTGCCACTATCACGGGCGGGAGATCACGACTTATGAAGCAATGAAATGTTCCATTACGGTTCCACTGCTTTATACGCCTGTCGAGATAGCTAACGGCAGGTTCCCGCGAAGCTACCACCTCGACGGCGAAATCTTCAAGCCCATCCCTATCGAGGAAGGCCGCGACTCGGATGTCATGATCATCATTTCCGTGTATGGTCCGTACAGGGGGAGCATCCCCTTCAGCAAACTGCCCCAGTTGATAGAGAACAGGTTCAACCATTGGCGGCAACGTGAAATGGACGATCGAATGAAAAAAATCAGATCGTATAACCCCGATATAACCATTCTTAAGATCGAAAACGCCCCGGACGATTACGAAACTGCGACATTCGAGAAGTTCTCGATGAAAAATGTCGAAACCCTGAAAGCGGCCGGTCGCCGCGCCGCATGGAAAGTCAAACAGATAGCATAAACCGGTTCCGGCGCAAAATGTCCTGACCCGGATTGGTGAAATATGCGGGGTAAAGCTCGAAAAGCTGCCGCGTATACCAAGAAAACACGCACTGCCACTAACCGCTCTCCACGAAAACATATTTTTATACGGTAAACCACCAGATGTTGCGTACACTATCGCAATAAGTTAACATTCCTGTACATAATATATTTGCTTTTTATTATGTGCCATGCAGATGAAAGTCGAGTTGGGTGCAATGAACATTTCCGAAGTAATAAATAATACGGTTGCCGCGTTAACCTTTCTCATGATCATAATTACGTCGGGTTGCGGCGGTGGTGCTGTCGGCCCCGTCGGAGGCACGGGAACCGGAGCCGGCGGACTCGCGCCTTCGACCGATACATATTCGCTTTCAAGATATTTCAACCTTGCCGATACTGCTGTATACGACTACGACGACGGTGCGAAAATAGTATTCGGACAGGGCCCGCTGAATCTTTACCCGTTTCTGGGCAACAGCTACGGCGACGTATTCCGGTTTCAATTCAAGGAAGACGACCCGGACGTTATCGACACTTCATTTTTTGCCTTCTCCAGCGACACCGCTCTTCTCTACTATGGCCGCTATGAAAAGACTTCGGGGATCGGAAAATGTGTTGTATTCAGTAAGCCGGTCGAGGTGGCGCCCGGCACAGTTACATCCGGCACGACATATACGGATCAGGCGGATTTTGTTGTGTATAATCAATGCGGTCCGGACGGTGCCACACAGGATGTCACCGGTTCCATATCGTTTTCTTTCACTGTGGAAGGCGAGGAAACGATCGACACGACTGTCGGCAGTTTCAGTGTCGTCAAGTTCTCCCTTGTTGAATCGTGGAGCGGGACAGACAGCAGTTCGCAGAGTGTGTCGGGCACGAGGACTGTCGCCTTCTGGATGGCGCTCGACACAGGCCCTGTAAGGTACGAGAACTCGGATACCGGACAGGCGTACCACTCCGTGAATACGGCGATTGCAGGCGACACGGTATACACATCACTCGGCAGTGTTTGCGGAAACGGGACAAAGGAAATGGGAGAGGAATGTGACGACGGCAATACAACGTCAGGAGACGGATGCTCGTCTGTTTGCCTTGATGAAAACCTCTGGATCAAAACGTATGGCGGAACATACGACGACGGAGCGACGGCACTCGAACAGACTTCCGATGGCGGGTTCATTGCCGCGGGATACTACATACCCGATGGTTCCGCCGCAACCGACCTGTGGCTGCTGAAACTCGATGAGGCAGGCGGGCAGGAGTGGTCGAAGACATTCGGCGGCGCGTCGGCGGACGACAGGGCGAATTCAGTACGCCAGACGACGGACGGCGGCTATATCGCGGCGGGCTGCACATCTTCGTCGGGTGCGGGCGGTGAAGATTTCTGGTTGCTGAAAGTCGACAGCGCCGGCGACCTGTCGTGGGCGCAGGCTTACGGCGGCTCGTCCGACGATTGCGCGCAGTCCGTGCGTCAGACGACGGACGGCGGCTATATCGCCGCCGGTTACACGTCTTCGTCGGGCGCGGGCAGCGGCGACGCATGGTTGCTGAAAGTCGACAGCGCGGGCGGCCTGTCATGGTCGCAGACTTACGGCGGTTCGTCCGCGGACTATGCCTATTCGGTGCGTCAGACGGCGGACGGCGGCTATGTCGTAGCGGGCAATACTTCTTCGTCGGGCGCGGGCGGCAGTGATGTGTGGGTGCTTAAACTCGATGCCTCAGGCAACGAGACATGGTCCAAAACCTACGGCGCTTCGGGCGATGACTACGCATACTCGATACAGGAAATTACCGGCACCGGATATATTGTCGCAGGCTCGACCGAATCTTACGGCGCGGGCGGCAGCGATGTGTGGGTGCTTCTTCTCAATGAACTCGGCAACCAGGTATGGACAGGCACATTCGGAGACACGGGAGACGAAGCAGGATATTCAATTATCGCTGAATCCGGCGGCAACTACATTGTGGCAGGCGAAAAGGAATCATCGAACGATAATAATATATGGTTGCTGAGTATTACGGATGCCGGGGTCGACGCGTGGACGCAGACTTACGGTGGTTCTTACGACGATACGGGCCGGGCTGTCGTTCAGACAACAGATGGCGGATTCGCGGTGGTGGGAGAGACCAGGTCGACAATGGACGGCGGTTCGGACGCCTGGATAATGAGAACCGACTCCTCCGGCGAGTGCGCCGAACGCCTCGACTCTATGGTCCTGCTCAGGCAATGACTCTTCTCGTAGCTGACGATAGCTTTCCGCGCAACTTTCTTTATCTTCATAACTCCTGAGTCGCTTGTAAAAGTCTGTTATTTCT
This sequence comes from bacterium, assembly GCA_024278215.1. Classification (GTDB taxonomy): domain Bacteria; phylum UBP15; class UBA6099; order UBA6099; family JAJRTR01; genus JAJRTR01. Next base: position 17,628 of record JAJRTR010000204.1, read on the forward strand.
TGTGCCTCAGCACTATGTGTTCACCCCATGCTGGAACCACATAAGGTCGTTTTATTGTGCGGAGCACATTATAGACATATTCATAACTGCGGCGGCCGTTGGGCGGGTGCCCGAGTTCGTTCTCGTGGCTCGACATGACAAGGTCGGGGTTCACGTATTTCAGAAGCGATGCCAGGTCCGTACTCCATATATTGGGGATCAGCAGATCGATGTGCAGAGGTTTTTTGAATCTGCGGAACCACTCGTGCCCGACATTGTAAATATTGTTGTTGTCGCCCAGATGCATTATCCTGTTCCCGTTGTCCGGCATAATCATATACACGTTGTTGGCAGTTTTTTTCTGGACACTCGGGAAGACATATACTTTTGCACCCGGATAATTCAGTTTTCCGTTGCGCAGCACGGTCAGTTCGTCGTTCCGCGGGTAGTCGGGCCAGAAGAGTTCGGGAACGACAACCGGCTTGTTGCGGTCGAGAAACATATCGGCGACACGTTTGTCCGCATGGTCTCCATGCACGTGCGTAATCAGCAGAACATCGAGATTATCGACAAGTTTTCCAAGTGTGCCGTCGTCGATTTCCACCTGGTCGAAACCCTTGATAAGGTCGATGACGATTTTGATCTTGTTAGTCTGAATAATTTCAGAATGGTTGTAGAGCTTCCAGACGATTGTGTCCTCACCGGGTTCGAGTGCGAGAAAATCTTTCATAAAGTCGGACATTCTGCTCCTGAAGTAATAGCCGACGCAGGGAAATTGCGGGGCTTCCTTTATGTATAGCGGCTCGTCGATTGTCTTGAGTATTCTCTCGCGCTCCGCCTGCGACTTTCCGGGTTCAGGAGCCTGCCGGAGCCAGAGATCGAGCGATCTGAAACGATCTTCGTATTTTACGGAAAGTTCCTTAACACGAGCACTCGTTTCGCTTTTTAGAACAGCGGCAACGGCATTTGTAAATAGTAAAAATGAAAAAAATAATGTGATTAATATTACACCCTGATTCAAACGCCATTGTGTCGTAATCCTGCTATAATTGAATTTGATGAATAATACGGTCTTTTTCATTTCCTCACTTATTATCCTTTTCACAGGTTTTTTCAGGGTATCCGCAATTGAAGCGGCAACACCCGACAGATGCACTATAATCATGGGTGCCCTGACTGATATGATTATCACCGATATGGGTAAATTCTACAACAGCCACTTCGAACCGTACAAGAAAGTAATAGAATCAACCGGTTGCGAAACGGAATTAAGATTCTTTGGAACCTGCGACGAGTTGATTGAAGCGGGTAATGATGGAGATATAGATGTAGCCGCAACACGCAGCGCATGTTATCTGAGAGCGAGACAAATGCTAGGCGTCGAATCGTTTGCCGCATTCGGATCAAATAAAACTTTGATGCACAGAGCGACTATCCTTGTGAAGAACAACAGTCCTTTCGATAAATTCGAAGACCTGAGGGGAGCCGTTTTCAGCACGATCAAAAGCAGTTCTTTCGAATACAATATTTATCCAAGATACCTGTTGAAGAAGCGAATCGGTGAGAAGTCCGGGGAGTTTTTCAGTGAGGTTATGAAATGCCCGTCTATCTTCTCCGCAATCTATTCCGTGGTTTACAGCGAAGCCGACGCGGTTGTCGTTGATGAGGAATATCTGAACATCAAACTTGTGAGCGACAATCTACGGCCCATCGAATACTCTTTCGATGTTCCGTATCCTGTTATTTACGTATTCCCCGGCCATGATAAGTCAATTGTAGATGATACATCGAACTTCCTCAGAAGTATTCTGAAATTGCCGAAAGAGTCAAAATATATTGGTAACTTTTTCAGATTAAACGCCAGTGTGTTATGGGTGACGGATTCGGACTTCGACGCATTTCGTGAAGACATGCAAGATAAAGGGCTGCTCGAATTGGTTATGGAAAAATCCGGGGCTGCCGCGTCGGGCGAATAAATCTCCGCTTGAACCAGTGAAGTAAGCCTCTACGCTACCGCTCCCCAGCTATTGTCTGAAATGCGATAAACTCACCTTAGAGCCAATTGCAAAATTCTGATTTTGCTGCGGTCGGCTGCTATTGTCCTTAGCTGCGTTGTCGGCAAAAAATCGTCCTCGACGTACTCTACAAGTACGCCTGCGAGGATTTTACACCTCCGCCTTGCTCTGCACAATTTCGCTCGACCTCGCTATGAACATAATTTTGCAATTGGCTCCTTATAGTACGATGAACACAGGCTATTACGAGCATTATTGCTTGAGCGACCGGTATTGGGCTTACATATATTTCAGTGCGACATTCACCAGCTTGTGTGCGAGCAACTCCGCTGTCACAACGAGGTCTTCAATATGGAACAGCCTGTCGGCAGTGGAATCGAAAAGCATATTGGCTTCCGCCGGGAGCCCCGGCTCGGCTTCATACACGACGGCCAGCACCGGCATCTTCGGGAAAGGCCAAAACCTGCCGCCCGCGTCGCCCATATCGACTTTCTCGCCTTTCAGCTCTTCGACGGTTTTAATAAGTAACGCGGACCGGTCGCCGAATCGCCTGATGAGGATGTTGTCGCTGCGCCGCCGGATTACCTGTTCGTACATCTCGAGCCCGCGAAAAGCCTTAAGCGGCATAATATCACCTGTCGGCTCGACATCCTTCGCCTGCCACAGCAGGTGCAGCGTGAGGATGCGGAACTGAAGCGGCATATCGCGGCCTGTCAACATGTTTTTTATATCCCACGTATCGCAGTCGACGCTGAATCGCGTCCCGAGCGAATCGAACTCGAGTGCCGCGCCGTCTCCCGTCCCCGCCACATAATCAAATCCGCACACAAGCGCACGTTCCCGTGCATCAACTCCGGCGAGTTCGCCTTTCGCCTCTTCGAGTACTTTCATGTAATGTTTTCGTGAATACATGTTTTTGTCCTGTTCTATTTATCTGTCGTAATACGCGGCTTTCTCGATGGTATGAACCATACAAACAAAATAATAATCAACGGAAAGATGAAATTAAAGAAGCCGATGTCGATGCCCCGACTGCCAAGAAACGCGCCGGCGAGGTTGTTCATTCCGGGTCTGTATTGCGCACCCATGAACTCGCGCAGAAATCGGTCCGCGCCGCCGAAATTGATAATCAGCGAAAAACCGCTCAGAAAACAGAAAGCATTTCTCAGCCACCTGTTGCTGAAATCAATAAAGGTAAGTGGCAGCATGAGGAAGGGAAGAAGCGGCATGAAAAAACGCGCGCTGTAGGCGTCGAGCCAGCTCTCGCAACTGTTGAAATACAAATATCCGAGCGCCATGAAAAGCACCATGGCCGCCTGGCGACGAAACAGCATAAAACGCCGGAATCCTGCAATCGAGAAGACAACGACAATATTCGTAAAAAAGAATCCCCAGCCTGAAAACAGCACACGTATCAGGCGGGTGGCGTTCCCCGCGGAAGGCAGCGAAATGCCGTAGAATCCCGTCGAGTGCAGTTGATCGTATAGATAAGAATATGAGTAGGAAAGCGGCCACGGCGCGCCGAATGCCCATGTATTGTAAAGCAACAAAAGCGAAACCGCCACCGCGAAACCCAGAAGTGTCTGAGCGATATACCTGCGGCCCGCTACTGCATAACCCAGAAGACAGACGGCGGTTATCGCTGCGTAATAATCGCTGAGTACGGCCGCGCCCGCGAGCAGTCCGCCTGCCGCGGCGAGGCCTGCCGCGCCGCGACCCGCCTGCACGCGAGCCAGGCAATAAAACGATGCTAAACCGCAACAGGCGGTTATCGCCGACGAGAAAAACACCGTGCCGTAGAACAGCGCCATCGTGCCGAGACCGTATACAAGGGCGATTGTGACCGCCCGGCGCTCGTCGTCCACCAACATCTGCACGATTTCATATATAAGAACCGCAGTGAGCGCGGTGCATACTCCCGTGGTGAAGAGTGATACGAAAAACACAATCCAGTTAAGTGGAAGGCCCGCCCTCGAAGCGATGAAATAGACAGGTACAGCGAGGAAAGAACCAAGCGGCGCTTTGTCTGAAAATATGCGGTCGCCGGAACGTGCGAAGTCCCTGATCTTCCAGCCGGGAGAAATCACCCGCGGCAGCACATTCGTGATCTCGGGGCCGCCCGTGTCGACAATCGCCGCTGTCAGACTGAACCGCGAAGCGTCATTTGTCGTGAGGTAATCGTTGGTGAAAAACGCGTACACAATCAGGCATGAAAAAAATATGCGAAGCGCGTTTCCGGCGGTTGAAGTGTTGTTGTTTTCGCTGTCGTTAAAAGACATTCATGTCACGCGTTGCTGTCCTTTATAAGCAATTCGAGTTTGCGGAGTGCCGCGCCGCTGTCTATGCTCTCTTCAGCACGCGCCACGCCTTCTTTGAAGCCACCGACTTTACTTGCGGAAACCAGTGCGGCGGCGGCATTGAGAAGCACGACATTTCGCGCCGCATTCTTCGCGCCATTGAGAACCTTCATCGCTATATCCGCGTTCCTGGCAGCGTCTCCGCCGCGTATGGCCCTCACATTCACGCTCTTCATGCCGAAGTCTTCAGGCGCGATCCTGAAAGTTTTAAGTCGACCGGATTTGAGCTGCGTAATTTTTGTGGGTCCTGTGATAGTGATCTCGTCGAAACAGCCGTCGCCGTGCACAACCATCGCTGCCCTGACGCCGAGGTTCTTCAATACCCGCGCCATCACTTCCGTCAACTCCGGTTTGTACACGCCCAGCACTTGCACATTTGCCGATGCGGGGTTGGTAAGCGGGCCGAGAATATTGAAGATCGTCCGTATGCCGATCTCGCGGCGTGGGCCGATGGCGTGTTTCATCGCACTGTGAAAAAGAGGCGCGAAAAGGAACCCGATGCCGATGCGCTCGATGCAGGCTTTAACTTTTTTCGGCGGGATGTCGATGTTCACGCCGAGCTGGCGCACGACATCCGCACTGCCGCACTTGCTCGAAACGGACCTGTTGCCGTGTTTCGCGACAGTCACGCCCGCGCCCGCCACGACGAAAGCGACAGTGGTCGAGATATTGAACGTGTTGGTGCCGTCGCCGCCGGTACCGCATGTGTCCAGTATTGTTTCCTCGTCGATGTTGATATCCTCGCGGTCGATGTTCACGACATCATTGCGCTTTATGAGCAGCGCCACCGCCTTCTCGCGCATCGCCTGCGCGCTTCCGGTGATCTCGTCTACCGTCTCGCCCTTGAGCCGCAGAGCGGTAATGTAGCAGGCTATCTGCGCGGGTGTCGCGTCGCCGCTCATGATTATTCCCATCGCCGCGCGCGCTTCCGCGCTGCTGAGATTATTACCCTCGATAACTTTCCTGATATACGGTTTGATCATCCTGAACCTCGTTTCCCCGATGTTTTTATTTTCACGTGTAAGGCATAGCGTATAGTATTCTAATAAAAACAAACCCTGCCGCGCAACTTGAACTTTGCGCCGCGCCGATGTAATCTCAATTATGTATCCGAATAGAGTCGTTATTCATATATGTAAAAGCAAATACACATGAGGGCGAACAAATCATGAAAAGTGATGCGATAAAAAAAGGACACGCGAAGGCACCTCACAGGTCGCTTATGAAAGCGCTTGGGCTGACGGATGAAGAGATGCGGCGGCCGCTGATAGGTGTCATCAATTCGAAAAATGAGATAGTGCCGGGACACTTACACCTCGACACACTGACCGACGCGGTCAAGGCGGGCATAAGGATGGCGGGCGGCACACCCATCGAGTTCCCGGTGATAGGTGTATGCGACGGAATCGCGATGAACCATATCGGGATGAAGTACTCGCTGGCAAGCCGTGAGATTATCGCCGATTCGATAGAGGTAATGGCGACGGCACATGCCTTTGACGCGCTGGTGGGCGTGACGGCCTGCGATAAGATAACACCGGGCATGCTGCTGGCGTTCGCGAGGCTGGACCTGCCGGCGATAATCGTGGGCGGCGGCCCGATGCTGCCCGGGCGGCTGCGCGGTCGTAGCCTTGATCTCATTGACGTATTCGAAGGTGTCGGACAGCTTAAGACAGGCAGGATCAGCGCGTGTGAATTGAAAGATATCGAAGACGCGGCGTGTCCGAGCTGCGGCTCGTGCGCGGGGATGTTCACCGCAAATTCGATGAGCTGCCTCTGCGAGGCGATCGGCATTGCTCTGCCGGGCAACGGCTCGGTCCCCGCCGTCTATTCCGAGCGTGTGCGCATGGCCAAAGAGTCGGGGATGCGTATCATGGAATTGCTCGAAAGGGACATACGACCTTCGGACATCATCACTAAAAAGTCGATAGAAAACGCGTTCGCTATGGACATGGCGCTTGGATGTTCGACGAACACGGTGCTGCATGTGCTCGCGCTCGCGACGGAAGCAGGCATCGACGTCGGACTCGAGGACATCGACAGGATAAGCAAAAAAACGCCCAACCTGTGCAGGCTCAGGCCCGGCGGCGATCACTATCTTGTGGACCTCTACGAGGCTGGCGGCGTGCCGGCGGTGATGAAAGAACTTGCGAAAAAGAAACTTGTCCATACTGACGTTATCACAGCGACGGGAAAGAAACTCTCGGAAAACTTGAAGAAGGCGGAGAACATCGACAAAACCGTTATCAGGCCGATAAATAAGCCGTATACGAAAACCGGCGGCCTGACTGTTCTGTGGGGAAACCTCGCGCCCGACGGCGCGGTCGTCAAAAGCAGCGCCGTCGCGGAAAGTATGCAGTCGCACAGCGGCCCGGCACGTGTTTTCAACTCGGAAGAGAGCGCGTACAAAGCGATACTCGGCGGAAAGATAAAGGCCGGCGACGTGGTTGTCATTCGCTATGAAGGACCGCGCGGCGGTCCCGGCATGAGGGAAATGCTGTCGCCCACTTCGGCGGTTATCGGCATGGGACTTGGCGAAACGGTATCGCTTATCACGGACGGTCGCTTCTCGGGCGGCACGCGCGGCGCGGCCATCGGTCACGTATCGCCGGAGGCAATGGCGGGCGGCCCCATCGCGCTTGTTAAAGAAGGCGATGTCATTTCTTTCGATATGAAGAAACGCCGTATTTCCGTAGCCCTCAGCGACGAAGAGCTTGAGACGCGACGCGCGAAACTGAAACTTCCGAAACCGAAAATCACTGCCGGTTATCTGGGCCGCTACGCGCAGATGGTCCGGTCCGCCAACCTCGGCGCCGTGCTGAAAACGATAGACGATTGAACCTGGTGCTCGACCGGAAATAACTTCGGGGAACCCGGGGAGGTAATGAAAATGGATCGTGATAGAATGGAATTTTTAAGGGAACTGCAATTTGACAGGCGGTCGTTCCTGCGTGCGATGGGCGCAGCGGCGGCAGCGGTGGGCGTGGCAGGGATTTCGCCTGTAAAGACCGCCGCGAAGGTGACGGCGGGTAACCACGTGTCGAAACCGACCCTTATTTCACCAAACACTTTCGGCCCTGCAACGGCTATGAAAGGAAGTCCGATCAGCGCGCGGTTGCTGCTGCCCGAGGGTGCGTCTCTAAGGAAAGCGAAACTGATAAATGAAGCTGCACCTTCCAAAACTGTTAACCTCAAGATCGATATGTCCGCTGTGCAGGGCGGAGTTGCGGAACCGGTTTTTACTCCTGAAAAAACGAGTGGCGACGGACCGCACACGCTCGAGCTGACATTCGAGACTGACACCGGCAATACGACGATTACACGTCCACATGCCGTATGGTATAGGGCCGGCTTCCCTGAAAAGTTCACATTTGGGATACTCGCCGATTACCATGTGGGCGATAACCGGGGCAAGAGAATAGCTCCGCATATTAATCTTACGAAACTGCGCGGCAGGGTGTTGAAAAGCCTCGCGGCGGCGCAGCCGGAGTTTGTGCTTGTGGCGGGCGACATAGTCTTCCAGCCGGGAATGTATGCAAAAGACTACAGGACGTTATTCGACGAATTGTCAGGCAATTTGAATGCGCCGGTCTATGTCGTGCCGGGCAACCACGACCTGATGAAATTGCAAATGGGCAATCTGTGGCGGATCGAGGGCTACGATTTCTGGCGGGATTACATCGGACCGCCGAAACAGGCGTTCTCTTTCGGCAGGCACAGGTTCATCGGCATCAACAGCCACGACCGTCCCGAAGCCGACCGCGACGTAACGAAGATATTCTCAGAACTCGACAACAAGAAGGTCATCTGGACGTTGGCTTCCGGCGCTTTGCAGGCGGCACAATACGAATGGATAAAAGCTGAGTTGAAAAAAGCAAACGGAGAGGACATGATAATATCCGTGTTCGGGCACCACACGCCACTTGGCGATATGGTCGACAAATCACTTCTGTCCGACACGCCGCTGATACCGCCCGGAGAATTCCTCGAAGAGATGGAAAGCACCGGCGTGAAGAACTACTTCTATGGCCACAAGCACGCGAATGTTTACGACGAACGCGACGGCCTGGCGCTGACATGCACCGGCACGTCCGGCAGTGACCTGGGCGACAACAGCGGCTGGGGGTACAGGCTGGTCGATGTCGATGGAGACAGATTCGCTTCACATTATGTCGAGGTCGAACCGCATCCACGGAGCAGGAAAAAGAAAGCTGAAACACTACATCGTTAACTTCGGGGATTTTTAAACCCGCATTTGTGAAATATGCGGTTAAATGGTGAATGTATCACTCTACGACAAACCCGGTGTGTGGAACCGGCATAAGTATCAAAAAACAGGCAGGCTCCGGATAATATATTTATAATGTTAAAAGAGGCACTTAGAAAAACACAGGCAGTGTACGTATGAAAGTCCTTCTGATAGACCCGATGCGGATCAACCTCGAGACGTATCTTATAATCCCGAATCTGGGTGTCGGGTACCTCGCAACGGCATTGCGACGGGCGGGCCACGAGGTAACGATCTGCAACGCCGCGCGTGATTCGCTCACTCCCGAGCAGGTAGCTCAGGATGTCGCCGTCAACCGCTATCACGCTGTCGGCATAACGATTTTCACACCCTATTTCACATCGACCGAAAAGTATGCCGGGGCGATCCGGAAGCGGTTCCCCGAAGTGTTGCTGCTCGCGGGTGGCCCGCACGCGATTTTCGAGCCGGAGGAAGTTTTCGACTTCATCCCGGAGTTCGACTATGCCTGCACCGGCGAGGGCGAAGAAACAGTGCCGATGCTGCTTGCCGAACTCGAAAAAAACGATAATCCACCGGTCGAAACGCTCGAGAAAATTCCAAACCTGTGTTTCCGCGAAGGCGACGGATACCGACGCACCGAACGGAAGTTGATAAAAGACATAAGGCCGCTGGACCTGCCCGCATGGGACCTGATCGAGCCCCACAAGTTCGCCCTCTATCCCAACGGCATCTTCACGAAACGAAAACATGTCGCGCCGATGGTGACGTCGCGCGGATGTCCTTTCCCGTGCAGGTTCTGCGGTGCGGGCCGGGCGATGGGCAAAAAGGTCAGGCACCGCGAACCGGAGAGCCTGATCGAGGAGATAGAACTACTGCGCGACAAGTACAACATCCACGAAATCCAGTTCATGGACGACAACTTCTCTGTGGACCGCAATTTCGTGCTGCGTGTGTGCGAACTGATGATCGAGAAGAACCTGGGTGTCGACTGGGGCTGCCCGCCGGGTGTGCGGCTCGACTGCATAGACGACGAAACTGTCGGCATGATGCGGCGCGCGGGGTGCTACTCGACATCGGTCGGCATCGAGTCGGGCTGGCAACGTGTGCTGGACCTGATGAAAAAGAAGATCAAACTCGAAAACGTCGAGCCGAATATAGCGATCCTGCGAAAACACGGCATCCGCATCACCGGCCTTTTTATTCTCGGCTTCCCCGGCGAGACTGTCGAGGAAATGCGCGAAACCGTGAAACTCGCGCTCAAGCTGGATATCAATCGCGTGAACCTGTTTCCGTTCACACCCTTCCCCGGCAGCGAGATGTACGACAAGCTGAAATCCGAAGGCAAACTCCAGGGCCTCAGCTACGACGAAACGTATATCCACAACCTCAGTTACTGCGACGAATCCATATCTATTAAGGACCTGATAAAAGTCCAGCGTATGGCGCACTTCAGGTTCTACCTGAGGCCGAGAATCATCTGGGGTATCCTCAAGGAGATACATTCAGTTACACAGTTGAAGATTGTGCTTCAGAGAGCGATGAAAATAATCTTTCCGGGGCGTGTCGGACAGCATTACCGGGATAATGAAATATCGCGCGCCGCCAACAGTGGACCGAACAATCACTGAAAAAACGGCGCAGCATACCTGTGGTTTATCTCGACCTGCAATCAAATCTCCACTCTGAATAATCCTGTGGTTCCAGCTACATAAAGGGCTTTTTCATGCGTCGAGTACAGGAAATAACGCGGGAACGGCAGGTAAAAAGTATCGAGCAGTTTCAACGTGTCAAGGTCGAGAACATCCACACGACCGGAAATCTGGCAGCCGACAAACAGCCGCCGCTTCACGGGGTCGACCGCCAGCGCGCGCGCTCCCAGTCCAGACCTGACAACATTCTCAACCTTCAGAGTTTTCTCGTCAATTACTGCCACTATCGACCTTAACGGTACACTTTGGAACAGGCGCCGAGTGTCCGGGTCGCGAATTGTCTCCCACACGAGATAGCCTGTAAACCTGTATCTGATCGGCAACCCGCAACACGGCTGCAGCTCTGTAATAAATGGTCCCATCAGGCAGCCGGAGACAAACATCCGGGCATGATCATTGTCGATGTCGATCCTGACGACGCCCTTGCCCGCGGGGCCGGGCGGCACCGGAGCGGCGGGCACTTCGAGCGATGTGCGGTCTATAACGAAAAGATCACCTGTGTCGTCGCAACCGGCATATATCAGATTGCGCCGTGTGTCCACAGCCACAGCGTTCAATTGCGTGCATCTCTCCGGCGGTATGTCCAGCGCGTCGATCACCTCGAACGGCGATTCCGAAATTATCTGCAATTGCTTTTCAGTGACAGAGTGAATGGCGATGTAAAATCTGCCGGGTGCCCTGTCGTAAGCAAGCTGTCTGGGGTATCCGGGCATAGCGAGACTCTTAACACGCTTCAGGGTTTTGCGGTCGACGAGGTCTACGGACGTGTTGGACTTGTTGAGATAAACTATATGCCTGCCGTCCGACATAAACTCGATGCCCGCGCCACCGCCTATAGCGCTGTTTGCAGATATTTTCAGGTCGCCGCGTCCATCGTTTATGTTCGGGAACCATGTGAAATACATTATTATGATTGCGCCGCCGTAAAACACGTATGCAAATTTGTTGCGCGCGATATTTCTCCATAATGTTTTTTCGCCGAATTTGAAATTTAGAAGCGGGTATATCCTTATGGCGATAAGAAGCGTGACGAATAATACGAGCGTTGTCAGGGAAACAAGTATACCGGTTATGAGCAAAAGAACGACCGCGAATAATAATGTCGGCGATACGTAGGAAACGATGATATTGGCTACAACACCTTTGTTTACGATCGTCATCTTTTCACTGGCGACTATCGAAATAGAAGCGAAAACAAGCACACATGCGGAGAGCCGCAGGTCGAGACACAGAGCGACTGTGAATCCTGCGAGACAATATAAGATGAATAAAATATCCAGCCCCGATATTGCCGTGTGCCACTGTCTGCGCGCCCATAGGCCGATGCTTGAGACGCCGCCGAGCTTCATTAATACTGACAGAATAATAACCGCGAAAAGCAGTACAACAAATAGTATCACGCTGCCGAATATGCCGTTAAAAACAAATGCGAATATATAATCGACGAAAGGCCACGGCGCACTAAGCACCACGAGCGCAATGAAACAGAGCATCAGTACAAGCAATGTGTTTATAATGATTTTCGTTACTGCCGTTTTCATTGCGTGTCCGTTTCTATGTAACAATCGGTGCCCGGCTCAACATAGTGTCGCGTCAAGAAGAAAAGCCGTAAGGAAGGTCACCGTAAAAACGATAAACAAGGGCGGGGTCACCGTACCCCGCCTCAACTTGTGCCTGCAAAAACCGTGTTCGCGAGAAATATGATCAGGCGGAGTACGATGCCACCGCTCTTGTCTACATATCTTGCGCATTTAGAAGTGTGACACAACACTAGTTCCATTTCGCGCTCAGAAAAGACAACGCGTCTTTTATCAGGCCGCCCGTCCTGAGCGAATGAAAAAACCGTTTTATAATGTATTTCGGCCTGAGATACACACGCCTGAAGGCGAGTTTATACAGTTCCTCGATCTCGTCCCAGCCGAGATTCGGATGATCGTACAGCGGCACGTCCGTCCGGTGAAAGATGTACCTGCTCCAGTCTTTCGTCCTGACGAGCCCCCGTGAATCCAGTTGCTCGAACATTACTGTGCCGGGCAGAGGAACGGCGATATCGAACTTGCTGATTGTCATATCGAGTTCGATGGCGAAATCAATCGTGTCCATGATCGTAGCGCGCGTGTCCTCGGGAAGCGCGACAATAAAGAAGCCGAATGTTTCGAGACCGTGTTTTTTGCATAGCGACACGGCACGCCGAATGTCGTCCTTGTTCAGGCCCTTGGAAACACTGTCGAGCACAGCGTCGTTTCCCGATTCGACGCCTAAAGCGACCTGGTAGCAGCCGGCGCGCCTGAAAAGGACGCACATTTCATCGTCGACACGGTCGGCGCGTATGCCGTTGAACAGGTTGAAAGGAATCGTCACATTGCGGTCGATCATCAGGCGGCATATCTCTTTCGCGCGCGCGAGATTTGTCGTGAAGCCGTCGTCCACGATATGAATCTCCCTGAAACCGTGCCGCCGTATCATGTACTCTATTTCGTCGACCACGCGCTCCGCCGACTTCGCGCGGAACCGCCGACCGAATATCGTTTTGTCGCAATATATACAACCGAACGGACACCCCCTGCTCGTTTCTATATAACCGCCCGGTCGGCGGCGTTCTGTAAGGTGCGACATGTGGTATCGCCCGAGATCGAACATTTCCCACGCCGGCATCGGCAGCGAGTCGAGATCATCTATCAGCGCTCGACGCTCCGCCGACACTTCGCCGTCTGCGCCACGAGATGCAACGCCAGGCACAGCAGCCGGAGCGTCGCTATCGAGCAGATCGCAAAGTGTGAAGTCCGACTCGCCCAGCGCGACATAATCCACACAGTCTGTCGCGAGTGTTTCCTCCGGGAACCGTGTCGCGTGCACTCCTCCGCATATAACAGTTGTCTCGGGAGAAATCGCTTTTACTGCGGCCGCGATGTCCATTGCGCCGCGCCATGTGGGTGTTATAGATGTAATACCCGCCGCATCGGGCTCAAACTCGAGAATTGTTTTCCTCAGCAACGCGCCGGTGTGTTCTCCAGCGATATCCGCGACATCGAGGTCCAGCACGCGCGGACTGTGGCCGCACGCGGCGAGTGCTCCGCCAAGGGCGGCAAGCCCGAGCGACGGGAGGACCGGCGCGCCGACTTTAACATTGGTTTCAAGGTATACCCGGCGTGTGCCAGGCGGATTTATAAGGAGGATTCTTTTCTTCATTTTATTTGTTTCGCGAACACATTACTTGCTGTTTGTCTCCGTCGGTCTGTAATCGCCCCCTGCATCGAGCACCCCGGTGATCCCTCCCTCCGACTTCAACTTATAACTGTTATAGACATTGAAATACGCGGCAGGTTGCTTTATCGCAATAAAGCCTATCGGATCATTATCGGAATCGGCAATCGAAGTTCTGCCGCCGCTGCCGAGCACGAGCGGAGCGAACCCGTGGTATTTCAGCACAGCGCGTCCGGCGGCGGAAGCGCTCACTCGATAACATCGAATGCCGGACCGGTCCGCAACGACAAAGCCGTCACCTTCAATAAACGGGTTCATGTTGAAATCCGCGTACTTGTAGACCTCGAATCGTCCGATAACATTTTGTTTAACAAATCGTCTGCCGATGTCGCCGCCGGTATTGCCAGTACCGCCGAATGTATTCTTACAGGCATCGCTCCAGCAAACGATCCAACGAATGTAATATCTGTCGAGGGCGGCCGCAAGTTCACTTTCCGAATAGCTGCCTATATCTTTCCCGAGAAATACGCCATCGTGGAAATCGGCGTGATGATGCTTGAGAAAAAGATATGGATAGGGACCGCCGATGAACTCGCGTCCTGTGATGTCGGACAGCAGTGAGGGGAACTGGCTCTCGCTGTATTTGGGTGGCCTGCCGTCGCGGTCGTTCCAGCCGGAGTCCTCGAGCATGACGCGCCCGTTGGGTGTAGTCGCGTCGCGGAGATATTGCGCGAGTTGCCGTGTGTCGTCGTCCAGCCGCTTATCCGTCAGGCGGGTGAAGATAAGATAGGGCATCACGGAAACGGCAAGCAATACTGCAATTGCAACGGTCGCGGCGACAGTCTTCCGCGCCGCGCTGATCCTGCCTGCCGCCATCTCACTGAGTGCGGCGACACCGGTCATAGCGGGGATTACGAGAAACCAGTCCATATACGCAATGTATCTCGTGGGATAGAACAACGCGGTAAACCACCAGAATGAACCGAAGTATACCTCGCCCATGAATACGGCAACAACAAAGAAAAAGAATGAGGCGAGCGCTCGCTTTCCTGTCTGCCACATCCGGTATAAACCGAACATTCCAAACCAGAGAAGGAAGTTGCGAAGTATGGTATTCGGGACGGTAAGCACCAGTGATTCCGGGCCGGAAATCACCTTGTGCCCCATGATTTTAGAGAGAGTGAAGTAGTCCTTGAAAATGCGCAGTGGGTCATAACAAAGGCCGTGCGGCGCTTCGGCGAGTGCGACCCGGAACTTCACGAGATCGAGAAATGGAATCAGCCAGAACGAATTCACCGCGAGTGTCAGCGCGGCTATAAGTATAAGGTGTACAAGGTATCTTATTTTCAACTTGCGCAGTTGACACAAGATGATTAAAAGGAACGGCACGCCCAGTATGACAAAAGCTGTTTTATGTGCAAGAAAACAAAGTGGAACCAGCACGTAAAGCTGCGGCAGCACACGCCTGTCGTCGGCATCGAAGAGGCGGTAGAAAAGAGAAACGGCGTAGAACGACAGGTGAAAAACGATCAGACCTGCGGGCATCCCCAGCAGCATGAATGTCACTGGAAGTCCGGTCCACCAATAGGCTGTAAGAACAATCATCGCAAGGTATCTTTTTGCGCCGACGACACCGAAATTCTTCAACCCGAAAAAGAACATGAACGGTGCCATCGCAACTGAGAACACTGTTGTCGCCAGCAGCACGATGTACTCGGGGACCGGTTGCAGCAGCACAGAAAGAAACTGGAGTATAACATTGCTGTTCCATGTAAAATTGAGTGGATAGCCCGCCGAATAGCCCGTATCATATCCCCACATGTTATGGAACGCGGAAAAGAACTCGACCGCCCTGTGCTGCTGGTAGATCATCAGCGCGTAATCATTGTGCAGCAACGGCCCGGAAGCCGTCGCGCCAAGGTACAGGATCACCCCGAGGTGAACGGCCACAAAAAGGATTGCGAATCCCTTCAATATGTTTCCGAGTGTTTTATTCATTATCTCCGGACAGTTCCTGCGACATGCTTTGTATATATGTCACGCACGAGTCGTCTCCGTCGCACCCCTTTATCAGCGCGTCGATTATTCCCGCCTCTTTATCCCGGTCGTATCCGCTCAATGCGATTTGCGCAGTTCCGGTTGCGAAGTCATCAGACATAATAAGTTTTGCAGCCTTTTCGTAGTCGAAATAACTGTTGACGAACAGATCGAAAAGAAGGGCATCCTTATAACCTGCGTCTTTCAGGCGGTATGCTCTCGCGTTCACACCGCCCGCGGATGATGCCGCGTCCACCATTCGCGCATGTGCCGCCAGCCATGCCGATATTCTTTCGAGCATCGCCTTTTTACCCGTGTCCTTTATTCTTCCCTTCAGCAGTTCCGGTTCACAGTCACGCGGCTCCCTCATGCTGCAATTGTTGAAAACCCACACTCTTTTGCCCATCAGGAACGCTTCTTTCAGGTTGAACAATTCGTCCTTCACGGCAGCTGCTTCGTTCAACCCCCTGAAATGCGGTCCAAGATCGAGCAGAAGGGCATCGCTCTTCCCGCCGGGGACTCGCTTTACCGATTTGTTTATACCGGCGTCGTGAAGATAATGTTCAATAAGTGACGTGTCCGCATTCAATGCCGCATCCATGAAAACATAAGAATCCGATTGTTTGAATTTCGTGGAAGTTTCCGCCGCAAAAACCGATGCAACCGCATCGTTGCTCTCCCGTCGGAGCGATATTGCCGCGACCTGAAAAGTCGTCAGAGCGCCGAGAACTACCGTCGCGAAAACAAACAGCACCACACCGGCCACAATACGTCCGCCGCCACGGCCCGGCCGGAGCAGCATAACAACTCCTGAAATCAGCGCGAGTCCTATGAACATCTCAACCGCAACGGCCGTTTGTATCGAGCCGATCGCGGCTTCCGGTTCGGGCAGCAATATGCCCGGCGACAACCCCGCGCCGACGCCTGTAAAAGCCTTCAGCCATATAAGCAGTCCGGGAATAAAATAGAGAAAAACTTTCAGGAACGCTTTGAGCCCCGCCGCGGATACTTTCCCTCGCCGCCTGTATTTCAATATGAAAAGAATCGACGCCTGCGACAGATAAAGCGGCAATGCGAAACGGACCGTATAGAGCGCGAGAATTGTAAAGATGAAATACAGTTTGGAATACTTTTCCGCGCCGAAAGCGAAAACGAATAAAAAAAACAGCATCGAAAAAGCCGCGAGACACAAACCCAGCGGTGCCGGATCGGCGGAAAGTACATAAGCCTTCGCCGCCGGTAGAAATATTATTATCAGAAGAGCCGCAGAAACGCCCCGGATAATCCAGGATGA
The DNA here is from genome assembly GCA_024278215.1 of bacterium. Classification (GTDB taxonomy): domain Bacteria; phylum UBP15; class UBA6099; order UBA6099; family JAJRTR01; genus JAJRTR01. Next base: position 34,472 of record JAJRTR010000204.1, read on the forward strand.
TTTCGAATAACTCTTTTCATTTTCAGCGTCGGCAGTAAACAACCCGACGATTTTCAGACACGCGAAAAACGCGGCGCTCAGAAGAAGCGGCGAAATCAATTGCAATATGTGAAGGTCCGAAGCCTTTCCGGTGAATACCAGAAAGTGCGCTGGAAGATAATAAAGAGGCATTCTGCCTTCGATTGCAGAGAGCAGGAACGTGATGGAGAAATAATTATTCGCGAAAATAAATGTCTGTGCTCCGGCTGGTGTAACCGCGTGGCTTTCGGGATAAAGAAGGAAAATCGACACGCAGAATAAAGCGGACATAACTATACAGGACCATAATCCGCCCCGTTTCCATATAGTTGTTTCAGTGCTTCGCTCGTCCACTTTACTTTTTTCTCAGTGCATATACTCTGCCGTCGAGACTACCGATAACGACAATGCCGGCGCCGACCGCGGGTGAAGATTCGTCGATGTCCCAGCCGGTGAGAAAACGCCATTGCTCTTCACCGGTCTGTAAATCAATCGAATGGAGGAAACCGTAGTGGCACCCGACGTAAACAGTGCCGTCCACAATAGCAGGCGACGACTCGAACGGTCCGCCGCCGCCATAGACCCATCTTGTTTTGCCGTCGACGGCGGACAGTCCGAAAAGGCGGCCCGACATCGTGCCGATAACAATCGTTTTCCCGGTGCCCGCCGCCGAAGACTGGATGCTGCCGCCAAGGTTTTTCTCCCACAACTTGTGTCCGAACCCTGCGTCCAGCGCAACGAAAATGCCTTCCTTGCCACCTGCATACACCGCGCCGTCAAGCACCAGCGGCATGCCCTCTATCCCGCCGCCGACTTCGTAGCTCCACGCGAGTTTGCCGGTTTCGACATCCACAGAATAGAGTGTGCCGCTGTTGCAGCCGAAATATACCCTGCCCGAAGCGAACGCCGGTGAAGACTCGACCGGTCCGTTCGTGGCGAATGCCCATAGTTGCTTTCCGCTCGACGCACCCACCGCCAGAAATTGTGAGTTGTCGGCCCCTATATAGATAACGCCCGACGCCATAACAGGAGAAGACTCCGCCCATCGTATGTTGAGAAACCATTTCTGCTCGCCGTCCTCCGTGCTCAGCGCGTGAAGTCCGTCATGCGAGGCCACATAAACGACATCACCCGTCACCAGCGGCTTTGTCTCCACATCTCCGCCGACCCCCACACTCCACAGCACTTCGCCGGTTCCGGCGTCGAGTTTGTAAAGCATGTCCGCGTTGTTGCCGATATATACAGAGCCGGACGCTATCGCAGGCGTGCCGATCACAGGCGCTCCCGTATCGTATATCCATGCGACGTCGCTTTTCAGCATCTTACCGGTGGTTCGAAACGCCTCGACAAGCGCCTTCTTCCCCATTTTTCCGCGATGGATATAGAAATCCGGTTCGAGCGACACCACCGCGCCGAGCATCGACACCGCGCCGGACGTGTCACCGCCCAGCAACAGCTCATAAGCCCTGCGGTGCAATGTGCGATCTGCAAGATGCAAGCCGCCCCACAGAAGCAACACTACAGCGGGCCACACGAGTTTCCTCAATAATCTCAACGTGGTTGCCGTCCTTTCGTCCGTCATGCCGGCGCATATGGTAATATCCTGAACCGGCAATTCTTGAACTGCTATATGGCCTGTGATAGACTTTAATATATTATTCCAGAAGCAGCGTGGTTTTTCCATGTCCGGCTGTTTGAAATGAAGACCGTAATAAAAAATGTGAGGCGGCAAAGCACCGAAAGAGCAAATCCGCCGGATAAATGTGGCCGACGACTATAAGGGCCGCGAGGTAGAAAGTGCCTGAACAGTTTCCATTTATTTACATAATTCATCTTATTATCAGGATCATTTCCGCGCTGCCCGGCGCGGCGGACACGGCATTCGACCACATCGGCACATATTTTTTCCTTGCGTTTTTTGTACCGTCCTTTGTCATCATTGTAACCCTTGTCATATATTTTATAGTCTATTTTCTCATTGTCGTATTCGTCGCGTGGCTTATGAGCGCTACCTCGGCACTCGCGGGAATACCGGTGTATCTGAAAATCCCGGCCGGTGTTATCATTGCCGCGATCACGTTTATTGCAGTCCGATGGTTGAAGCGGCGCAGACCGTCGGGCGATGTTGCAGTCCTGCACAAGCTCGACGCCTCGAACAGCGAAAAGTTCGGCGAAAAAGCAGCCTCGCTCGGCAGACTGGCGGCATCCGGTTTACAGGTGCCGTTCGGCTACGCGCTTTCCGGAGCTTTTTTCGCGCGCTATATGAAAAAGAACGATGTAGAAGCACCGCCCGGCAACCTTTCGGGCGATGAACTTGAAGAGGCGCTCGTCAGGAACGCGCGCAGGATCATGAACGGCAAGTTCGGAGTCGTCGACAGTGTAAGATTGCGGCTGGTGTACACGGCGCTCACTATTCGCTGGGGACTGGACGCGGCGTTCATTGTCAGATCGTCGTTCAGCGGTGAAGATGTCGCCGGCAAACTTTCACCGGGCCAGTATAAATCCTATGGCTCGCGCAATTCTTTCCGCTCTTTCCAGCAGGCTGTCCGCGACTGCTGGCGCTCATTCTACAACATAACAGCACATGAATATCGAACACGGATGAAGATAGCGCACGAACCTTTCCTGCCGGTGGTCGCGCAGGGCCAGTTGAAGTCCGAATTGCTCGGCACAGCGGCGGCAGCGGACCCAGCCCGCGGGTTCAGAGAAAAAGTCGTCGTGGATTTCGCCGCACCGCCTGAAGAAGATTCCTACCTGGTGACGGAGCAGGGTGACGCGGAAACGATTGTCGCGGATATGGCGCTGTCGTATCCCGAACCGCCTGCCGACGAGCGCCTTCCCTTCCTGCCGCGACTCGCCGCCGATATGCGCACTCTGTCGAACGCAATGGAAACAACGCCGGTCGTCGAATGGGCGTGGGCGAAGGGCCGTCTGTACTATCTTCAGGCCCGGCCACTCGCGGGACTGCCGGTTGTGAAAACTTATATCGCCGCGGGCATGGTAGACGTCACTCCCGAACCGCTCACTCCGATGACAATCTCGCTTATTGAAAAGGTACGCACACTGGACTCCTTTATCACTGGACCTGTCGGAGAATACATGAAGATTTCCGGTCATAAAGACATCCTGCAGGTGATAAACAGCCGCATTTACGCGGATTTCGACGCGCTCGAAGAACTCGCCGGAGAAATGACTATCGATCCGCGCGATTTCAAAAAACTGTTCGACTTCTGTACCCGCAAAGCGGATAAGATCAATAAATATCTTGAAACACTGGACGGGATTCTCGGGGAGTTCGACAAATTCGATATAAAAGCAGCCGGAATTGCGCAACTGCATAACTGGATAATTGAACTCAACGAGGAGATACAGGGACGGGGAGCGGGTTTCCAGGCATCCGCCGCGCACCTCACGCAACTTTTCTCAACTTTTTTCGAACAAACTGTGAAACGCGCCGGGGTCCCTGCGAGCCGGATACACTCGCTGCCGGTATATGAAGAAGGATGTGTCGCCGCGAAACGAATGTCCGCCCTGCACGAGCTCGAGGCGGCGGTGGCGGAGGAAGCGGGTCTGTACGACATCGACAGGATACCCGTCGAGGGAGGCCGGGCGGCGGCGCTGCTCGCGGACTATGTCCGCGAATTCGGCTATCTCGGGCCCGGCGATGAGATAGACATCGCTGTGCCGAGGATCGAAGAGGAACAAACGGAATTCATACACAGACTCGCCGCAGGCGGCGGCACGGGACCGGCGGGCGACGCACCGACAGAATCGGGCGGCGGAAAAGTCAATGCTTTTGCCATCTGGAAACTCCTGCGAACATCCGGCGGCCAGAATTTCATCCCATGGGACGTGCCGGTTGTCGGCTTCCTGCACAAGTGGTTCAGGACATACGCGACGATCCGAGAAGAAACGAGATACAGGCTGCTGCGGGGTTGGAGCCTGCTCAGGCTCATGTTGCTCGAACTCGCCTCGCGCGAACCGCTCGCATCCGTTCTGCCCGAACCGGGTGACATCTTTTTCCTGACCGAAAGCGAACTCGCCGACGCGATAAACGGAGATGTCGACGCTGAAACTCTTAACAGGCGCAAACAGAAATTTTCGTCGGACAAAGAAAAATATCGAAGTCCTGTCATTCATGTCGGCGAATCGGGTGAAATAATAATCGAAGAAGAGATCGACACAAAAGACATAAAAGGGCGTGTGTTCCGGGGCAGAGCCGCGAGTTCGGGAACAGCTACGGGGACAGCCAGGTGGATAAGCCATCCCGATGACGCGCAGAAAGTCAAGGAAGGCGACATCGCGGTAGTCGACGTGTGCAGCCCTTGGATGTCGGTGCTGCTTGCCAGGGCTTCGGGAGTCGCGGCTTGCAGTGGAGGCGTGGTGTCGCACCTGGCGCTGGCCGCACGCGAATACGGCAGGCCGATGGTGGTGTCGGTGTTCGAACTCGCCGACATCAGCGTCGACGGCGTCACGATGGAAATAAATGCCGAAACGGGCACTGTGAAGATTCTGGAAGGATAGTTTTGACTCAACTCATACTGCACATTATGAGATTCTGTTTCGAGGCCGTTGTGATCTTCGGCTTCAATTATGTCATGATCGCCGGGATCAGAGACATACTATATTTTCTGCTGCCCATCGGCCCTCCGGGTAAAAAGAAATATCCTTCGATATCGTGGGCGGAGTTCCTCAAGCCAACCGTCATCTATCGAATAGTTTTCTGGGGCCTGTTTGTGCTTGCGATGCTGCTCCTGTTCAGATTCTTCGTTCATTTCGTAATATTCGTACTCGTTTCATATTTCCTCTTTACCGCCGCGGAGCGCAGGCGGCTTGCACCCGGCCCGCTCGTTCTGCTCACTTCGCTCCTGATAATGGCGATCACATTATTCCTGATCAACAGCCAGCCGGTGCTTCTGATGATCGAAAACCATCTTTCCGTCGACCTGTGGGTATACAATGCGGGCAACTCGCTGATCGACTCGATGATCTCAGCCGGTCTCAAGCTGGGAATCGACACATCGGGCATCGAACGTCTGGCCGCTGTTGTGCCTGTGGTACAGAAGCACCTCGTCGGTATACTTTATATCTCGATATATCTCCTGTCTCTCGTTGTCACGGGAAGCCTCGTGAAGGTCATTCTTCCGTGGTCGAAATTCAAGCTGCCGGAATTCCACGAGATACCACCGGTGAAAATGTTTCCGCTCGTTACCGCCGCCTGCCTGATTACTGCTCATTATATGAAAGCCCCGGAACTGGTCTTTGTCGCACTCGCCATATATTATTTCTGGGGAATCAACTTCCTGTTCCACCTCATCGGCGGCGCGCACTGGCTGCTGTTCCTGATAGCAGTCGCCGCAGGCAGCCTGAACGCAGTCGTCATCCCGGTTTTTATCATCATCGGCATACTCGACAACCTCTTCGACTTCCGCAGGATTCTCCGCATGATCGGTGTCGGCAAAGCCGTCAACACGACATTTACCGATTGACACATCACCAGCGTAAAACGGCATATGTTCCGGATTGTTTTGTGAGAAATCCGGGATAATATACGGACATATACACTTATTTCCGATTGCAATAACAACAATGACCGAATGGGAGATGAGGTTGCTTGTTTGTTATTCCTTAAAGTAAATAACAACTTTACGATTGTTACCGTTGCCTTCACTGGAAGTTCTTATGTTTTTGAAATTAGACAGGGCGAGATGGACAATCCGGCGGTCCTGTGGTGTCATGGGAGCGAGCGACTCGCTCTTTTTTGATTTCACGACTTTGCGGGCGACGTTGCGCGAGAGTTGCTTGATGCTTTTTTCGCGGCGGCTGCGGTAGTCGCCGACATTGATAATGATTTTCTTTTTATTGCCGAGCTTTTTACCCATGATGACATTTGTGATGTACTGGATGCTGTCGAGAGTCTGGCCGAATTTGCCGATTACAACGCCCGAGTCTTTGCCGCTGATGTCGACATAGATATCGCGCTCGCCTTCATTGACTTCGATATCGCATTTGACTTTAAGGTGTAGAAAAAGTTGCCGGAGGAATCCCTCGATCTGGTCTTCAGGCGGATCGTCCATGTTGAAATGATGGCTGGTAGGGAGCGGCAATTCATCGTCTTGCGATGTTTCCTTCCTGTAATTGCCGGTTTCTTCAGTCTTATCATCTTCTATCTGAGCAGGTGAAGGTTCCTTGTCTGATTCCGGCGGTTCTTTGAGAGTGACCCGCAGTTTGCAATTCCGCGAGCCGAGCAGTCCGCCGAGAAATCCCTCACGGCCTTCGTCGATCACTTCGACTTCGACTTCATCTTCCTTCGCTTCAAGTTTATCGAGCGCTGCTGCCAGCGCATCTTCTTTTGTCTTGCCTTCCTGAATAACTTCGTTCATAATCAGCCACCTGGTTCATGTCGTATTTCACCGCATTCCCGCTGTTTATTCCCCAAAAGAAAATCAGCAACCTATAATTATGGCCGCGCCGCCAGCGATTGCCGTTTTACAACAGGAATGTCCTGAGTATATCATTTTAACTTCTATATACAAGCCGAAATGCGGCGATATGTCTCTGTGAAATCCGGTGCGGCGCCTGTCCGGGTTCTGCCGGCGCGGTGCCTGTCTATCTCTTTCTCTTTTTTCTTCTCTTACCTTTTTTCTTAGAACCGGTATTCGTTTTCTTATTGCCTTTTACTTTATTATCCGATTGTGTATCCTGTTTGTTTCCGTTTTTTGTTTCTTTGCCAGATTTCGGGCTGGCCGATTTCCCGTTTTTTGCCGCTGCCGCTTTTTTCAGGATTTTGCTCTTGAATTTATCATTGTCCGGCAATTTCGTGGCAGCCTGCTGCGCGAACTGGAGCACGTTCGACACACCCCAGTAGAGCAGCACTCCCGCAGGCATAACAAATGAAATGTAGACAATGAAAATGTTCATGAACCACATTGTGCTTTTCTGCTGCGGGTCGACAGTCATCATTTTCTGCTGGATCACTGTGGTCACCGTCATGAGAGCGACAACAACGAGCACCGGCGTGTACAGGTAAGCGTTCTGGAAAAAACTGATGCCGAACTTGCTCAGGTCGATCATGCCGGGCATGATAAGCGCGAGGTCCTTGAGAAAAACCGGCGAAAGTTTTGTGAATGCCGCGGACGACAGGTTCATTCCGTAGAAGTCCGTGTTGACGAGTATGAAGCCGTTTAGTTCGGGCAACTGGAGCACGCGGTAGAGGGCGATGAACACAGGCAACTGGAGCACCATGGGCAGGCAACTGCTGAGCGGGTTCACGCCAAGCTCTTTGTAGAGCGCCATCATCTCTTTGCTCTGCCGCTCTTTGTCGTCCTTATATTTTTCCTGGAGCGCTTTGATCAGAGGCTGCGCGGCCTGCATCGCTTTCATACTCTTGAGACCGGAGAATGTCAGCGGCAACAGAACTATCCGCATTACCGCCGTAAGGATGATGATGTCCCATCCGTAGTTTCCTGTGTACTGATGAAGGTATTGTATTACGTCGAGTATGAGCTTGAAGAACCAATCGAACATTATTCAATTATCTCTTTTCATATTCAGTGATTATTCCATCGTCTGTAATCGTTGACGGCACTATGCAGGGCCAATCATAAATATAAAGTCCGGTATACTCCGCGTTCGCGCCGCGAATTCACTGCGGTTGAGTAATTTCATCATTCTTATCATGCCGGGGCGGCACCGGGTCGACACCACCCTTCGAGAACGGATTGCAACGCAAGACCCGCCATACGGCGAGTGCTGTGCCGCGGATAAAACCGTGGGTGTGGAGCGCCTGCACTGCATAGGTCGAGCACGTGGGATGATATTTACACGTTGCAGGGAAAAGCGGCGATATCAGAGCCTGGTAACACTTAATGATGAAAATCGCTGCTTTAGCGAACATATAGATTCATACTCCGGGCATCCTGTCCAGCATTTCCCGGAGTTCCTTTTTCGCTCCTTCAAGATATTTCTCTGTGACGGGCTTCCTGCACAGAACGATAATGTCTTTGCCGATCATCGCAGGATGCGCAGCCTGCCTGAGGTTCTCGCGAAGAACTCTTCGCGCCCTGTTCCTGAGAACGGCGTTGCCGAGCCGCTTCGGGACAAACACGGCACATCTGGCGCGGTTGTCCGACCGTCGCATGTAGAGAATGTTGATGTTCCTGCCTCTTATGCGTTTACCCCGCCGGAAAATCGAGTCTATGTCGTTCCTGCCGTGAAGCCGCTCGATGTGTCCCGCCTCATACGCTGAGGCGTTTGCGTCCTTTTCTTCTGCGGGCATTGATCACTCTGCGTCCGGCTTTGGTTTTCATCCGCGCCCGGAATCCGTGTTTTCTTTTCCTTCGCCTGTTGTGAGGTCTGTACGTCGGCTGCATCTTATCCTGCTCCTTCTTTAATATTTTCTGTTTATCTGCATAATGTTTTCATGTTACTAATGAAAGGATTCTGTGCATGCTTCGAACTTATTTTACAGAATCACAATACCGCATAAACCGCACCGCAAACACGCCGTCACGCGGCATTACGGAATCAGGGTAGAAATATACCACAAGCCCGGCTCATTTTCAAACCCCGGCCGTATATAACTGAAATGCTACTGAACGGGAACTTGTTTTTTCGATGTATAATGTCCATATATTACCCCAATATTATGATTTGTTACCGAATCTGCGGATTCTGCGATGAGAACCACGAAAAAAGCCCCCTGCTGTGAGGGGGCTTTTTGTTGTTATTGCTGAACAGCCGGTTCAGTATACGATCATGAATTCTACGAATGTCAGGTCGTTGTCTGTAAAGCTGCTGAAGTCTGTGCCGGCGATTGCCGGTTCGTCTTCCATATTGAATTCCTGCTCGAACTGGAGCCATGCCCTGGGGGCGAGTTTGTGCTTGTAGGAGATGATTACCTGCTGTTTGTCCCATACATCCGTGAGTGCGGCCACGCCGCTTGCGGCGGTTGCGCCGGAGGCGTCGAGGCTGTAGTTCAGGTCATAGTTGAGCTGGCCATATTCGACATAGAGTGAGTTCGCCGCATCGAAGTTGTAGCCGATGAGAGTCTGGAAGCCGTCGAAGTCGAGGCTGGCGATCTGGCCGTCTGTGTATTCACCCTGGAACATCCATGTGCCGTTGTTGTACTGGAAGTCGACACCGAGCATATCATGCGTGCGGGTCGAGTCGGTTTTGCCTGAAAGTGTCGCGAGAGCGGCAGCGTCTGTGGCAATCACCTTGCTGGTGTAGTAACTGGCACCGATCTTGAGTGAAGGAATAACTTTACCGGCGAGTCGAATGGAGACCGCACGGTTATTGTTGTTTTCATATCCGGAGTCTTTGTTGGCGAGCAGACCATAGGAGTCTGTTGTGGCCTTCTGTTTTGAACCTGTGTAAGAAGCGACACCGACTGTGCGGGCAGATGAAGATGTGCCGGTTGTAGAGCCGATGAGATAACCGTTAAGGATACCGATATTGAGGTCGATCTTGCCGTTGTCCAGTTTGTTGAGAGACTGGAGACCTGTTACGCGAGCCTGGTTGATGGCGGCGTTGTAGAGGCTGTAGTTCGACGTTTTGCGGTTTTTGCCGTGGGGAGTAATGCCGTAGCACCAGCTGCGGTTCTTACCGAGTATCAGCTTGCTGCCTTCGCCGATTCCCACGTCATCGAGAATCATCATGCCGGATTCCATGTAGGTGTAGCCAACAGAGGGCCAGAACCATATATGTGCTTCGCCATGGACCTTGCTCGAAGCGTCCCAGCGGGGCTGGAAGGCGACTTCTGTGGATTCCCATGTGCTGCCGTCCGCCTCGGATGACGAGAGCCGGCCCCTGAAGTACCCGTGGAAAGTAAGACCCGCGGGCAGTGGGGACTTGTTCATGTCCGCAACCTGCTGCTTGAGTGCTGCGAATTCCGCTTCGTCTACCGAAGCTGTCGCTGTGTACGCGATACCTGCAATCGCCAGACAGCAACCCAATACAAACATCATAACCTTTTTAATTTGAAACCTCCCTGGACCTTTAACTTCTTTTTCTATTTTTATAATAATCCGGGCAGTCTTTTCGACATACCCCGGTAATGAAAAGAAATTTGTGTTAAAACACAGTACTACGGATACTTCAAGTTACTATAGTAGCATATATACCAATCGAGTTGTCAACCTTCTTTGCTAAAATATAATCCAAACGAACCTATACTTTTTGCCTGTTATCTACAACTCTTTGAGATTTTCCTTCGCTGCGTTCGATAGTTTTCGGCTCGACGAGCTTGATTTTCGCCGACAGGCCGAGTGCGCTCGCCATCTCGTGTTCGATGCGGTTTTTGAGTGCGTGCATGGCTTTCATCTCGTCTTTGAAGATTTCGTCCGAAACCTAGACCCACACTTCGAGCCGGTCTTTCGCGCCTTCGCGAGTCACATAGATCATGTAGTGTGGCTTTGTGCCTTCGATGTTCAGGAGCACGTGTTCTATCTGTTGCGGATATACATTTACGCCGCGTATGATGAGCATGTCGTCCGAGCGGCGGGCAATGCGTTCGATCCGGGCAAGTGTGCGACCGCAGCCGCATTTTTCATAGTGGAGCCGTGTGATGTCTCGCGTTCTATACCTTATTAATGGTAATCCTTCTTTGGTAAGCGTAGTAATGACGAGTTCGCCTTCTTCGCCCGGCGGAAGCTGCGCACCGGTTTCCGGGTCGATGATCTCGGGCAGGAAGTGGTCTTCGGCGATGTGGTGACCGCACCGCTCGGGGCATTCACCTGCGACGCCCGGTCCGATCACCTCGCTGAGTCCGTAGTTGTCGGTGGCTTTGATGTACAACTTCGATTCGATCTCTTCGCGCATCTTTTCCGTCCAGGGCTCGGAGCCGAACAGCCCCAGGCGAAGATCGGTTGTTTTGGGGTCGACACCCTGTTCTTCCATCGCCTCGACGATTGTCATGGCGTAGCTCGGAGTGCAGACAAGGGCAGTAGACTTGTAGTCGCGCATAATGAGTATCTGCCTGCGCGTGTTGCCCACGGAAGTGGGGATGACGGAAGCGCCGATGAGTTCCGCGCCCTGGTGGAGTCCGAACGCGCCTGTGAAGAGTCCGTAGCCGAAAGCGATCTGTATGACGTCGTCGCGGCCGACGCCGACCATGGTCATCATGCGCGCGCACAGTTCGCTCCAGTGCAGCAGGTCGTTACGCGTGTAGCCGACAACCGTGGGGTGGCCGGTGGTGCCGGACGACGAGTGTATCCTGACAATCTCGCGCAGCGGAACCGCGAACATATCATAGGGATAAGAGTCCCTGAGATTGTCTTTTACGGTGAAAGGCAGTTTTCGCAGGTCATCGAGTGAGTTCACATCTTCGGGGAGCAGGCCCATTTCGTCGAACTTCTTTTTATAGAACGCCACGTTCCTGTAGCATCTGTGGACGATAGTCTGGAGACGTTCGAGTTGCAGTTGTTCAAGTTCCTCCCTGTCCATCAACTCATATTCGGGTTTCCATACGCTGGTCATTATTCCCATACCTCCTTGTACCCCTTGCCGAGGTACGCTCGTTTGACTTCGCTGTTCTCCTTCAGGTCTTCGACAGGGCCCTGGACGACGATCCGGCCGGTTTCCAGAACGTAGGCGCGCGAGGCGAGATTGAAAGCCTGCCTGACGTTTTGTTCGACGACAAGCAGAGTGAGTCCCTCCGCGCGGAGCCTGCGCAGAACGCTGTAAATCTCTTCTACAATGGTGGGCGCCAGGCCCATCGAGGGTTCGTCGAGCAGCAGGAGTTTCGGCTTGGACATCAGGGCGCGGCCGATAGCCACCATCTGCTGTTCACCGCCGCTGAGAGTGCCCGCATACTGTTTTTTCCGCTCGGCGAGCCGCGGCAGCATTTCATATATTTTTTCAAGGTCGTCGTCGATCTCGGACTTATCGGCTGAAAACCGGTGGTATGCGCCCAGCATGAGATTATCGAGCACAGTGAGAGCGGCGAAAAGTTTGCGGCCTTCGGGCACCAGCGCGATGCCTTTGCGGACGATCCTGTTCGCGCTCGTCCCGGCGATGTTTTTGTCCATGAACAGGAGTTTGCCCCTGCGCGGCGGCAGCAGACCGGTGATGGACTTCATGAGTGTGGTCTTTCCCGCGCCGTTCGCTCCTATGAGGGCTACCGCTTCGCCTTCGCGCACATGCAGGGACACCCCGCTGAGGACGCGCAGATTGTCGTAATATGTCGATATGCTTTGTATCTTCAGCATTTACAGAACCCTTTGTTATCGAAGTCGGCATTCGTGCCCAAACAAATGAGGTTTGAGCACGGCACGCAATCTATAGTTCGAGCACGGCATACAGAGTTTCATCGTTCCTGCCGTCCCTTTCATCAACCAGTGTCGTGTCAGGCGGCAAGTGTCGACAGAGGCATGGTTACCGCATCCCGTCTTCTTTCTTTTTCGCACTATCCATCCTTCATACACGTCATTATACCTTTGACGCGGCACTAAGGCGAAAACATTTTCTCATTCACAGCGCGTTAAGGACCGGCTATCCTCTTCACTCCGAACGAAACGATGTGGCGGCGGAAGTGTTTTTCAAGTGCCGCATAATGTTCTTCCTCGAATTCATCCAGCACATCCATAATCCTGTCGTAAAAAACAAAATTGCCCGCGTCGTCTTTATGTGTCAGAACAGAGCCGTAAGTAATGTGAATGAGTTGTCTCGCGTTGTTTTCGTCCATAAGCGGTTCGAGTTCGTTGTCCGAAAGTGTGCCGACAACAGGAATCTTTGCAAGGTCGGTCGTTACGTGATATGTCGCCCTGTCATGTTCGAAACGGGAAAGTGCAAACTTGTGTATCTCCCTGTAAAGGGCGGGAGCATGCCGCGCAACTATCCGTATCGCTTCAATATAGCTCGTGCCTGCGGTTTTTTCGTGGAACAGCCCGCGTGTCAATTCTCCGATCACAGGGAAAACACTGAACTTGTCGCTGCCTGAATGGATACTGAGTTTGTATGGTCCCATGCACCGGGCGATCAGCGCGTGAAGCAGCAGTGAGTCGCGCAGCATATCAATGTCGCCGATGTAATCTATGCCTTTCTGGAACTCGCCGATATAGCGCGGTGCAAGGCTCTGTGCGCTGATCGCATTCGCTTTAAGTTCGGCTGCGACAAAAAGGTGTTCTTCGGGCGTAGTCGGCTGGGAAGTCTCATCGACCGACATCTCGAAATCGAAATTCCCGGCACTGCCGAGCAGTTCCACAAGCAGCGCGTGAAGCTTAATTGTGTGTTTTACGGCGGGATAGTACTTAACTGCAATTCTCGCCAGTTTTATTTCATCGAAGATGAATGTCGCCGTGAATCCTGTGTCCGGGTCAGTAAGGGAAATGTCATTTTCCGTGTACCTTTTGACCATAGCAGCCTTTTCGGCATCATCATTGAACAGAGCATCGAATGCCTGCACCAGTCGGCTGCCGCTCATGTCGTCTGCGTCATGATTGAGTTGTGCGGAAGGATCGATCGTGTAGAAGGTGAAACCCGCTCCGGCGGTGCGGCGCACATCGTCTTCAGTTTTCAGGTGGTCGGCATCTGCGCCGAACGGTTCCCTGTATCCCTCCTGAAAAACACTCCAGCAGGCATCGTCCATCACCTGTTGCGGTGTGCGGCTCGTGCGTTCCATTTCCCTTATGGATTGTTGTGGAAATATCGGGCGTATGTCGTAACCCGCGGCGGCCCTGATGTGGCCGGGAGTTGCTATGCCGAGCCGGTCACCCATGCCGATAGATGCTTCGAGCCCGAGTATGGAGGGCGCTGTAAAAGGAAGCGTTTTGCGGAGTGCGCCGGCGTTTTGCGCAGACGCGGCACATTCCTTTATGAACACGTCCCTGCCGCCTGCGGTTATCTTCATCACGCTTCCCGCGAACTCTTTCCCCGGGTCGTCATCGCCGGGCTTGATTATCATGAGTTTGCGCGCGCGCGGCGCTTTTCGCAGGCAGAACACTTCTCCTTTGTATGTGCATGCGGATGTGGCGTACATAGCTGAATCCGCAACTGCGATTTTCTCTTTAATCGTATCAGAAAGTGGGCCTGTTTGATCGAAACAGTTATTGCTGATAAGAATTTCAACTATATTGTTCATGTTTCATCTCCACGATTCTGCAATCGCTCTGCGTGTATCAGATAGATATTTTATTACCTCCGGCAGCGAAATGTGAAGAAATTGGAGCAGAATGTGCATTTGTGTCGAAACACCTTTCCATTCTGAAGGGCGCGGGAATTGTTGCAGACGATAAACACGGCACGCAGGTTTATTATACACTAAGGAGCCAATTGCAAAATTATGTTCGTAGCGAGGTCGAGCGAAATTGTTCAGTGCAAGGCGGAGGTGTAAAATCCTCGCAGGCGTACTTGTAGAGTACGTAGAGGATGATTTTGCACCGACAACGTAGCTGAGGACAATAGCAGCCGACCGCAGCCGAATCAGAATTTTGCAATTGGCTCTAAATAAAGATGCCTTTTGTAGTGCCTTTGCCTTCGCGGACGATGAGCACATCATCGCCTTCGCTGAAGTCGATGACGGTGGATGGTTCGCGAGGGATGATGCCGCCGTCGAGAATGTAGTCGACAGCATGGCCAAGCTTGTCGCTGATGTCGTCGGGATCGTCGTAATAGGAGCGGTCGGAGGCCATGGCGGTGGTGCTGATGATGGGGTTGCCGAGTTCTTCGATGAGCGCCTGGCAGATATTGTTGTCGGGCACCCTGATGCCGACGGTTTTTCGCTTTGTCATGACGAGTTTGGGCACTTCCTTTGTGGCGTTGAGGATGAAGGTGTAGGGGCCGGGGAGCAATTCTTTCATCACACGGTAAGCTGCGTTTGAGACTTGTGCGTAGCGGCTGATGTCTTTGAGGTCGGCGCAAATAAAAGAAAGCGCTCTTTTCTTTTTGTGTGGTTTCAGTCGGTATATCCTGTCGATGCCCTTCTTATTGAAGAGATCGGCGCCCATGCCGTAAGTTGTGTCGGTGGGATAGATGATAACCCCGGATTTTCGCAGCGAATCGACGGCACGGCCTATCTGGCGTTTCTGTGGATACGTAGGATTTACTTTCAGAAGAACTGACACGTAAAAAAACTCCCTTGAAGGTTTAGTGCATCAAAGACAAACTGTTTGTTCAGGATTCGCTGGTATCGCTTTTTGCGGCGGTGGCGGCGGCCTGTTCAATGAGTTCGGCGACTCTGTTTTTCAGCAGGTCGCGTTCCTCCTCGGCGGAGCGCAGTTGTTTTTGCAGTACTTTTGCGTTTTTCCATGATTTCACCTGTCGTCCCAGATCGAACAGCCCCATCAGGACAACACCTGCCGTAAAACTTATAAGTATCAGGATTGCGACTGATGTACGCCATGTCTGAAATCCAGGGAAATTCACTGGGACATTCGTATTGTTGGCAAGCGCGAAAATCGCTACTACCAGAAGGAGCGCGAGTGATAAAACAACATATAATTTCTGCATATACAACACCTCCCGCTAAAACCTGGCGCCGAATGTAAAAACAACAAATGTCTTTATCCCACACCGGCAAAATATGCGGTCGGCTACTCATCCTCCGGACCGAGATAGAGGTAGCGCTCGAGCAGCCTGTCGTAACCTGTCCATCGCGAGTTTTGAACGTGGGTTGAAGAGTTCTCGATTATCTGTATGAAGCGTTTTGTCTGCGCGTCGAGATTTTCCAGGAAATGCAGAGCGCAGGCTTCGGCTGTTTTCGGTCTTTTGGGCGAGCCGGTAGCGCCTTCGCCGTGGTGGCTGACGACCATGTGGAGCAGTTCGTTAGCAAGTTCTTCAGGGAAATCGCTGATCGAGTTTATTTTTTCGAGTACCATCTGCTGGCCCAGAACGATGTGGCCGAGCAGGCGCCCTTTGTCTGTGTAGTCGACTTTCCGGTCGAAACTCATCTCCACTGTCTTGCCGATGTCGTGAATGATAACGCCGGTGACAAGCATATCCCGGTCGAGTTGCGGATAGAGTTCGCAGAGAGTGAGCGCTATTTTCATGCAGTTTCGTGTGTGCTCGAGCAGGCCGCCGAGATAGGAGTGATGGACGGACTTGGCGGCGGGGCTTCGTTTGAATCCTTCGGCGAATTCTTCATCGAGAAAAAAACCTTCCAGAATCTTCCTGAGAAATGGATTCTGAATAGTCGGAATGGTGTCGAGGATGTCCTTGAAAAGCGCTTCGATATCGAGGTCGCTGACGGGGATGAAGTCCGACGGGTCATATTCGTTTTCGGTCTTGGTCCTGAGTTTTTCCACATTGATCTGGAGTTGCCCGTTGAAGACAACGACTCTGCCGTCGACATGTACTATGTCTCCGTCGGCCGCTTCCCGCCTGTACCGCTCGCCTTTGTCCCAGCACACACCTTTTATTTGTCCGGTTTTGTCCAGGAAAGTGAATATCGCATACATTCCCGGCTTGCTCTTGAACTTGAAAAGATTGCCCTCCTCGATCTGAAGAAAACTCGACACATAGTCTCCCTCATGGAGGTCTTTGATCATTTGTTTTGCCAATTGAAAATATCCTTTCCGGGATCCAGCAAAGTTTGCGGCATTTCGACCGCGTTATTTTTATCTTCACAGGGATTATATATCAAAACTCGTAATGATCCAATTGTAAAATTATGATTCGGCTGCGGTCGGCTGCAATTGTGTGGGTGAAACGATATTCATCGTTCCGGGGCTCTGACCCGGAACGTATGGTCTGAACGCTCTGCATCACCATAGAAAACAACTTGCTTTCCAGGACAAAAAACGAAAAGTTTTCTAACCCGGATTTCTCACAAAGAAATCATGGATTCCGGGGTTATGCGCCAGAATCGGGAAATGAAAAAAGCCCCACGGATTGAGGAGCTTTTGAGTGGGTGATCGCAGATTCGAACTGCGGACCTCATCCTTATCAGGGATGCGCTCTAACCGACTGAGCTAATCACCCGCAACGGAGAAAGTGTAACAACAGCGGGTTTGTGTGTCAAGATTTACTCCCATGTTTTATGGTCGAGCGCATGTTGATACTGGTGTTGATTATTGTGTTTTGCGGCAGGGGGGGGTTATATAATCACGCGATTATTTCATAAATGTGTTGACTGTAACATGAAAAAAAGAAAAACAATTTTGACAATATATAACAAATAAATAAAATACGTATTGCAGTAGTATTTACCTTATATGACCGGAGACTGGAAAACTGCTGAAAAAAATACTGATAGTTATAGTTCTTGCGCCGCTGATTATTGCCGGCGCGGCTTTGCGTGCAACGGCTCAGGCAGGCGGTGACAACGTGATACGGATAAACCTGGTTGTGAGCGATCAGAGGATACTCATTTATTCGGGTTCTGACCGGGGATTGCATACCGGACAGAAGTTGAAGGTGTTCAGGGGGCAACGCCAGATCGGGCTTATCGAGTTGACCGAGGTGCATTCGAGCTATTCCGTGGCCCGGGTGGTGTCGAAGACTGAGGACTTGCAGGACATGGATGTGCTTGGCGCGCCCGCACCGGAGGCGACGGAGAAGGTTGCTGCCTCGAAGAGCGCGGCGACCGGCAAGACTGCGGTGGAGAAAAAAACTGCGGTGGCGAAAAAGGCTTCTTCGCGGAAGACTGATGCAAAAGCTGAGACTACGAAAAAAGAAACGAAAGAGAGTGCGGAAAAGAAAACAACTGAAAAGAAGAGCGGCAGGGCTTCGTCCCGGAGGTCGTCGCGCGGCAGCAGTAAGGCGGCTTCGGATGACGACAAGAAATCGGACGCCGGGAAGAGTTCGAGTCGAAGTTCGAGAAGACGTAGCGCGAGCAAAAGCGGCAGCTCTGAGGATGCGTCAAGCGGCGACTCCGAAAAGAAAAGCACATCAAGCCGCAGCAGGGGCAGATCGAAGAGTTCTTCTTCCGCCGCCGATAAAAGTAGCGATAAGGATAAGGCAGGTGCAACCAAAACTGAAAAGGCCGCAAAAGAGAAGTTGAAAGTGGTGAGTCCGCTGCTGTATAAGTTTCCGACCAGCATGGGCGGTACGGGACTCTGGACTGTACCGACAGCCGACATACTGGATAAGGGGCACTATGCCGCTTCTTATTACAGGGGTTGGTACAGTGCCGCCCGCAGCGGATATGTTTACGGCCCGGACACCTCGTCTTACATAGAGTCCATAGATTACGATGAAGATGTTTTTTCGATGACTTACGGGCTTGGCAACAGGCTTGAGGTGTATTTCGCGCTGACTAATGTGTCGATCACGAGCGTGAAGAAAACGACGAACATGACGCCCGCGTTCGATCGTTCGTCGAATTCAGACCTGGACGGAAATGCGATAGGTATCAAGTATAATCCCGGCAAGAATTATGTTCTGAAAGAGACAACACATAAGAAGTGGGATTTCGCGCTGGGCGGAACGAGAGTGCAGATGGACAATGTGGACGGCAGTGAATTCTATGGAGTAGTTTCGCTGCCGCTCAAGAAGTTCAACATGCACGCCGGTTTATTCTACTACAATCTCGAAGGCATGAGCGGTAAGAACTTCGGGACGATGATGGGAGTTGAATTTCCGCTTCGTTCGGACCTTTCGCTGATCGGCGAAGGGAAGCTTTTCCAGTCCAACTACACATGGAACGCCGCGCTTCGTTATATCTACCAGGAGAGGGGCGCGTTGCTCCTGGGTATTTCTGATACAGACGACACGCAGGTGAAACAGGTTGGTCTGTCATATTCATATTAGTGAGCCAATTGCAAAATTATGTTCTTAGCGAGGTCGAGCGAAATTGTTCGGAGCAAGGCGGAGATGTAAAATCCTCGCAGGCGAACTTGTAGAGTACGTCGAGGACGATTTTGTGCCGACAACGCAGCTATGGACAATAGCAGCCGACCGCAGCCGAATCAGAATTTTGCAATTGGCTCTAGAGAAGATACTGGTGAACATTTATGCCTGATAGAAAGATAAGAGTAATAATAGCGAAACCGGGTCTCGATGGTCACGACCGGGGCGCGAAAGTAGTGGCGCGTGCGTTGCGTGACGGCGGGATGGAAGTGATCTACCTGGGTCTACAGCAGACACCCGCGGATATAGTTAATGCGGCGATTCAGGAAGATGCGGATGTCATCGGGCTAAGCTCGCTCGCCGGTGCGCACATGACACATTTCAAACGTGTCCTTCAGTTGCTTAAAGACAACGATGCTGAAGATATTCTTACGGTCGGCGGCGGGATAATACCTGAAGAAGACAAGAAGGCGCTGCTCGACATGGGTGTCGCCGCGCTTTTCGATCCCGGCGCTCACACCGACGAGATTATCAGGACAATCGAGCAGCTTGTCAAACAGCCTGTAGTTTAGGTTCGTCCGGAAATATTCCGGACAAACATTGTGCAGAAAATCCTCTTTACTATAGATCGGTCCTGTTTGTTCACACTGTATACCTGCCTGAAGGAGAAAATCCAATAAGCATGATTCAAGTTATTTGGAAGCGGGGAAAAATATGGGGAAAAAAGAAATACGAAAAAAGATAGATGCAATAGATTCGCGGATACTCGAGCTGCTCAACGAGCGTGCCGGTCTGGCACTTCAGACCAGTAAGTTCAAGAAGCATTTTTACGATCCGGTGCGCGAGCGGCAGATTTTCGAGCGTCTGTGGGAGATGAACAAGGGGCCGCTCGAAGATGACCACATTGCAAACATATACAGGGAAGTGTTGTCTGCCTGCCGCGGACTCCAGAGGCCACTCAAGGTTGCATTTCTGGGGCCGAAAGCGACGTTTTCACACGCCGCCGCAAAAAGTCGTTTCGGCGCGTCCATCGAGGAACATCCCTGTGCGGACATCGGACTGGTTTTTGATGAAGTCGAGAAGGACCGCGCCATCTACGGCGTCGTGCCGTTCGAGAACTCGAGCGAGGGCATTATCAACTACACGCTCGACCGCTTTGCCGTCACGCCGGTGAGTATATGCGGCGAGATTTACAGCGAGATCGTTATGAACCTGATCTCGAAGCAGGAAGACATATCGAAGATAAAGAAAATATACACGCATCCCAAGGCAATCGAGCAGTGTTCCGAGTGGCTGCGTCGGAACGCTTCGGACAAAGAGGTTATCCAAGTGGCGAGCACCGGGCTTGCCGCCCAGAGGGCAGCGCGCAGCAGGTCAGCCGCCGCCATTGCCGGAAAACTCGCGGCGGAAATATACAGCTTGAAAATCATCGAATCGCACATCGAGGACAGCCGCGACAATGTCACACGTTTCATGATCATCGGCAAGCAGAAAATGCCGAAAACGGGCAATGATAAAACATCCGTGCTTTTCTCCGTCCGCCACGAACCGGGCACCCTCTACCGGGCGCTCAATTCGTTCGAGAAGTACAACATCAATCTGACAATGATGCAGGCGCGTCCTTCGCGGAAAGGGCAGTGGGAGTATATCTTCTTTGTCGATCTGATGGGGCACAAGTCGGACGAAGAGGTCAAGAGCGCGCTGGCCGAAATGAAAAAGGAAACCATCATCCTTAAAACCTGCGGTTCCTATCCCGCTTCCGATCAACAGTGACGGGTTTTATTCAGTTGATTTCAACTTATAAATCTTTATCTCCGGGCCGGGGCGGGCCGGGGTTTCGGGTATGAGCTTGATGAGCGCGGCTTCGGCGTCGAGGTCGTCGTAGAAGCGGACTGCGGCGGGGTAGTATTCGCGTGCGGCGCAGTAGCGGTCATATATCGCACTGGATGCAACAAGGTATTCATATCCTTCTTTCCTGTACATTTCCATTTTGTAGGCCGACAGTGAGTATGTGTTGAAGACATAGTATTTCTTCTCGATTTTTTTCAGGGCCATCAAGTGAAATTTCTTTTGTGACGATGCTTCCGCTTCAGGCGTTTTGCGGTTTTTGTATGCGTAGAAGGGTACAGCTTCCTCGACATAGTATTTTTCGTAGCGCGCGGCGCGGCCTGTGTCGGTAAGCGATGCCGCGGTGGGGTGCAGTTGCGGGCCACCCATCTCGATGGCGATGCGCGCGCCGGGCGGTATATTTTTTTCTATCCATTCGCGAGCGATCGTTCTTGTGTTGGTCTTTCTGATAAAGGCGTCGTATTTTATAGTTGCTGTTGCGGGAACAATTGTCAGGATGATTGCGACGGCGGCGACAACGGCGGCGCGGCGCGGCGCGGGTATTCTTAAGCGCTCCGGAAATTCCGCTACGATCCTGCCCGAGAGTATGCAAAGCGCCGGGATGATAATAACCATGTAGCGCTCGAATACCTGCGCGGACATGAATCCGTGGATGATGTAAAAGACGGCAATGTATGTGAGCAGCATCCAGTCCGCGCCGCGACGCTTTGCGGCGGCGAACGCTATAGCGCATAATGACACGAGCAGCAGAGGGAGTCCGAGGCCGTCGCGAAGGTAGACCGCCGGGATTTGCCACCACATTTTCGACAGTACTTCCATACCGAGCCAGCCGTGTTCGAGCAGGCTGCGTTGTATGTTTATGTCCTGTGCGAAGGTTCTGAAATCGAGTATGGTGTACGGCGCACACAGGAAGAAGGCGGCGGCGGAGGCGAGGCTCATGAGAATAAGATTTACATTTATATGTTTAAGAGGATTCGCCGCGTGCCTGTCGGTGAACATGTGTGACGAGTGCGAAACGATAAGCGCGGGGACGACAACGAAGGCTGTGTATTTTGTGGCTATCGCTGCGCCTGCGGCGAGTCCGGCGAGGACGTAGTTTCTTTTTGTCGACGTGGCACCCGGTCCCGGCGCGAGAAACATTGCCAGCATTATCCAGAAAGTAACGGGCACGTCGGTTGTAGCGAAGTGGGAATGAACGCAGTGGAGATGCGCGAACGCGAGAAGCATAGCGGCGGCGAGACCGGCGCGTTTCCCGTAATACTTTTTTCCAATCGCGTACGCAAGCCAGACAGTTGCGACGCCCATGCAGGCCGAGAGAGTGCGGGCGATGAGGTAGAGAGGTGTGGGGTCGATGAAGTACATTGTGCCGAAGGCTGCCGCGCTGTGAAAGATGCCTGTGAAGCTGCCGACTACGAAATATGCGCCGAACAGAATGAAGACGAGATACATCTGGAGTGCGGGGTAGAAAAAGAAGTGCGGGTTGAGATCGCCTTTGCCGAAACGGACTGCACGGGCAACGATGTGGACTTCGTCGATATTGAGTTGATCGGGGAGACCGGATCCGTTGCCGTAGAGCCTGACGGCCAGGGCGGCGACAAGTATCGTTGCGAGTATCAACCTGTCTTTAGTGCTGGTGGTCATCAGGAAATCCGCCGCAGTTCGGTGCGATGTATTTGTTGTGAAACCGTCAGGTAACGATAGTGAATAAGGTGATATGTTTACCAGTGCCAGCCCAGTGAGCGGTTACGTTTCCTGAAAGTAATGTATATTGCTCCGGCGGCTGCGGCTTTCAATATTGCTCCGGGGATGAAGGGGACGAGGCCCATCATGACAACTTCGCGAATGCCTGTGCCGGTGACGAGTTTGAGGTGTAGACAGCCGAAGAAAAAGATTACGGCAAGTCCCGCGACAAGTGCTGAAGTTATTCTGAGAATGTTTTCCTTCTGAGAATCGTTGTTTCCGATTATGTAACCTATGACGGGCTGTGCGGCGAGAAAGCCGACGATGTATCCGCCTGTGGGGCCGGTGAGATGCGCTATGCCCACGCCCATGAGCGTGAACATGGGCATGCCCGCAATACCAAGCACGATATATGCCGCCTGTGACACTGTTCCGTAGCGAGGACCAAGCAGCAGCGCGCCGAGCAGGACGAAAAACACTTGCATTGTGAAGGGCACAGGTGTGAAGGGGAGAGGAATCCTGATAAACGCGCCTATGGCTGTGAGAAATGTGAATGCCGCTATTCCAAGCATCACACTTATCTGTTTACTTATCAGAATATCCCTGTTGGGAACTGAAGTTGCAATTTGTGGTCCTTGTATTCTCATGTCTTTCACCTTATCAGAGTGGTTTCTTCAAACTCGACTGATTCTGTCGATCCGTTGTCATTGTGAACGATGAGCCGCCCGCGGTTGTCGATGTCGACAGGAACAACCTTTCGCTTGTTGCCGTCCGGCGATTGCAGAATTACATTGCGCCCGAACAGCACAGCCCTTTTTCTCCATTCCGCAATGATGTTATCTAATGAACCGGATTTGAATTCAGCGATTCTATTATCTATCATAATCGTGATTATTTCAAGCATTTTTTCAATCGGCCAGTTATTGCCGGACAGTGATTTTACAGAAGTGGAATGCTCCTGTATTTCCGCAGGCAACTGCTCCGGCGAGTTGTTCACGTTGATCCCGATGCCGATTGCCACGAACGGAATACTATTTTCGACAGATGTCGCCTCGCACAATATTCCGGCGATTTTTTTCATATCGACGAGCACGTCGTTCGGCCAGCTGAGACCAATGGAATCGGGCGGCAGTCCGAGTTCCACGAAAACCTTTTCGAGCGCGTCCGCCGCAGCAACACCTGCTGCAATGGACAGAGCGGGAAGACGCGCGATGTCTTTTGCGCCGGGTCGCACAAGCACACTCATCCACAGGCCGCCGCATGGCGAGTGCCACACGCGGCCCCGGCGGCCACGCCCCGCACGTTGCTCGGCGGCGACGGCTATGGTTCCGTCCGGCGCACCGGCAAGCCCCAGCCTTCGGATCTCGTCGTTTGTGGATTCCACCACGCCGAACCGGTGGATTCTTTTTGTTTCAGGCATATCCGGTATTCCGAATAATGGTTTCAATTACTTGGTGCCTACAGTGCGATATTGCCGTGTTTGCGGCGCGGTCGGTGCTCGCGTTTCGACTGGAGCATGTCCAGCGCGGTGATGATACGCTGGCGTGTGTCGTTCGGAGCGATAACATCGTCGATGTAGCCGAATTCCGCCGTGATGTAGGGATTGGCGAATTTTTCACGGTACTCGCGTGCGAGTTCGGCGCGTTTGGCTTCGGGGTCGGCAGCCTCGCTGATCTGTTTTCGCGCAATTATGTTGATCGCGCCGTCGGGGCCCATCACGGCAAGTTCGGCGGTGGGCCATGCGAGGTTGATGTCGCCGCCCGAGTGTTTCGAGCACATGACGTCGTATGCGCCGCCGTAAGCTTTTCGTGTGATGATCGTGATCTTCGGCACAGTCGCTTCGCAGAAGGCATAGAGGAGTTTCGATCCGTGGCTGATGATGCCGCCATGTTCCTGGTCTGTGCCGGGCAGGAAGCCGGGCACATCAACGAATGTGACGAGCGGGATATTGAAAGAGTCGCAGAACCGAACGAAGCGGGCTGATTTGCGCGACGCGCTGATGTTGAGGCAGCCTGCGAGGTAGTTGGGCTGGTTGGCGACGATACCCACGGGGAAGCCGTTATAGCGGGCGAAGCCGACGACGATGTTCTGCGCGTAGTACTGGGCGACTTCGAGGAATTCGCCGGCGTCGACGGTTTTAGCGATGACATTTTTTATATCGTAAGGGTGGTTCGGATCGTCGGGGAGGATGTCGACGAGGTTTTCGCCGGGTTCGAGAATCGCGTCGCGCGGCTCGGCAAGCGGGGGGTCTTCCATGTTGTTGGAGGGCATGTATTCGAGCATATAGCGAACGAGGTCGAGACAGTCTTTCTCGGTTGGTGTGACGAACTGAACGACGCCGCTTGTGGAGTTGTGGGCCATGGCGCCGCCGAGTTCCTCGAAGGAAACTTCCTCGCCTGTCGCGGCCTTGATGACCTGCGGGCCGGTGATGAACATGTGGCTGGTTTTGTCTACCATGGCGATGAAGTCGGTCATAGCGGGCGAATAGACCGCGCCGCCGGCGCACGGGCCGAGGATCGCGGATATCTGAGGCACGACGCCTGAGCTGAGCACGTTGCGGAAGAAGATGTCGCCGTAGCCGGCGAGGCTCGCGACGCCTTCCTGAATGCGAGCGCCGCCGCAGTCGTTAAGCCCGATCACAGGCGCTCCGGCCTTCATCGCAAGGTCCATGAGCTTGCATACTTTCTGCGCGTAGCGTTCACCGAGCGCACCGCCGAAGACAGTGAAATCCTGCGAGAAGACGAACACCAGGCGACCGTTTATGTTGCCGTATCCGCAGGCGACGCCGTCTCCGATCGGCCTTTTCTTGTCGAGCCCGAAATCGCGGCACCTGTGGCGCACAAACCTGTCGATCTCGACGAAAGTGCCCTCGTCGAGCAGGTAATCGATTCTTTCGTAGGCGGTCATCTTGCCGCGTTCGTGCTGTTTGTCGATGGCCTTGAGACCGCCGCCGAGTTTCGCTTCTTCGGACATCGTTTCATAAAGCTTCATTTTTCGCTGGTTGTCCGTGAGAGATTCGTCTTCCTCCTTCTCGGGGAGAGTGATCTCCGGCGCGGGCCGTTCCGGTTCTTTCTGTTTTTCGAGACGCTTCTTGAAGAAGTCGACGGCGACCTGCGGGAACAGCACATAAGTGAGGACGTCTTCTTCCGACTGTTTCCACTCTTTGACGGCTTTGCGGGCGGCGGGCAACTCGGGTTTGATGGTCGCGCCGGGCCTGTCGGTGATGGGTTCGATGTCGCCGATTGCTTTTTTGAGCAGTTTTTTATTTATCTTGCCGGGCGCGCGGCCGTAGAGTCCCTTAAGATAAAGTTTCACTTCCTCGGTGATGATTTTATAGCGCTCGCCGGTCATTACGTTTATCGTAGCCTGTACGCCGACGATCTGGCTCGAGGGCGTAACGAGTGGCGGGTAGCCGAGGTCTTTGCGCACGCGCGGCACTTCGTCGAGCACTTCGTCTATCTTGTCCAGCATATCCTGTTCCTTGAGCTGGTTGACCAGGTTGGAGAACATGCCGCCGGGGATCATGTGCACGAGGATGCCGGTGGAAACGCGCTCGGACAGTGGGTTCAGCAGGTCCGCGTAATTCTCACGGACATGTTTGAAGCGGTCGGAAATCTCGACAAGTTTCGCGAGATCGAGGCCGGTGTCGTGTTCCGTGCCACGGAGCGCGGCGACAGTGGTTTCGGTGGGAGGTTGCGACGTGCCGCCGGAAAGGGGCGAAAGCGCCGTGTCGAGAATATCCACGCCCGCGTCGCACGCGGCCATATACGCCATCGGCGCCATGCCGCTTGTGCAGTGGCTGTGCAGATGCACGATGGTGTTGAGCTTTTTCTTTAGCGCTTTTGTCAGTTCATATACAGCCTGTGGCGTGATGACACCCGCCATATCTTTTATACATATCGAGTCCGCGCCCAGCTCGTGGAGTTCGGTGGCCGTCTCGACAAACTTCTTTATCGTATGCACGGGGCTGACCGTGTATGAGATGGTGCCCTCGCAGTGTGCGCCGACTTTCTTCACTTCGCGCATCGCCACTTCCATGTTGCGCACGTCGTTAAGGGCGTCAAACACACGGAACACATCCACGCCGTTCTTGTGCGCGAGCTGCACGAATTTTTTCACAACATCGTCCGCGTAGTGTTTGTAGCCGACGACATTCTGCCCGCGCAGCAGCATCTGCATCGGTGTGTTGGGGCATGCCTTCTTGAATCGGCGTATACGTTCCCAGGGGTCTTCGCCGAGGAACCTGATGCAGGAGTCGAATGTCGCGCCGCCCCAGGTCTCGAGCGAGAAGAACCCGATTTTATCCATGTCCGAGGCGATGGGCATCATGTCGTCGATCTTCATACGCGTTGCAATCAGCGACTGGTGCGCGTCGCGGAATATCGTGTCTGTAAGCTGAACTTTTTTGTTTTTCCTTGCCATTTATGTAATCCTCTTTTCTGCTATTATCACAGCATCATTGTATCCGCGCATATATTTCGATCTACTCGCAGATTTCTACAAGTATGCCGCCCGTCGCTTTTGGGTGGATGAAAGCGATTTTCTTATTGTGGGCACCGATGCGCGGCTTCTCGTCGATCATCCTCACGCCTGAAGCCATAAGATTTTCGATGACCGATTCGATATTCTCGACAGCGATGGCAATGTGGTGGAGGCCGTCGCCTTTCTTGTCGAGGAATTTCGAGATGGGGCTGTCGTCGGTCGTCGGCTCGATCAGTTCGATTTTCGCGTCGCCCGTGTCGAGTATCGCGGCCTTCACCTTCTGCTCAGCGATCTCCTCGATGCCCTCGAATTCGAGTCCGATTAGGTCTTTATACAATCTGAGCTGCGCGTCGATGCTTTTGACGGCTATGCCTATGTGGTCGAGACCGTTTATTTTGTTTGCCATGATTATTTCCCCCATTTGATTTTATGTGTAGCTCGTCGAAAAAAAACGGTAGTGGAAGCCGGTGCCGGCGGTTTCCGGTGTTCCCGGGGGCCGGTCGGGTAACACACAGACTGAACGCTCCCGCGTTCACAACCTTTTCTTTTCGCTACAAACGATTGGTGATTGCCGGTCCGGTGTCGATTCAAGTTACAGATCATTCAATTTAAGTTTCAGTCTTGCGATAGCGTTTGTAATGTCGATGTCCTTGGGACACGCCTCGTTGCAGTTGAAAATTGTGTGGCACTTCCACGGCCCCTTGCTCGTGTTTATCAGGGCGAGCCGTTCCTTCTGTGCCTGGTCGCGCGTGTCGAATATGAACCTGTAGGCTTTGAGCAGAGCGGACGGGCCGATATAATCGTCGTCTGCCCAGAACGAGGGGCACGAAGACGTGCATGAAGCACACAGGATGCAGGATGCGGCTTCGTCGATAAGCTCCTGGTCTTCCGGCCACTGTATCCGCTCGGTGTCCGGTGGCGGCGAATTGTTCACGAAATATGGCATGATCGAGTAGAATCTTTCATAGAAGCGGTCCAGGTTAACGATGAGGTCTTTCTCGAGCGGGAACGAGCGAAGCGGTTCGACGATGATGTTTTTTCCGACATTCTTTACAAGGGTCTGGCAGGCCAGTCGGTTCTGTCCGTTTATCGTCATGGCACAGGAACCGCAGATCGCGTGGCCGCAGGAGCGGCGGAAAGCGAGTGTGCCGTCCTGGTGCCATTTTATCTCGTGCAGGCAGTCGAGCACCGGTGTTTCCGGCTCGGCCTCGACCGTGAAATCCTCGAAGTGAGGCCGCCTGTCCTTTGCAGGGTTGAACCTCTTTATCCTGAAGCGGATCTTCTGCATCAGTACTTCCTTTCCTTCGGCTGGTAGCGTGTTATCACCACATCGCGCCAGGCTGTATGTGGTTCTTTGTCTGTTTTAAACAGGAGTGTATGCTTGAGGAAATTCGCATCGTCGCGTTCGGTGAAATCCACACGCGAGTGAGCGCCTCGACTCTCCTTGCGCTGCATGGCCGAGTAAGCGACCGCGGCAGCGAAATCGAGCATATTTTTCAGTTCCAGCGCTTCCTGGAGTTCGGTGTTGAACTGTTGCGTTTTGTCGTCAAGCGCGATTTTGTCGTAGTCGGCGGCGAGTTCGCGGACCTCATCATAAGCCTTCTGCATCCGTTTTTCTTCGCGGTACGCGCCGCAGTTTTCCATCATTGTGCCCTGCATCTTTTCGCGAAGTTCGGAAATCCTTATGCCGTCCGTTTTCGACAGCAGTTTCTTTATCAGTGCTTCGGTTTTCTTTTCGGGTCCGGCGGGCAGTGCCGGGCGTTGCGCTTCAGCAAGGTACTCACGCATATCTTTTCCTGTGCGGCGACCGAACACAACAGTGTCCACCAGTGAATTACAGCCGAGCCGGTTCGCGCCATGGACCGATTCGCAGGCGGCTTCTCCGGCGGCGTAGAGGCCCGGAACCGGCGTGTTGTTTTCGTCGGCGATCACACGTCCCATAGTGTCGGTGGGAACGCCGCCCATCATGTAGTGGCCTGTGGGCATCACAGGTATCGGGTCCTTCGTGCAGTCGACGCCGACGTAAGTCATGCAGAACTTATAAATTTCAGGCAATTTTTTAAGGATGGCTTCGCGCCCGATGTGGTGTATCCGGAGATAGACATATTCTTTGCCGTTTATGCCGCGGCCCGCGGCGATTTCGTCATAGATAGCGCGTGAAATAATGTCGCGCGGGGCGAGGTCTTTCATGTCCGGCGCGTACCTTTCCATGAAGGGCTCGCCTTCGGAATTTATAAGTATGCCGCCCTCGCCGCGCACGCCCTCGGTGATGAGTATGCCGAGCGGATAGAGTCCGGTGGGGTGGAACTGCGCGAACTCCATATCCTGGAGCGGTATGCCCGCGTTGAATGCCATCGCGTAGCCGTCGCCAGTGCCTACATGCGCGTTCGACGTGATCCTGTAGATGCGGCCGCCGCCGCCCGTGGCAATCATTATCGCTGTGCAGTGGAATATGTGCAGTTCGCCCGTTTTCATGTCTGCCGCCACCGCGCCGCAGACCGTGCCGCCGTTCAACAGTAGTTCGGTGACGAAGAATTCGCTGTAGTAGTTGACTTTCGCGCGTACGCTCTGCTCGAACAGCGAGTGCAGGATAACATGGCCGGTGCGGTCGGCGGCGTAGCACGCGCGTGGGTGCGAGTGGCCGCCGAACGGTCGCTGCGCGATCCGGCCTTCGGGCGTTCGGCTGAACGGAACGCCTATATGTTCGAGTTCATACACGGTCGGTATCGCGTTGTTGCAGAGAATCTCGATCTGGTTCTGGTCGCCGAGATAGTCGCTGCCCTTGACGGTGTCGAACATGTGTTCCTCGGGCGAGTCGGGTTCCATGTTGCCGAGCGCGGCGGCGATGCCGCCCTGCGCGGTGGTCGAGTGCGAGCGCGTGGGGAACACTTTCGTCAGGACCGCCACGCTGCATGTGTCGGCAAGTTCGATAGCCGCCCGCGTTCCCGCCAGTCCCGCCCCGATAATCAGAACATCATAAGTATGAAGTTTCGCCATGTTTTCTTCTCGCGGGTTCGTTCGTTATTTGAACGGAAACCCCAGTATTGTTATTGTTCCGAGCGCATACAGGAGTATGCCGGACAGGATAAGCGCCGAATATATGGCGAGCCGCCAACTGTTTGTTTGCACATAGTCGGCGACGACGACCCACACACCGGCGAATCCGTGGTACAGCGCGAATGTCAGGAATGCCATATCGAAACACTTCCACAGCGGGTTCGAGAGCCGGTTCGCCACTACGTCGTAGGTCACTTCGCCCGTGCCGATCAGGTGGTTTATGCCGAAGTGAAGAAGGATGATCAGCACGATAAAAAGACCTGTGAGCCGCTGGAACAGCCATGTGCGCGAGCCGCCTGTCCCGGTGTTTCTGACCCACATCGACTGCGTATGTTCCTGTTTTTTCTCGTCCGACATCTTCTGTCCATTCCATTTATATAGGTTTTATCAGTACTTGACACTTACGAGTCGACCGCGCGTTTGTCCGAGATTAATGAGCGAGTGCGTTCAACAGGTGCCCCGCAATCGGCGCCGCGCCCGCGACGAACAGCGCGGCGGCTATCACCATCATGATCCAGAAAAGCTGTTTCTGTATCTTCGTGCCGCCCCAGAAATCTATGATTATCACACGCAGGCCGTTGAAAGCGTGGTAGAGTATCACGCCCAGCAGGCCGATCTCCATCAACTTGAACGCAGGCGAGCCGAGCAGTTCCATCACCCTGTCGAATCGTTCGGGGCCGTAGGCCAAGTTGTGGATCACGAATATGTGCAGGCAAAGGTAGGCGACGAGCGCGAGTCCCGACAGCCTGTGCAGCGCCCAGGAGACCATCCCGAGCTTCCACCTGTATCGAAATTCAAATATCGGTTTCATAATC
Source organism: bacterium (assembly GCA_024278215.1). GTDB lineage: Bacteria > UBP15 > UBA6099 > UBA6099 > JAJRTR01 > JAJRTR01. The sequence continues at coordinate 65,098 of JAJRTR010000204.1, forward strand.
GGTTCCGTTTTTTATTGTTTAGCAACACGGCACCCGGCGACAGTGTAGTGATGCCCATATATTATACCCAACATAACGTTAATTATGTAAATCCACTTCAGTCGATACGTTCTTTAACTTTGTCGACGAGTTCAGACACGAGCCCCGCCACCGGCGCGCCCGCCGCCTCCAGCGCTTCTATCTTCGACTCCGCCGTACCGACACCGCCCGATATTATCGCCCCGGCGTGTCCCATGCGCTTGCCTTTTGGCGCAGTTCGCCCGGATATAAATGCTACGACCGGCTTCGACATGGTTTTGATATATTCCGCCGCCCGCTCTTCGTCCGTGCCGCCGATCTCGCCCACCATCACGACGACTTTTGTGTCCGGATCGTTCTCGAACATCTCCAGCACATCAATAAAAGTCGTACCGATTATCGGGTCGCCGCCTATGCCTATGACAGTCGTCTGGCCCGCGCCCGCGTGTGACAGTTCCGAAGCCACTTCATAGGTAAGTGTTCCGCTTCGGGAGATAATGCCCACGGGACCCGGCTCGAAAATGTGGCCGGGCATGATGCCCACTTTAGATTTGCCGACCGTCACCAGCCCCGGGCAATTCGGGCCGACAAGTCTCGATCCGCCCTCCCGCAGACGCTGGTTTATCTCGATCATATCCTTCACCGGGATGCCCTCGGTGATGCAGATAACCAGCGGCACATCGTTGAAAAGCGACTCGCGTATCGCGCCGGGCGCGAACGGAGCGGCGACGAATATTATAGATGTATTCGCTCCGGTTTCCTTCACGCAATCCTCGACCGTGTCGAACACCGGCACGCCGTCGATAGCCTGTCCGCCCTTGCCGGGCGTTACGCCGCCCACGACATTTGTGCCGTACTCGATCATGCGCGCGAGATGGAACGAACCGTCGCGCCCCGTGATACCCTGTATGAGTACTTTTGTGTTTTCGTCTATCAGAATTCCCATATTAACGCACCTTTCGGAGCTTATGCCACACACGATTGTCGATTATTTCACCGCGACCGCTTTTTTTACAGCGTCTTCCATGCGGGTGTCGGCGGAAATATTCTCTTTTTCCAGCATCTCGCGGGCGATCTCCTCGTTCGTGCCCGACAGCCTGATGAAGACCGGCCGGTCGATATTCTCGCTCCGCAGCGCTCCGATGAAACCGGCCGCGACATCGTCGCAGCGCGTGATGCCGCCGAATATATTTATCAGGATCGACTTCACATTTTTGTCACTGAGTATCAGTTTCATTGCCTGCTTCATTTTTTCCGTATTCGAGCTGCCGCCGATATCCAGAAAGTTAGCGGGCTCGCCGCCGAAGTGTTTTACCATGTCCATCGTCGCCATGGCCAGCCCCGCGCCGTTGACTATGCAGCCTACGTTCCCGTCCAGTTTCACATAACTGAGTCCGTATTCTTTCGCTTTCACTTCGTCGGGGTTTTCCGGGTCGGCGCGTTCGAACTCTTTTATTTCTTTCCGGCGGTACATCGCGTTGTCGTCGGTGATGATCTTCGCGTCGACGAGAACGAGGTTTCCTTCGTCGGTCACCACCAGTGGGTTGATCTCCAGCAGTGTCAGGTCCATGTCCACAAACATATCGTAGAGCGCCAGCGCAAGTTTGATGAACTGATTGTGGAGTTCGCGCGGCACACCCATCGCGGCGGCGGCGCGTCGCACCTGGAAATCATATATCTTTCCTCTGGTGTCGGAAGTTATCTTAAGGATAGCCTCCGGGTTTTCTTTTGCCGTTTCCTCGATATCGACGCCGCCTTCGCCGCTCAGGATCATAGTGCAGGCGCGTTTTTCGCGGTCGAAAATGACACCGAAGTAAAATTCTTTTGCTATATCGCAAGCCCTGGTAACGAGCAGTTTTTTCACCGGCAAGCCCTTGATCGTGAGCCCCAGTATTTTCTCCGCAGTGGGCACGACATCTTCCATACTGCCTACAACCCTGACACCGCCCGCCTTGCCGCGCCCGCCGACATGCACCTGCGCTTTGAGCACCACCGGCAGGCCGATCTCTTCGACTATTTCCGGCACTTCCGCCGCACTCGCCGCCACGCGGCCCGGCATAATCGGCATCCCGTTTTTCCCGAGAAGTTCTTTCGACTGGTATTCGTGAAGTTTCACATCAACCTCCGGTTTTTATCGTACACATCACATTGCCTTTTTTCATGATATCGCCGACATTCACAGAAATGGAAACGACGGTCCCGCTTGCCGTAGCGAGTATCGAGTTCTCCATCTTCATGGCTTCGAGGATGAAAACCGTGTCGCCTTTTTTTATCGTGTCGCCTTCGGCGGCCTTGACGGCAACTACCTTGCCAGCCATCGGCGCGACGATTTTCGCGTCTCCGGCACCGGCTCCGGCATCCGCACCGGCGGGCGGGGCGGCTTTTGTCGTCGCCTGGGACGGACTCGGCGCTTTATCCGCCGACACCGTAAATGTCGGCACACTCCGGGCCGCCGCCTGCTCCTTTTCAACAGCAACCCTGAACTCCTTGCCCTACACATCGACAGTGAAACACTTCCGCGCACCTTCCGTGCCCTCGCTTTTCACAACGACCTCGAATTTATCTCCATCTACTTCAATTTTATATTTCAACTCTGTGTGCCTCCGTTGTTGAAGTCTGTATTACTTAACAGTCCGTGTCATCGCTCCGGGGTAGTTCATTACCTGATAAAATTACGCGATTCCGAGCCGTTCGGCACGCCCCGCCATTTTCCATGCCTCGCGCGGCGCTTTCCGCGCGCCGCGATCGGGCGAGGCCGCAACGTTGCCCGCCTTGCTCATTTCCATCACTACCGCAGCTATCGCGGCGACCCGCATCCTGTCTTTTTTAGTGGACTTTCGAGAAGTTTTCTTCGTCTTCTTCTTTGCCATAATGTAATATTCCGACCATCTGGATTTTAACTCTGAATTACAAGATAATATATTGATTATCGCTAATAGTCAAACAGAAAACGATGGACGTCTCATGTCTGAAAATTGAAAAAGGTGTGTTATCAGGTATAATAGAAATTCGTAATCAGCCGGAAATCATGACATTGCGCCGATGACTGAATCCGGTGCGGCAGACGCGCGGACAGGCGTGTTTCAATACAGTTCATTTCACACAGGAGGCAAAGGCTATGACCGACATCGACAGGATCAAACAGGAAAAAGAGAAATGGGAAAATGAAAAAGTCGACAAGGTGACCGCCAGATTTCCGGAAATGAAGGAACAGTTTGAAACACCGTCGGGCATTCCCGTGGAAAGACTGTACACACCGCCTGATACGGAAGAAGTCGACTATGTCGACGATATCGGTTTTCCCGGCGAATATCCCTTTACGCGCGGCGTGCAGCCGACGATGTACCGCAGCCGCTACTGGACGATGCGCCAGTATGCCGGGTTCGGCTCGGCGGAGGAAACGAACAAGCGGTTTCGCTACCTGATAGAACAGGGCCAGAAGGGGTTGAGCGTCGCATTCGACCTGCCGACCCAGATGGGCTACGACTCGGACGACGAACTTGTCGAGGGCGAAGTGGGCAAGACGGGCGTCGCCATCGACTCGGTGCGCGACATGGAGATTCTTTTCGACGGCATCGACCTTGGCAGGATCAGCACTTCGATGACGATCAACGCGCCCGCGAATGTTCTGCTTGCTTTCTACATCATCGTCGCGGAGAAAAACGGCGCGAAACAGGAAGACCTGAAAGGAACGATACAGAACGACATATTAAAGGAATATACCGCGCGCGGTACATATATATTTCCACCCGCGCCGTCGATGCGGCTTATCACCGACATATTCAGCTACTGCGGCGCGCACGTGCCGAAATGGAACACCATCAGCATCAGCGGCTACCACATCCGCGAGGCGGGCGCGACGGCTGTGCAGGAAGTCGCTTTCACCATCGCCGACGGTATCGCCTATGTCGAAGCCGCGCTGGAAGCAGGACTGGACCTCGACGCGTTCGCGGGCCGCCTCAGCTTTTTCTTCAACGCGCACAGCAATCTTTTCGAGGAAATCGCCAAATTCCGCGCGGCGCGTCGCATGTGGGCGAAGATTATGAAGGAGCGCTTCGGAGCGAAGAATCCGCGTTCGATGATGCTGCGTTTCCACACCCAGACGGCGGGCTCGATGCTCACAGCGCAGCAGGCGGAGAACAACATAGTGCGCGTGACGCTACAAGCGCTTGCCGGTGTGCTTGGCGGCACGCAGTCGCTGCACACGAACTCGATGGACGAAGCGCTCGCGCTCCCCACGGAAGACGCCGCCCGCATCGCGCTGCGCACACAACAGATAATCGCCCACGAGAGCGGCGCGGCCGACACCATCGACCCGCTGGCAGGCTCATACTTTATCGAATCGCTCACCGGCGAAATCGAAAAACGCGCCTTCGAGTACATCGACAAAATCGACAAAATGGGCGGCGCGGTCAAGTCGATCGAGAAAAATTACATGCAGGAGGAGATACATAACTCGGCCTATAAGTGGCAGAAAGAAGTCGAGCAGAACAAGCGTGTCGTCGTCGGCGTGAATAAGTTCCGGATCGAGGAAAAGACACGCCCGCCGCACTTCCATCTCAATCCGGAAATGGAAAAAGCGCAGAGAGAAAAACTCGCCCGCCTGCGCGACGAACGCGACGGCGACGCCGTGGACGCCGCGCTCGCGAAACTGAAGTTGCAGGCTCAAGACCCGAAAGGCGAGTTGTTTCCGTACATACTCGACGCGGCCCGCCGCGAGGCCACTCTCGGCGAAATATGCAACACACTCCGCGCCGTTTTCGGCGTGTACAGGGCAAAGTAGTTTTTCACCCGCATCTGTAAAATATGCGGGTTGAAAACACAAAGATCAGTATCGGTCCACAATTTGCGAAGACGGGAAATAATATTGAATGATTTCAGTATATGATTTGCCGAGCTTCGCCATCTCGCGGGCACCGTACTGGCAGAATCCGATGCCGTGTCCGAAACCCCTGCCTTTAAAAATTATGTAGTCGTCTTCACGGATAATATCATAAGAATTGCTGAGGATCAGGTTCCATCCGAAACTTCTGGAGACAGCGCGGCGGAATTTATCGCCCTGTATCGTATAAACTTTTCCTTTGTCCTCGACTGTAACTTCCTGGGTGTAATCGCCCAACTCCGATCTGGATGATACGTATATCCGCGCATCGCGAGAAAGGGTGACGCCAAGTTTCCAGCCTGCGGCATTTATCACATTGCGTCTTTTTATCTTTCGTATCCAGGGGAAATATTTTGTGCCGCTTTTGTGAAAAGGGTCGCGCACCTGGACAAGGTTGTGATCCACAGAACCACCCCAGATTATGTCCGGTGTAGCTGTGTATCCGGAACATGCCGCCGTGTAATATGTTACCACCGGTTTGCCGTTGCGGTATATCACTTTGCCTTTAGTTTCTCTGATAAGCGACTTGATTTTCGCGGTTTGCGCGCGGCCTGTTTCTTCCCATACGGAATGGCCTCTGAAAAGCTGGCAATGGGTCGTGTCGCAAAAATCGAAGTCTTCCTTCCTGTGCCGCGCCCCGTGCGCTGTAATGTATGATCGTGAAACAATTGCCTGTGCCTTGATCACTTCCTTTTCTTTAAAACCCTTTATCTCCGATGCTACAACCATTGCGATGTAGTCTTCGAGATTTTTTGTAATCACAGGAAGTATCGTGCCGTTCTTCCTGAACTTTATCTCGAGCGAGCCGTAGTATTTCCTTATAACTTTTCCCGGTATTGTTATCTCGAAATCGAAGGGTGCGTTTGTGATCGAAGAAGGCGCGAAACGAAGATTGTGCACCTGTGACTTCGAGAAAATGTCGTTTCCGCTGTCACGCCCCAGAACACGCAGGTAGCCTGCGCTGTCGGCCGCGACCTCGATGGTTCCGTCAGGGCCGACCGGCGAATCTCTCAGCGGTTCTCCGTTGATTACTGGTATTACAGGCTTCCCGTAGCGCTTGAATGTTATGATTATGTGCTGCGGTTTGTAGAGAGTAAGCACGCCGATGCGGACACGGCTTCCTATTTTTTCGGCGCGTGCTGTTTTAGTGAATAAGGCGGACGTGAGGAATGAAAAAAACATTATTGAAATGACAAACAGCAAATATAAGGTGTGGGGCGGCGACACGGGAACGCCCTGTGAACAGTTGCATTTATTGTTGTCTGAGTATGACAATGCCACACCTGCCGCTGCCTCGCGTTTTGTTGTAGATAGTGTTAACGGCGCGGGGTGAAATGTCAACGTGACGGGCTTTGCCGGGGGATGGGCGGCATAAAAACAGCATGTCATGGTTTTTCCATGCTCCCGCGGTCATTCGCCATCCCGGTCGCCTGTCGTTCGTTTCGGATGACTGCTGAAGAAGTCCCACATAATATCTGTTGCGGATATGCCTTCAAAGGGTTTGTCCTCGACAAAGAAAACTCTCTTCCCGCCCGGCCACGAGTGGGTTCCTCCCGCAATCGTATACAACACGACATCCGTGCCGGTTTCGGGGCAGGCATAGGAATCGACTCTTATGTCGCCGTCGGTCCGCGTGTGAGGCGTGTCTTCGCATTTGTTGTTATGTTTCCAGAGAGCAACAGCATATTCGACGGATTTCTTTTTGAGTTTCACCAGGGCGCGAGGGCCGACGCCGCCGTTGTACGGTACATTCAGATCGTTTGTTCCGTGAAACATTATCACATTTATCGGGTCTTCCGGTTCGCAGTGAGGAGTTGTGACACAGCCCGCGACAGGCGCGATAGCGGCGAGCCGGCGCGATAGTCGGCAGCCGAGATGGTGGGCGAGCATCCCTCCGTTCGAGAAGCCCGCCGCGTATATCCTCGCCTGATCGATACTGTACTTTGCCGACACATCGTCGATGACTGCTTCGACAAAACCGACATCGTCGATATTATTGTCCATCGAATATTTGCAACATCTGTCGGCGTTCCACGTGAGCATCGCGTTATTCATGTAGCCGGAACCGTTGGGATATACAACGATGAAGCCTTCCGCGTCCGCTTTATTATTGAATCCAGTGTTCAGCAAAGCGTGTCGCGCGTTGCCGCCGCCGCCGTGCAGCACTATCACGAGCGGGATGTGCTCCTTATGCCCAGTCCCCGGCGGCACGTGAATAAGGTAACTGCGCGCTCTGCCGTCGTGTGTAAGTTCTCGCGAGAAGGTGTTTTCAGAGTCCGGCCTGTCGCCGGCGCGAGCGCGGGGCGGACATGCGGCTGAACATAACAACAAGGCAAATATCAGACAAACAATGTGTCTGATAATACAACTACGTCCATTAATATATTCCATGTCAGGAATTGTAGCAGATTTTGAAATGCCGGTGTGAAAAACGTAAAAATAAGACCGTGATTTTCGAAATAGTATTCTGACAGGAGCCAGTTGCAAAATTATGTTCGAAGCGAGGTCGAGCGTATTCGGTCGGAAGCAAGGCGGAGGTGCAAAATCCCCGCAGGCGTACTTGTAGAGTACGTCGAGGATGATTTTGTGCCGACAACGCAGCTGTTAACAATTGCAGCCGACCGTAGCCGAATCAGAATTTTGCAA